>JALZJF010000166.1 GCA_030859905.1 Acidobacteriota bacterium
CAGCTTGACTCTGGACTTAGCTTCAGGGTCTATACTCTGGTTCGTGAGGTAATCCGATGGATCGCAGCGAACTCAAGATCGGCGAGGTAGCAACTCGCGCGGGTGTAAGCGTTGATGCGTTGCGCTATTACGAACGGATGAAGTTGTTGCCACGCGCCCCACGTACCTCCGGTGGCTTTCGACTCTTTACGCATGAGCACATTGAGCGAGTGCAGTTCATCAAGCAGGCCCAGGAACTGGGTTTCTCACTCGAGGAGATAAAAGGTCTCTTGGCAACGGGTGGTGCGGATGAGTGTCGGAAAGTGCGTAGCCTGCTTTGTCACAAACTATCGGAACTGGATGCCCGGCTGAAAGCAATGAAGGCTTTCCGTCGTCTCCTGGCGCGACAGCTTTCCGCTTGCGACGAAGAACTCGAACGGCACGGCGAGGCTGCTTGTTGCCCGGTCGTTGTGGGAATCAAAGGCGCGAGACGCGGGACTAAGAATCCTTGATGAAAGGAATTCGATATGACTAAGCAGCGGGTTCTTATAGCTACAACGCTGGGGGTGCTGTTGGCAGGAGTGCTTGTCTTTGGCCGCGAGCGATCCTACGAGCCGAGTTCGCCCCAGAAGGCTGGATACAGTACCGATTTGAACGACTTGCGAGCGAAATTCAACGCCGACAAGGGCAAAGTCAGGTTGTTGATGTTGTTGTCTCCACTTGACCCGGTTGTCTTCGGGGGGCCTCCGAAGTTCAAACCAAAGTACTGGAGCAAGTAAAGAACTCGGACCTCCGAGTTTATTCAGTGTATGTCCCAATATTAGATAGTGACAATGAAACAAGTGTTCCTTCTGCTATGAAGAGACTGCCAGACAGTCGAGTCATTTTCTATTGGGACGCCCAGGGAGAGCTCACCAAAGGCTATTCGCATGTGCTGCAACTAGGCGACGATCGTCCCGCGTGGGATGTTTACCTCGTCTTTAATCGTGCCGCTGAGTGGAAGGCGGAACCGCCTGTCCCCAATTACTGGATGCACCAACTTCGTGGCGTTTCAGCGGAGCGCAGGCTCGACGGCGAGACGCTAGCGACCGAACTCAAGAAACTACTTAGGTGAATATGACTTGTTGTCCTACAGAATCCGCGACTGATCAGCGTGAGAAGTTAGAAACGTGCGCAAACGAAATCTCAGACCAGCTATGTACAAACTGCAAGAGCCAAAGCCGGCCTGTCTCACGAAAGACAGTGCTATTGATGCTCAAGCCGCATTTGCTGGAAGAGGCGATGACAGGAACGTACAGCTTCTGTTCAGCCCGAGATTGTCCGGTCGTCTACTTCGAAGAACAAGGTAGTCATAGACTCACTACCGATGATTTGCGAATACCGGTCGGAGTCAAAGCCACCGAAGATCCGATTCCTTTGTGCTACTGCTTTGGTTTTGATGAAAGGCACATTCGCGACGAGATTTCCCTTACGGGTGCTACAACGATTCCTGAGAGAATTTCAATGCTCATCCGAGAAGGCTTATGCGCTTGCGAGTCACGCAACCCTGCAGGAGTGTGCTGTTTGGGTGAAGTTAACAGAGCCGCCAAACGATTCAGGGGGAGCGCCCGGTCATCAGATGCACGCGAAGTCTAACGTCTAAATTTTTCCCTTGACTCTTGACTTAACACGAGAGTGTAGACTTGAAGGCATTAGTGAGGAGAGCACGATTTGAAGGGAGATGGATATGACTAAAGAGCGAATCTTTCGTGGACTAGCCATACTGGTTGTGGCTTTTATAGGAGTCGCGGTTGTAACAGCGCTTGCTCGCCGAGAAAGTAAAGAGAGTTCACCGATGGAAGATTTGAGTAGCACAGAGCAATTGAAGCAGCGATTCCAGCAAGACTCGGGGAAGGTGAGATTAATTGCTCTGGTCTCGCCTGTTTGCCCGGAGTGTCGTCGCGGGTTCGCTGACATGCAGAACGTGCTTAAAGAGATTCCGGACAATCGACTTCGCGCCTACATCGTTTGGTTGCCGATGTTTCCAAGCGACAGCAGAGGCTGGGCACAAACCAGATCGGATGAATTCAAAGATGAGCGCCTGAGCTATTACTGGGACGGCGGCAAGGTGACTGGAGAGGAGTGGGCCAAGACGCTCGGCATCAACAGGACTGCTTGGGACGTTTACTTTTTGTATGGGTCGGAATCCAAGTGGGAGGGAGCGACGCCTGCACCCTCATTCTGGATGCATCAACTAGGTGGGGTCACCAAAGCTCCGCATCTGAATAAAGAAGAGTTCAAGAACAAGGTTAAGGAACTGTTGGCCTCCGTCAAGTAGTTTGTCCAAGCTGAGACACGGTAGGTAATCCATCAGGCTCTAGAGGTTATGAAAGTACTACAGGCATCAGTTGCGAACGGCTTCTCGCTCGTCTCAGCGTTCTTTTCGGTTCTCCCTTTGAGATGTTGCGTTTTTCCAGTCGCGCTCTCATTCCTGGGTGCATCGGGGCTGGCGTTCGCTGCGGCACTCACACCGTATCGGCCATACTTCCTCGGTCTGACACTGATTTCTCTAGGGACAGGCTTTTACTTCACTTTCCGACCGCAAAAAGAAGATTGCCTACCGGAAACAGCCTGCGCACTGCCGAAGAGCCGAAAGCGGCAAGTCTTCTTTTTATGGATCGTCACGGTGCTGGTCCTGGCGATGTTGGCCTTTCCTTACTTAGTACCCTACTTACCGAGCTGAGATGAGAGCATTTTTACTCATTTGTTTGTTATTCGTAGGGGCCACTGCGCAGCACCCCGATCCACTCCCTGAGTTTTCATTGCGCACGCTCAAAGGGCAGACAGTAACTTCGCAGGAACTGAAGGACAGTATTGTAGTTCTCGATTTCTGGGCCACCTGGTGTGAGGGATGTATCAGGGAGATTCCTGCGTTTAATCGTCTGGGGCAAAAGTACGGCCCGCGCGGCGTGAAGGTCATTGGAATGGCAGTTCAGTCGGGGTGGGCCAAAGACATTCGGAAATTTGCTAGACAGTACAAGGTGCGCTACACACTTCTGGTAGGGAATGACGAAACAGTGTCGGAGTATGGAGTGATTAGCTTTCCCGCAACCTATGTTATCGCTCCCGGTTGGAAGCTTCACAAGAAATACTTGGGCGTGTCTGCTACCAAAGCCGCAGATATTCAACGAGACATAGAGACGTTACTAGAGGCGAAACGCCAAACGAGAGCGGAGGAACACGAATGAAGAAACCTGTGCACAATTCGCGGTTATTCTTTGCAGCAATCACACTTCTTTTCCTCGTTAGTGCGGGACAGGCTGTCGCTAATGAAAGTCCTAAGAAGCAAGCGCGCCTTAGCGCCGAAGAACAGAAAGTAATCAACTATTTGGTTGCCGATTGGGGAGAAGACTACAGCGTGACGAGCGTGGATATCGCCATGGCCGCACTCAAAATGCAGCCATCAGATGAGTCACGCTTTCGTATTGGCAACCACATCAAAGCGCATCCCGAGCTTCACGAGATAATTCGCCGCCGGGGCTGGGTCACGCTCGTGCTTACACCTGACGAAAAGCTAATTGCGCGAACGCTTATCAATGCGGAGCGTGATGGGAAACCGCAGCCCACCGTTTCCGACATTGCCAAAGCAGTCGGGATAACCGAAGCTCAAACGGATCAAGGGCTTTCTATGCTGGAGCGTTACGAGATACTCCAGCGCGCCGCTTCCAAAGGTGCCGGTTACAAGGTCGTAGCGCGATATATCAAGTGGGAGCCGCGTTTAGACTTCATCTTTCACACGGTAAGCCTGGATAGCGGTCGACAGTTCAACACCAATTGAGCGATCGACTTCATGCTGTTGGTCAACAGCAAACTCTCAAATGAAAAAGTAGCAATAGACACGTCATCTCCTGAAGGTACGGCCCGCATTCATGTCGTCTTCGACAAGGGCAAGCCTGTTTCTGTGGAGCCAGCTTCAACAATTCTTTTCATGGGCGGTGGTTGAGGGGTCATCAATCTCTTCAGGTCTGAAGAGGCGCTCAATCACTGGCTAGTTAGATACCCGGAACTAAAAGACAAGCCTCGTGGCACAATCGAGGAAGCACTCGAAGAAATCAAGAAACGAGGGAAGAACTGATGTTGCTCAGTCAGTGTAAGTTATTGAAATGATTGGTGCCGAGGGCGGGAGTCGAACCCGCACGTCCTTACGGACAACGGATTTTAAGTGCGGTCGAATGCATCTTACCTGATCTTACGAAACGAGATGAACCAATATTTACCGGACTCGCAGCCGTCAAAGTCATGCTTCGTCCGGTTAGGTCTCGCAACAGAATGTCGTCATCTTAGCGTCATAGCGTTTGGCATCCAAGAAACGCAGGCCTGGGATAAGAGTGAAGAACGCTGACCATGCTTCACTGGCAAGTTCCTGCCTGTTTCTTATATGATGCGAGAGATGCTTTTGCAATGTTCATCGTTCATGAGGTTAGGAGTCACTGCATTGCCCTTATGCCTCATTTGGGCTTTCGTTGCTTGCTTGGCGCTATGTTCAGATCACGGCAAGGACGGGCGCGAAGATTACCCTCAACGAAGCGCGCAGAGCATGACTGAATCGCAGCATCACGACGATTGCCCGATCCCGGCCTCCTGCTTCGTTTTACCTGAGCGACAATCATACTTTTTAACTCTGGAAATGAGCGTCGTCGCTCATTCGATGTTCGCAGTGTCTCGCTTGCCAAACAGCCACGCCTCCCAATATCTGGTGCTCGGATCACGTTTCCATTCCACTTCCGACCCGCCGCTGGATCGCCTCGGCATCCTTCGAATCTAGAGATCTCCTGTTAATTAATTGTGCTTCGACGCGCGCTTCCTTAATTGAATTTTGGTGCGCTCCGAAAGTCTAGTTTAGCTTAATAGGAGTTCTATAGATGAAACGATTACTTGCAGTTCTGTTCTTCTGTCTTGCTGTCGCGGTTCCAGCAATCGCCCAGAGCACAAGCGTTCGGCTGGAAGGCCAGGTTATCTGTTGTGCTGACTGTTGGGCGGAAGCTGACCGAAATAAGGTGGAATACGGCACGGCGGAGAATCTATTGAAAGCTAAATCATGCGTTGAAGGAGGCGACCCGACATTGCTGGCGGTGCGCGAGGGTGACAAGTTTAAGCTCTACCAACTTGTAACAGCCAAGTTTCGTCTGCCGGGAAAGAATTGGCTCGAATTCGTCGGCAAACGCGTCGCAGTGATGGGCTCGATACAAACAAAAAAGGAAACGAGCACCATTCGCGTCGATACTCTTGAAGTGTTGGCGCCCAGCCTGGCAGAGCGTGAGGCCGCAGATGTCGTTGGCCAAGATATCGACATTAAGCTCAAAGACTTGTCCGGAACCGAACAAAGTCTAAGTTCACTCAAGGGACGCATCGTAATCTTAAATTTCTGGGCCACATATTGCATTCCTTGCCGCAAGGAAATGCCTGACCTTGCGGCGATTCAGAACGAATACGCTGCCCTCGGTGTGCAAGTCATAGGCGCTTCAGCAGATGAAATGGAGGATCGTGCCAAGGTTTTGCAGTTCATCAAGGAAACCAGAATCAACTTTCCGGTATGGATCGGTGCGACAACAGCGGACCTGATGCGCTTCGGTCTCGGATCGGCCCTGCCCGGAACGGTGGTTGTCGGTAAAGATGGACGAGTTGCGCAAGTCATTTCAGGCGTAGTCAATCAAGCTGATTTGAAAAAGCAGATTGAAGTTATGCTGTCTTCAGCAGTGACAACGGGTGAAACCAAGAAAAGAGGGGAAGTAGCTTCAGGTAAGAAACCGCCGACTGAAGTTTCATCAGTCCCCAGTTGACCGCTTTGACCCGGCGAGGGCCGCGCCGTGAGCGGGGCAGGACAAGACAAGTACAAATGGACCTATGGCGTGCGCGTCATCTCTTACCAGATAGACCGTGCGAAATGGCGAAACACGTTAACCTACAGATTTCATCCGAGATTGACAGCGGGATTCGAATATAATCCGCTGGCAAAAAAGGTCAGTCCGATTGCGAATTTCGTTGCGATGACGGAAACGCATCAGCGTCCGGCATTAATCTTCGGGACAAGTTCTGATCGCATTGGCACACCGTCGGGACAATCGTTCTACGCGACCTTTAGTAAGAGTCTTAAGCATCACACAGGCCTGCCAATCGCTCCTTATGTGGGAGTTGCATATGGAACCTATGAAGATCGCGCCCGCATTATTGGCGGACTGAACATCACCGTTTCTGAACGCTGGAGTTCGACAATCCTGTTCGATGGGGTTCGCGTGCATCCCTTGCTGAACTACACGCACGGCCGACACCAGTTTGGAGTAATCTTCGAGCGCGGACGTCATCCAGGCGCAAGTTACAGCATTTCGTTCTAGAAAAGTCTCGATGAGCACTGACATTCTCACTCCAGAATTGAAACGAGAGGCAGCGCTGCGGCGGGGTCGGTATCTCGAATACTTCACCATCGGCTACAACAGTCTTGAAGGTTTGATCGCCGTCGTGGCAGGTCTGGTTGCTAACAGCATTGCGCTTGTCGGGTTTGGTTTCGACAGCTTGATCGAGGTGACGTCAGGAACAGTCTTGTTATGGCGCCTTAATGCAGATGTTGATGAGGCGCGCCGAGAACGAGTTGAAGCAATTAGCCTGAGAATAGTTGGTGCGTGTTTCGTTCTGCTCGCGGTCTATGTAAGCTATGATTCAGTCAAGTCCTTGATAAGACGCGAAGCGCCGGAAGAGAGCCTGATTGGGATTGTCCTGGCCGCTGTGTCTTTGATAATCATGCCACTGCTCGTTCGGGCAAAGAGACGAGTAGCTCGCGCGATAAACAGCGGAGCCCTAATGGCGGATTCTAAGCAAACCGAGCTCTGTACTTACCTTTCGGCCATCCTGCTCGCCGGTCTCTTACTTAATGTGCTCGTTGGCTGGTGGTGGGCCGATCCTGTCGCGGCCCTCATCATGGTGCCAATAATCGTCAAGGAAGGTATCGAGGCGTTACGGGGCGAGACCTGCTGCGACGATGCATGTGGGCCAGCCGGATCTTGACAGTCATTGGTAGTTTTCCCTACAGTGGGCAATGGTCATGAGGACGCGGCTTATATCTTTAATCGTATTGCTGGTCATCGCTGGTGGCACTGTTGCCGGCATTCCTCTGCATTCCAACGAGCAGGAATGCAGCATGCCAGGAATGGCCGGCATGGATTGCTGCAAGACGGCAGCCCAGGCTGAGACGCTCACGGCGGAGGTTTCAACCGCGCGTTTGTGCTGCGCTCTGAATTGCCCGCAGAGTGGAACTACTGGCTCGACCCGAACTCAAAATCCGCGCCCATCAGCGAGCCAAGCCATAGCGATTCATCCATCTGCCCAACCGCTAGTTAGTCCACCGCACTTATCTCATTCTTCAAGTTGGGCAGATTGCCCTCCTCCGTATTCCAACCCCGCTTACATTCGACATCTCGCTCTTCTGATCTAGAGACTCCAAGGCCGTAGTGTGTCTTGTTGTCGCTGTTCCTTTGAAAGGAATAGCGTAGTTGCGCGTCTTCGTGTGACGCGTTGATCTCTATTTCATAGGAAGGTCGAATATCATGTCCAAATATATTCTCGCGTCTAGTCTTCTCGCACTTCTGTTGCTCATAGCGGCCTGTGGTTCCAAGACTTCCTCGGTTGATAGTGGCAAGATCATCAAGAGCGCGCCGGTCGGAAATTTAACCGTCACGCTGTCGAGTTCTTCCGGCCAGCTCAAGCATGGCGATAATGAATTTTTCGTCACCTTCAAAGACTCTTCGGGCAAGCCGGTGGATGTCGGTGCGGCGGCCTTAACTTTTCACATGCCGCAAATGGCCTCGATGCCGGTGATGAACGATCCCGCCACGCTCACTACCACGGATACGCCGGGAGTCTATCGTGCCAAGGCCAACATTGAGATGGCTGGCGAGTGGCAAGCGCAAGTGTCTTATGAAGGGCCGGCAGGAAAAGGGCAGACCTCTTTCTCAGTAACAGCCCAGTAGTTTCTGAGTCAATAGACCGCCGGACAGCGGTGGTCTAAGGAGAATACTGCCATGATTCATCGGCTCATCGAGATGAGTCTGCGCAATCGCGGGCTCATCATCGTGCTTTACCTTGGCCTCGGGCTCTGGGGCTACTGGGCGCTAGTACACACGCCAATTGACGCGATACCTGATCTCTCCGAGAACCAGGTCATCGTCTTCACCGACTGGACTGGTCGCTCGCCACAAGAGGTCGAAGATCAAGTTACCTATCCCCTCGTCACTAACCTGCAAGGCCTGGCAGGCGTGCGTGTCGTCCGTGCAAGTTCGGCGTTCGGGTTCTCGATGATCAACGTGATCTTCGGGGACAACATCGACCTCTACTTTGCGCGAACGCGTGTTCTCGAACGCTTGAACCTTGTGACGAAGCAACTACCTGAAGGCGTGGTGCCGACACTCGGTCCTGACGCAACAGGTGTTGGCCAAGTCTTTTGGTACACGCTCGAATCAGATCAAGTGAGCCCGCGTGACTTGCGCTCTTTGCAGGACTGGTTTGTCCGTTACCAACTAAACTCTGTCCCCGGTGTCGCGGAAGTTGCTTCAGTAGGCGGCTACGTGCAGCAGTACCAAATCGATGTCGATCCGAACAAGCTGCGGGCTTACAACATCCCTCTGTCTACGATTGTCCAGGCAGTTCAACGCTCAAATAACAACGTCGGCGGCAATGTCGTTGAACAAGCGGGTCAGTGGGCCGTGGTTCGCGGGATTGGACTGATCCAGTCAACTGATGACGTTGCAAACATCGTCATCGGCTCAGCGAATGGTACCGCTATCTATGTGCGGAACGTCGCGGATGTGAAGCTTGGTAATGCATTTCGCACAGGCGCGCTCGACAAGAACGGCAAAGAAGCGGTGGGCGGTGTTGTTATCGCGCGTTACGGCGTCAACACGCTCGACGTAATCCAGAGCGTAAAACAAAGGATTGAAGCCATAAAGTCTGGGTTGCCGAAAGGTGTTCAGATCGTTCCTTTTTACGATCGTACGCAACTCATCGAGCGTGCGACTCACACTCTGAAACGTGCGCTTATCGAAGAGCTAATTCTGGTCACGCTCGCGCACATCATTTTCCTCGCGCACTTCCGCTCGATTCTTATCGTCACGATTCCGTTGCCGCTGGCAGTCCTGACCTCCTTTCTTTTCATGTACTACATGGGCATCAGCTCGAACCTGATGTCGCTTGCGGGGATCGCGATTGCTATCGGAGTGCTGGTAGACGCCGGAATTGTGGTAACAGAGAACGCCTTTCGCTACTTAGAAAAGCGGAAGGTCGATCCCAAAGACCGGAGGAAGGTTTTTGAAACGGTCAGCGACTCCACCAAGCTGGTCGGGCGACCGGTTTTCTTCTCAATGGCGATCATCATCCTGGCCTTCATTCCGGTCTTCTCGCTGACCGGTCAGGAAGGGAAATTGTTCCACCCCCTCGCCTTCACAAAGACGTTCGCCATGTTTGGCGCAACGATCATCGCGGTCACACTGGTACCGGTACTCTGCACCTATCTCTTAGGCGGGAAGTTTCACTCCGAGCAGTCAAATCCTGTGATGCGTTTTCTGCATGCGGTCTATCGGCCTGCGCTCCTGTTGGCTTTGCGCCATCGCCTCATCACGGTCTCAATCGCATTACTGCTATTCACTGGGGCGATCATTCTGGCAACTGGAATCGGCAAGGAGTTCATGCCTCCCCTCAACGAGGGCGATGTCATGTATATGCCGGTAACCGATCCGGCCATCTCTATCGATGAGGCGCTCCGAATCTTGAGCAAGCAAGACGAGATCCTGAAGAGTTTTCCTGAGGTCGAATGGAGCGTAGGCAAGGCCGGACGCGCTGACACTTCGACCGATCCAGCTCCCGTAAACATGAACGAAACAATCGTTCATCTGAAACCTGTCGAACAATGGCGAGCCGGAATGACGCGGGAGAAGCTCATCTCTGAGATGAATGAAAAACTGACTATGCCCGGTGTCACGAACATTTGGACGCAGCCGATTCAGAACCGTATCGACATGCTATCGACCGGCATACGCTCTCAAGTTGGAATCAAGATCTTTGGAAACGATATCAAAACTTTGGAAGAGCTTTCCCGCCGGATCGCTGAGGTTGTGAACCAAGTGCCGGGGGCAAAAGACGTTTATGCGGAACAGATCAGCGGTGCGCCTTACATAGACATCCATATCAACCGCCAGGCGGCCGCTCGTTATGGAATCGAGGTCGGCACCATTGAGGAGGTTATCGAGGGAGGAATTGGCGAGACAAACCTGACCGTCACGATCGAAGGCCGCAGACGTTTCCCGGTGCGCGTTCGCTATTCCCAACAGTATCGCAGCAGTGCGGCAGCCTTGGGGGAGATTCCAATTGCTTCACCATCAGGCGCATCCATTCCGTTGGCGCAGATGGCGGAAATTCGCACCGTCGAAGGACCAACGATGATCTCCAGCGAGAATGGGCTGCTGCGGGGAACAGTATTGCTGAATGTGCGCGGACGCGATGTAGGAAGCTTCGTTGACGAGGCCAAACCGAAGCTTGCAAGCCAAGTGCAAATGCCTCCGGGCTATTACCTGGACTGGAGCGGTCAGTATGAGAACCAGCAGCGCGCGCGTCAGCGTCTGATGATTGTGATTCCCATAGTGCTGGCAATCATCTTTGGTCTGCTCTACATGACCTATAACTCCGTATTGGAAGCAGCGCATGTATTGCTGGCTGTGCCGTTCGCGTTAACTGGCGGTGTCTATCTGCTTTGGGCGTTTGGCTACAACTTCTCAGTGGCTGTCTGGGTGGGATTCATCGCGCTGTTCGGCACTGCCGTGCAGACCGGCGTTGTGATGGTCATCTATCTCGAGGAAGCAGTTGAAAGAAAGCGGCAAGAAGTCGGCGTACTAACGCGCAAGACTTTGATGGAAGCAGTGACCGAAGGTGCATTACTTCGCTTGCGTCCGAAGGTCATGACAGTCTCGACCGTTGTTGCCGGTCTCCTTCCGATTATGTGGAGTACGAGCGCGGGTTCGGAAGTAATGAAGCCGCTTGCCACACCGGTCCTTGGCGGGATGGTCTCAAGTCTCTTGCATGTGTTGATTGTGACGCCAGTAATCTTTTTCTGGTTGCGCGAACGGCAGTTAAAGCAACAAGGCGTAGCAACAGCAAATGTCGGAGAAGCCGGGTCGCGGTCGGGAAACGAGAAAGAGAGTAGTAATCATGAATAAACAATGGAGCGTTAGAGCTTTTTTAATCGCTAGTGTCTTAGCCATCGCTCAGATTTTGCCTGGCGCTTCCGCAGTGCTGGCTCAATCAAGTGCGGCGGATTCCGAAACGCGATTGTCTGTAATCAACACTAGCCTTTCCCTGCTGTCAAAGTCTTCGCTTACGAAATACTTTGATCCGCAGACAGGCATCGCAGTTGATCAAGTCGTCGCTTATGCGCTTGAACACAATGGTGAGTTGCTGGCGGCGCGCAAAGAGATCGACGCAGCAAGCGCACTGGTGAAGCAGGCGGCGTTGCGAGCCAATCCGAAGCTTGATGCCAGTCTGGCAAAGACCATCACTGGTAAAGATAACAATATTACTGTTAACGGCATGTTGCCGCTGGAACTCGGCGCACGCCGTCCAGCTCGGATCAGAGTCGCCGAACGCGAACTCGAAATGCGTCGGCAAGACGTTGCCAATCGAGAACGAATGCTCGCTGCGGATGTACGCGCCAAGTTTGGTGAAGCGATTGCCGCCATTCTCAAGCTCGGCTTCGATGAAGATCTAATTGCTACAAGCCAACGCGGATACAACCTGGTCGCGGCCCGAGTTACTGAAGGAGGCACCGCTCCATTAGAACAGAACATGGTGTTAGTCGAACTCAATCGTTTGCGTTCGACGCGTGAAACCGCTGAAGGCAAAGCTCAAATAGAAATGTTGGAACTGCGCAATCTCATTGGTATGGCGCCAGAGGAGCCACTTCGACTACGCGGAGACTTCAATGATCTGATCGCTCCATTGTCGCCCCTTGCCGAGGCTACGGAGCGGGCACTATCCGAGCGGCCCGATCTGAAACTGGCGAAAGCCGCCGAGAGTTTCGCTGAAGCTCGCATCGAGCAGGCACGCGCTGAGGGAAGATTGGATGCGAGCTTGATTGCCGGCTACCAGCGAATGTATTCCAGTTATCCGCTGAATGGCATCAACGATGCGGGAATGCTAAGCCCGATTCGGAGCACCTTTCACTACTTCACCGTCGGCGTCTCGCTGGATCTGCCCGTACGGAACAAGAACCAGGGAGCAATCGAAGCTGCAGTAGCTGAGGCCGAAGCGGGAAAGCGCCGCCGAGAGTTCCTCGAACTCACCGTGCGGCGTGAAGTGGCGTCAGCATATGCACAATACAACAGCACGGCACGCGCGGCAGAGATCTTCCGCCTCGGGGTAAAGGATCAGGCCAACGCGAACCTCGATGTGGTGAGACAAACCTACGAACTAGGTTCAAAGACGCTGATTGACTACCTTGGCGAGCAGCGACGCTTTATCGACTTGCAGAACGGGTACATCGACGCCCTGCTCGATACGTACAAGGCGCGTGTTGAGGTTGAACGCGCTGTCGCTTCACCGATAGCAATCAGACAGCAGGTGACACAAAGATGAACGAAACACAAGAAACTCAAAAAGCAACCGCGAGCGTTGCCAATGGTCATAACGAGAACCGTACCCGAAAGACTGCGATAGTCGCCGTCGTTGCGGTCGTGGCGGTCGCAGCGATTGCGCTGCTTCTTTGGCTCTTCATCCCGCGAGGTAGCGGCGGACGGCCTGTACCCGCACCCCGCACCATGGAACCTAATCAAACCGCTAACCAAGCGAGTAACACGTCCAGAGCCACCCTCACAATAACTCCCGAACAAGTTCAGAGAGCAGGGATAAAGATCGAAACAGTGGGCGAGCGTGTCTCGACGGATGCAAGCGGCCAACAGACCACCGGGGTCGTTCAGCCCAACTCCTATCGCGAAACTCCAGTGATGGCTCTGGTCGGAGGTATTGTGCGTAGCGTCGGGCCAGAACTCGGACAAAGTGTTCGCAAAGGTCAAATAATCGCTGTGGTGTCAAGCAACGATCTTGCCGACGCGCAAACGAAATATCTGGCCGCATTTGCGGAGTTAGAGGAGCACCACAAGCATCATGCGCGTACTGAGAAGTTGGTGGCGATCGGCGCGGCCAGCCGCGAAGAGCTGGAGATGGCAACCAGCAAGCTGAAAGCAGCGGAGTCGGAAGTAGCCAATCTACGCCAACGCCTGTTGCTTCTGGGTCTGAGTTCTCAGCGCGTCAGTGTGCTGCGTTCTACATCACAGGTCAGTTCGGAAGTGAGCTTACCGGCACCTGCTTCCGGTACTGTAACCAGTCGCACCGTCAATTCGGGCGAGGTCATAGAGGCCAACAAGGAACTAATGCGTGTAACTGATCTGTCCAGCGTGTGGGTAGTGGCGCAAGTCTATGAAAAGGATCTCGGCAAGGTTCATATGGGCAGCGGTGCAAGCATCACCACAGACGCCTATCCTGGTCGCGTCTTCCGTGGTCAAGTGTCCTATGTTGATCCCAGAGTGGATTCTCAAACACGAACGGCGCAGGCACGAATTGAATTAGCTAACCCCGGCCAGCAACTCAAGATTGGTATGTATGTGAACGTGGCTTTTGCCGCTCTTGGGGGACCGGGATCGAGTGTTCCGGTAGTACCTGTCGCTGCGGTGCAGAACATCACTAATCGACAAGTTGTTTTCGTCGCCACGAGCGATGCTAATGTCTTTGCGATGCGCCCCGTGCGCCTTGGCCCAGAGAGCAACGGCTATTATCCGGTGCTGGAAGGTCTGAGTGTTGGTGATCGAGTTGTTACTGAAGGCAGTTTTATGCTGCGGGCTGAATGGTTGAAATCACACCCAAATTGGATAGTCACCATCTTGAAGGAAAGAACTACACATAGGATCTGAGGGAAAAGAGATGCGAATAAGGTCATTCGGGAAACTCTTTGTTGGAGCTGCAGCGATGCTCCTTCTTGCAACATCGCTTTGTTTGCCGATCAACGTTCAGGCACAACGACGAGTTAAACGAAAGCTGCCTGCGGTGCAAAAGGTTACCGTTGCTCTAACGGAAAAAGGATACGAGCCAGCCAGTCTCAAATTGCGCGGGGGCATACCTGCCCACGTTACTTTCATTCGGAAGGTCTCCGCTACTTGCGGTACTCAGATTGTGATAGCCGACTACAATATTAAGCGCGCTTTGCCGTTGAATGAGCCTGTCCTCGTGGAATTCACGCCGAAGAAGACTGGAACATTTGCGTTTACTTGCGGAATGGGAATGTTGCGCGGTGCGCTTATCGTGCGATAGTCGCCGATTTCATTTCAGGGTCGTTAAGGTTCCGTTTGCGAATAAGGATCGATGACGGACTCTCCGCAACCACGTGACGCCACGATTTCCTCAGCAATTTGAACAAAAACGATGTGCGCAACGGCGTTCACTCCGTTGTGTGTTCCAAAAGAGAACTGACGATTGGCTCTAAGTTATTGGAATGATTGGTGCCGAGGGCGGGAGTCGAACCCGCACGCCCTTACGGACAACGGATTTTAAGTCCGTAGCGTCTGCCATTCCGCCACCCCGGCATC
>JALZJF010000203.1 GCA_030859905.1 Acidobacteriota bacterium
GTTCGTAGCGCAATACTCAAATTACTAGGCCGGTTCATGGTTCCCCCTACTGGTTCGCCAAAGCGAACTCTGACGATGTTCTAGATGAAGATATAAATGAATAGAGACAACACAGGCTGACGCCTGCGTCACCATCACGGAATGTGATTATCTGAAGGTACTAAATGCGGAAGATATTAATGAGGATATGCCTGGGTGTATTGTGGCCCGGTGGTCCGTGCGCTCTTGAAGTCAAGACTGGTACGGCAGACGCCGCAACTGGCGCCACTCTGGAAACTTGGTGCGGAATATTCAGATCGACCGAACGCTTGACTACCTCCGCCTGTCTCAGCGAAGCGGTGTTTGGATTCGTACGCGAATGGACCGCGCAGTGTGAGCACGGACTGATCGGCTGACCTAAACTAGCAACGTCGGCATCCGGCTGCGATGCAGGCTCTTGCTCCATCTCCATGTGGCCCATGTGCCCCATGTCTTCGTGCGACATTGTGGATTCAGAAAGCTGAGTCTCACACGAAGCCATTCCCGACTGAAGATGCGGGCAGAGCGCGGCGACCAGGAAGGTGCCTCCCTGACTAAAGAGCAATGCGACGCCGACGACGGTGGTTGCAAGGAACCGCTTATGCATAGTACGAGTGCTCTGAATTGCTCAAGGCTTACTATTTAGGGGTGGCTCAATATAGCACGACCGCGATTCGCGGCTCAAACACCGAACCTGCCGTTCATTTATAAGGGCTAATATCCGCTGAAGCTGTGCGTACGCGTGAGGGTTTGCCGAATTCTGTCCAGGCGAAATGCACCTCATTGCCAAGTCGTGCCATTCGTGGAAACCCACTGGAACGCGAGATGTCAGTCTTGGCGATAGCCGACGCAGGACCAAGCGTGCCGTCCGCTCTCACACGGCGCACCTTAATGGCGCCGCCTTCTACATTCCCGGACAACCAGCACACCAGCGCCGAGCCGTCCGGAAGCAGTAGAGCATCAACGCGTCCCACCGTTTCACCGTCGTTCACCTGTATTGGATTACCAAACGTGGCGCCGGCATCTTGGGAAAAAGCTACCTTCACACGTGGTGTATCGCCGGCGCTTGTGAACCACCCAACGACTACGCGCCCGCCATCTGCGTTAACGGACGGGCCATTGACCGGACAACCGTTGATCTCCCAGTTGTCCGCGTGCACGGGTTGAGGTGAGCCCCAGCCGCCGTTGATTTGTCTTACGAAATAAATATCCCGAACTTCTGACTGAGACCGGTCCCGGTAGACCGCGATGGGTCCCTGGTCTGTAAGTGCCGCAGAGGTCTGGCAACACTCGCAGACCCGTTCATCCAGTTGCGCCTCGTCACTGAGCTTTCCGTCTGCATCTATAGCGGCGTACCGTAGTGTCATGCTCTCCGAAGCGGGCGCATGATCATCGCCCTCTTTCATGTTCTTCATGTTTCGACCGTCGAGCCATACTGCGCCGAGGCGACCGTCTGGCAACGGAATCAGTGAGACAAACCCGTGTTCAGTCTGGGTGTTGTCACGATGCGGGACAATTGGTTTGCTCCAAGTCCGGCCGCCATCCTTCGACCTCGAAATATTCACGTCGTACGCGTAGGTCCCTGAACCGCTCTTCACCAACCAGTGCGCGGCTAGTGAGTCATCATTCAGGGCAATGACCGAAGGAAAGTCAGCCCAGTTAACGAACCAGTTCTCGCCTTCCGAAACGGTGCGCCCTTCATCCCATCCGTTGCTATCACGAGTCGCCGTTCGTAACGCATAACGCTTGTCACCGATCTTTTCCACCCAACTCAAGATGATGCGACCGTCATGGGTTGCATTCAGTTCAGGCTCGCGGCTGTCCCCGTTTGTGGGCGACTCGCTCGCGCGAATTATTAGCGCTTGATCGGGAGCTGAGGGCAAGGCGTTCTGAGACGATGAAGAATCAGGAGTACCTCGATTACAACCGATCACAAGAACTACGCCTAACACGAGGCACAACGCTCTAATGGCGTAAAGGATTTTCATATCGGGCACAGTTTCCCTAATTAGATGAAAGCTCTGACTGACCAATCTCACTTCTCCCCTCGTTTCTTGATTTCTGCGAGCGCCTGCTCGATTGTGCCGCGAGGTTTATCTTTTAGCTCCGGATATCTCGTTAGCCACTGGTTGAGTGCCTCTTCAGACCTGAAGAGATTGATGACCCCTCAACCACCGCCCATAAAAAGAATCGTTGAAGCGGGCTCCACGGTAACAGGCTTGCCTTTGTCGAAGGCGACATGAATGCGCGCCGTACCTTCCGGCGATGAGGTGTCTATCGTGGCTTTTTCATTTGCGAGTTTGCTGCTGACCAGCAGCATGAAGTCGATCGCTCAATTGGTGTTGAACTGGCGACCGCTGTCCAGGCTTACCTTGTGAAAGATGAAGTCCAAACGCGGCTCCCACTTGATATATCGCGGTACCACCTTGTAGCCGGCGCCTTTGCTGGCGGCGCGATGGACTATCTCGTAACGCTCAAGCATGGAAAGCCCTAGGTCCGTTTGAGTCTCGTTTATCCCAACTGCCGTGGCTATCTCCGAAACCGTTGGCTGCGGTTTTCCATCACGTTCCGCGTTGATAAGCGTTCGAGCAATCAACTCTCGTCAGGCGTCAGCACGAGAGTGACCCAGCCCCAGCGGCGAATTATCTCGTGAAGCTCCGGACGCGCCTTGATGTGACTGCCGATGCGAAAGCGTGTCTCGTCTGAGGGCTTCATTTTGAGTGCAGCCATGGCGATGTCGACGCTCGTAACGCTGTAGTCTTCTCCCCAATCGGCAATCAAATAGTTGATTACTCTCTGTTCTTCGGAATTGAGCCGTACTTGTTTCTTAGGAGTTTGCTTGCCGGCAGCCGGCCCCGCAGACACAAGGAAAAGGAGCATGCCTGCTGCAAAGAGTGACCGCCAATTGTTTATAGCTCTCATCATTCGTGTTCCCCCACTCTGGTTGAGCGCTTGGCCTCCAGTAACATCTCTATGTCTCGTTGAATATCTGCCGCTTTGGTTGCCGAGACGCCCAGGTATTTCTTGTGAAGCTTCCAGCCAGGAGCAATGACGTAAGTTGCCGGAAAGCTAATTACTCCATATTCAGCAACTGTGTCGTCATTCCCGACCAGAAGTGTGTAACTCATCTTGTATAGTCTAGCGAATTTCCGTATGTCTTTGGCCCATCCCGACTGGACCGCCAGCCCAATGACTTTCACGCCGCGAGTGCTGTACTTTTGCTCGAGACGATTAAACGCAGGAATCTCCGTAATACATCCCTCACACCAAGTGGCCCAGAAATCGAGAACGACGATACTGTCTTTCAGTTCCTTGGAGGTCACCCTCTGCCCTTTGAGTGTCGGCAAGGAAAACTCAGGCAGCGGATCAGATTGCTGGGCCGCTGCGCCGATGGATAGCAAACAGATGAGTAAGAATGGTCCCATAGTTCAGTCCGCCAATTCGGATAATCCTTTGGCGGCTCTTTTCACTTTCCCCAAGCAGCAAACCCCTGCCGGATTTCGTGTCTCGCATGCGCAGAGGCCTTCTGCAATCAGCATTGAGATTCGTTCGGGAACCGTCGTTCGACCCGTCCGGGAAACTTCGTCGCGAATATGACTCTCTTCAAATCCAAAGCAGTAACACAAAGGAACCGGATCTGCGTTCGCTTTGACTCCGACGCTTAACCGCAAATCATCGGTGGTGAATCTATGACTGCCTTGCTCTGCGAAATAAACGAATCGGACATTCCCGCGCTGGGCAGAAGCTATACGTTCCTGTGATCGCCTGATCGAGTAAATCCGGCTTCAGCATCAGAAGGACAGTCTTTCGTGAGACAGGCCGGCCTTGGCCCTCGCAGCTTCGGCAGCGTTGCGCCGAGATCTCATTTGCGACCATTCCTGCCTCTTCTGCAACCGCGGATTCTGTAGGACAACAAGTCATACTCATCTAAGTAATTTCTCCAGTTCAGTTGCTAGCGTCTCGCCGTTGAGTCTGCGATCTGCTGAAACGCCGCGAAGTTGGTGCATCCAGGAATTAGGAGCAGGGGGTTCCGTCTTCCACTCAGCGCTGCGATCAAAGACCAGGTAAACATCCCACGCGGGTCGATCCTCGCCAAGTTGCAGCACGCGCGAATAACCCTTGGTGAGTTCTCCCTTCGCGTCCCAGTAGAACGCGACTCGGCTATCCGGCAGTCTCTTCACTGCGGAAGGTATACTTGCTTCGTTGTCGCTCTCTAATATCGGGACGTACACTGAGTAAACTCGGAGGTGCGAGCTCTTTACTTTCTCCAGTACTTTGCTTTGGACTTCGGAGGCCCCCCGAAGACAACCTGCTCAAGAGGGAGACAACAACATTAGCAACCTGACTTTGCCTTTGTCGGAGTTGAATTTCGAGCGCAGCTCATTCAGATCCGTGGTGTATCCAGACTTCTGCGCTAGGCTCGGCCTGTATAATCGCCCGTCGCCAAAGACGAGCACTCCTGCCAACAGCACCGCCAAAGTGGCAGCTATAAGAAGGCGCTGCTTAGTCATATCGAATTCCTTTCAACAGTGATTCTATTCTTGCGATCTACTAGCTTTGATTCCCACAACAACCGGGCAACAGGCAGACTCACCATGCCGTTCGAGTTCTAGCAGAGTCGAATGCAGTCAGTATGAGTAACTGATGTGGCTCCAATCAACACTTTCTCCTCGGTAGTGCCAGGTGACGGATCAAGCCAACTTCACGTTCAGTTACCGCTCACCGTCAGATCGTCAAAATGCGTCTGCGCGTCCGCTTTCGTCCAGAGACCGATCTTCCCCGGCTCCGTGAAAGTCGAATCATTGACATCCAAGTACTTCTTGCCATCGTGATAGCATTCAATGCGGTCTCCGATCATCGTGACACGGAGAGTATGCCATTCCTCACTTCGCTTGATGTCTGAAGTACCAAGTTGAACGCGACGGCTGTCCTGGACTTTGTAGACACGGTAGTTGTCCTCCAGCGGGTTGTAGCGGGCGATATAATAATTCTTGGCGTCTCGGGCTCGCCAAACCACCCCGCCGCCTTGATCGATCTTCCCGGCGATGGACTTCAGCTTCACCGAGATGTCCAAGTTCGTGTAGCCGGTCCCGCTCGCCAGCGTGATATTAAAGACCGGTCGTTCGTTGTTCGCTAACTGAGCTAGCACATTTCCCTTGCTGGGCCCTGATCCATCCGCAACGATTTTCCACTCTCCTACTTCATTGGTGAACCCTGCCGCGATCCCACCTGTTTTTTCCGCGTCGAAGTTCCACAACTTCTTGTGATCCTGTGCCGCTGACGCTAAAGGCAAGGATGCAGC
>JALZJF010000194.1 GCA_030859905.1 Acidobacteriota bacterium
AAACTCGGCATGTCGCCGTAGGCAACCATGTAGGTGCGCAGTTCGGGAAAACCTTGAAGCAAATAGGGATTGCCAAAACTAAGGCCAATAATCGGTCTCTTGCTGGAGATTAGTTCCGCTAGCGCCCGCGCTCCGGTCTCCGGCAAGCCTACACTGCGAACCTGCCCGGTTCGCACCCGTCCATAAAGCGAGGCAATTACCAGGTCCGCGGCATTTGCTTTTTCAATTGCCTTCTGCACATCCATTTCAGAAGAGCGCTCGTCGAGCACCATGGTTTCAAGCCTGCGACCGGAGCGCGCCATTGTTCCCGCGAAAGTATTGGTGATCCACAAGCGGTCGTCTCCGTTGGTAATGGCCAGATTGAAAATGCGCGCATCGGTTTTCAATTTACTTAGCGGCACGAGATTTTCGTCGTTGCGTACAAGAGTAATCGCGTGCTCGGCAATCTCGCGGGCCAGCGTGCCGACATCGCGGCTGCCGACGATGAGATCGATCTCGTCGAGCGGCGTGAGTCGTTGTTTGACGAGTCCGAGATCGTATTTCGCCGCCAGCAACCGGCGCGCGGATTCTTCTATTCGCTTCTCCGTCAACCGGCCGCTTCGCACTGCCTCGCGTACGCCACGAAATGCCGCATCCGCATCCGCGGGCTTCAGTAACAAGTCCGCGCTCGCTTCCAGGGCCCGAACCGCCGCTTCATCCTGGTTGAAGTAGATGGTCAAGCCACTCATACTGAGAGCGTCAGTGACAATCATGCCGTCAAACTTGAGATCGTTTCTCAGGATTTTGCCTATCACCGGAGAAACCGTCGCCGGAATTGCAGCGCTCTCGGCGACGATCTCGCCCGCTTCATCCGTATCAATCGGTCCAATTCTCTTCTCCCGCGGCAGAGGCTTGACTGACGTAGGATCGATCTGGGGCAGGCCCACATGGGCCACCATCACCGCGCCTACTCCCACATCAATTGCCGCGCGGAAGGGCACCAGCTCGACCTTGTTTAGCCGCTCGCGTCCCACGTTAATTTCGGGCAGGCCTCGATGTGAATCAACTGCCGTATCACCGTGCCCGGGAAAGTGTTTGGCGGTGGCGATCACTCCGGCGCTTTGGGCGCCCACTGTAAAGGCGGCCGAAAAGCGTGCCACATCTGCTGGGTCTTCACCATATGCGCGCACATTGATCACAGGATTGGCCGCGTTGTTGTTCACATCCACTACCGGCGCGTATATCTGTTGCACTCCCAGCGCGCGGGCCTCACGCGCCGTCACTTCGCCTTGCCGGCGCGCGAAGTCAGGATTGCCGGTGGCTCCGACCGCCATGTTCCAGGGAAAGTTGACCGTGTCGTCAAAGCGCATGCCCGCCCCTGCTTCAAGATCGGCCGAGATCAAGAGCGGATAACGGGCCAAGTGCTGCATGCGATTTACCAGAAACACTGATTCGTAGACAGGCCCACGGAAAAGAATGATGCCGCCGATGTGGTTTTCTTCAACCTGCCGCTTCAAAGCGCGAAAGGCATCGCTATCCTGATTGAGAAACGTAGCATTGATGCCAACCGAGATAAGTTGACCGATCTTCTGTTCGATGGACATGCGCCGCAACTCTTTGTCCGCCCACTTCAAGGCTGCTTTCGTTGGCTTCGAGGAATAGGGCCTCAGCTCTTTCGCCGCCGGGATTGCATTATCACCTATTGCAAAGAAGACTCCTTCGTGGGGCGACGTTGTCGGAAGGGCTTGCGCTTGTTCGCGCCCCTGCATTCGGGGGAGCGGGGTAATCAGCAAGGCCGTTGAGAGAAGTAGCGACTTGAACCAGTCGAATCGGGAGGAGGTGCTTTGTTTCATAAAAAGTTAGTTTAACTGAGCCCTATTTTAGTCGATTATCTGGCGGGTGAAAGCTCGTCGCGACGTTCCTGCGGAGCAGGAGCAAAAGCAAAACCTGACAGCCATGCCACCAGAAAAGTTATCATACTTCCAATAAGCACGTACCAAGTCCAGGCAATCGGAGTCCAGAATCGGATGTATGTCATCACCACCATGCTGGTTAGCATCCCCAGAAGCGCCGGCGGCTCGCTAACGCGGCGCAGAAATGTTCCCACGAGAAAAACCCCTAGAATCGGGCCATTAATCAGGGAGGCTATGGACAATGCCTGATCGAGCGCCGAGCGATTCTGTCGCATAGCTAGCAGCGCGAAGCCGATTTGGACAATGCCCCACAGCAACGTTAACCAGTGCGACGCACGCAGGTAGTGTTTGTCATTACGGCGGGGTCTGAACGGTTTGTAAAGGTCGTTTACCGCAGTTGCGGCGATTGAATTAAGCGAGGACGAAAGCGCCGCGGCAAAAATCGCCGCTACCACCAGACCAGATAGACCCGACGGCATGAACTTCGTTATGAAGTCGGGAAACACACGATCGCCTCCCGCGAATGGGAAGGTCGCGCTTGCGCTTTGCGCAAACGACGGATCGGAAAGGCACTTAGCTGCAGATGCAGGTTGTAGTCGCGCACACGCTTCAGCAAAATTCGTATACAGCGGGTCGTTGTACGGCTGGTAGAAGGCGAGCAGCAGCACGCCGATGAATAGAAACCCGATAAACTGCGCAAACACAACTGCGCCACTGGACAAAAGAGCGGTTGCGGCGCGGCGCGGCTTATCCGTGCAAAGATAGCGTTGCACCAAATACTGATCAGTACCGTGAGTGCTCATTGTCAGGAAGCATCCGCCAAGGAGTCCGGCCCAGAAGGTGTACGTTTTCGTAAGGTCAATCGGCAATGAGAAGTTAAGAGTGCCAGTCGTAAACGGAGCGCTAAACACGTAGCTTGTCTGCCTGAAACCGAAGTCAACGAAATTAAATTTCTGATACTGCTCTCCGAGCGCAATAGCCTGGCCCCAACCGCCGTTGATGGCCACGATGAGAACAAGCCCCGCCATGGCCGCTCCCACAAGATAGATTCCTAATTGCACCACCTCTACCCAAATAACTGCCTCCATTCCTCCAAAATACGTAAAGATGATCATGACCACCCCTAGAAGTATGATTGAGCCGATCACAATGGTTTCGGTGTTCGCCTGGGGTTGAAAAGCGGTGTAAACAGCAGCTAGTACAAACGCAGTAAGGAGGAGCCGAATACCATCAGCGATGTTCCGCATCACAACAAAGAGTGATGCCGCGAGCATCTTAATGCGATTGCCAAAACGTCGGTTCAGTAGTTCATAGACGGTCATGAGCTCGCCACGAAAATACGAGGGAATGAAGATTAGCGAAATAACTATGCGCCCCAGCATATAGCCGAGAACGAGCTGTAGAAACTGAAAATTGCCGCCCCGCGCAAACGCGATCCCGGGAACCGAGATGAATGTTATGGTTGATGTTTCCGTCGCGACGATAGAAGCGGCGATGGCCCACCACGGCACATTGCGGCCGCCGAGGAAATAGTCTTTCGTGGTTTTTTGCTTGCGGGCAAACCAAGCCCCAAACAGAACAATGCCTATCAGGTATCCAAAAATAATGATGAGATCAATTGCGCGCATCTTAATAGAGAAGACAGAAGTCAGGAGTCAGAAGTCAGAAGTCAGGAGTCAGAAGTCAGAATTTCTGAACTTCCCTTCTTCTGACTTCTGATTCCTAACTTCTGACTTCTGACTCCTGACTCCTGACTCCTGACTCCTGACTCCTGACTCCTGAATTCTGTTCTATCAATTCACTCAGCGATCCGATTCGCGGGCAAACACTTTCTGGATACAAGTCGAGCGCGTCGAGCAAAATTCCGCGCAGTCCGACCGCCCGCGCCGCCAGCGCGTCATGCACATAGGAATCTCCAACATAGGCCGCCTCATCTGCCGCAAGTTTGAGACGCTCAAGCGCGAGCTGGAATATTTCCGCGTCGGGTTTGCGGTGGCCGACGAGATGCGAATCTATGAGCAGGTCAAAACGGTCTGTGATACGCGACGCATCCAACGAGTCAGTCAGCCGCCCATCCTCGGTGTTCGATATGACAGCGAGAAGCAACCCCTGTCGCTTCAGCTCATCCAGTACGCGCGGCACTTCGGAGTCGATGCCGCACCACAAGTGCCGCTCAAGATGCGCGCCGTCCAGAAGTTCTACTACGCTTTCGCAGGTTACTGCGTTGAGACCGAGCACGCTGTACATTCTCCGGAAGGTCCAATGCGGGCGTTTCATGTCGTCGGCCGGCACGAAATCTTCGTGTTGCATCTCTATGCCCACTGTTCTCAACATCTCCCCGAAGGCCCGGCCCATCTCGTCCTCCTCGAAGGCTTGCCCCGACACTTTCTTAGCAATTTGCGAGAGACGGGGCCAATCGGGATGCACGAGGGTGCCTCCCGCGTCAAAGATGCAAGCTCGCGCGCCGTTCAATGCAGGATGAAGTTCGAAAGAATCCACAGATTGCGCAGATTTCACAGATTAAGAAGGAGACCTGTTAGATCATAGCACTAAGGTTGATCCGTAACGCGCGTGTGTTGTTCGGCCGTGACTTTCAATCTGCGTAATCTGCGTAATCTGCGGATTGTCTCCTGCGCCGTCACCTCAGCAGCGCCTCCGTAACGATTTCCGACAATCGCGACATCAGCAGTAAGGCAGGGTTGTCCACCGTCCAATTCACTTCCGGCATCTCGTTGCAGGTGACGGCCATAGCGATGCGTCCGCGCGGATGATAGATAATGCCGACGTTGCTGCGCAGGGCATCAAGCGCGCCGGATTTGGTCGCTTTGGAAACCCGCCACTGTCCGCGCCAGATTCCGTTTGTGCCCTGCTCGCGCTTCATGAGTTCGAGCATCTCTTTGGAAGCGGCGGGGCTGAGGACCTCCCCACGTTCCAGCTTTTCCATGAGCGTAACCATCTCGCGCGGGGTGGTGCGGCCAAGACCAAAGCGCTTGTTCTCTTCCTTACGGCCTTCCACGCTTGCACCACCACCGAATACTCTTCGCATCAAGCGCGTTTCTCTCAGCCCCAGCGACTCCATCCTTGCATTCACCGCATCCGCCGTCAGCACGTCAATCACCAGATTAGTGGCCGTGTTATCGCTCAAGACCATCATCAGCGTCACGCCGTCGCGTAGAGTCAGACGCAGACCTTCAGTAAACTCGGGAAGAATTCCGGCGCCTCCTACTTTCTTCTCTTTCGTCAGCGCCAATTCATCAGTCCACTTCGCTTTTCCTTTGGCAACGCGGCCGAAGGCCTCAACCATGATAGCGAGTTTAATTGTGCTCGCGGTCGGAACCTGGTCATCGCCGCCCAAGGTGTACACCGCGCCTGTGTCAAGATTTTTTGCGAACAGACTCACCTTACCCTTGAACTGCGCGACCTCACCGCGCACACGTTTGTCCAGAGTTGAATCTTTATTGGCCTGCGCGTAAGCATTCGTTGAGACTAGAACGAGAAAGATGGCCAGGAGTTTAAGAAGGTTCGGATTCATGTTCCCCTTTGCCAAGTTGCTAAAAAGTGGCAAGCCGCAAAAGAAGCGGCAAAACGATCCACGAAATCTCACGAAGTAACTCGAATTAAGGACTCAATTTCGTGCGGTTTCGTGTGGTTTCGTGGATCGTGTTATTGTTTTTATCTTACTCGGAAAGCTGGTTGATCGCTTGTGGCACAATTCCCTTCGATTCAGCAAGAGCTTCTTTTGCTGCCTCGGCGTTACATCCAGTCCTCATCATCACCAACGCGATGCGGATATCACCCTGCCCAGCGCTCAGCGCTGCCGCAGCGGCGTTCTCGTCCAGGTCGGTTTCAGCCATGAGGATGCGCACCGCCCGCGCGCGAAGTTTGGAATTGCGCGCCTGCAAATTAGACATGCGGTTACCCGAAACGTAACCGAGCTTCACCAGCGTAGCAGTTGAAAGCATGTTTAGAACCATCTTCTGAGCTGTCCCCGCTTTCAGACGCGTCGATCCGGTAACGACCTCAGGTCCCACAACGGGCACAATGCTCACTTCCGCAAATCGGGTGATGGGAGAATCCGGCGCGCAAGTAACCGCAACCGTAAAAGCTCCTAAGGTGCGCGCATACTTCAGGGCTCCGATCGTATACGGCGTTCGTCCTGAAGCCGCTAATCCTACCAATACGTCGTCTTTAACAAAGTCGCGGGTTTCGAGATCACCCTGCGCGGCCTGTGGGTCGTCTTCTGAAGCCTCAACCGCTCGATAGCATGCTTCATATCCACCGGCGATCACACCCTGGACGAGATCAGGCGATACCCCAAACGTGGGCGGGCATTCCGATGCGTCAAGCACTCCCAGGCGTCCCGAAGTTCCAGTCCCGATATAAAAAAGCCGTCCGCCTGCGCGGAGCTTATCGACAATTCCGGCGACCGTTTTTTCCACCTCGGGAAGAACATCAGCGACTGCCGCGGCAACCAGCGCGTCTTCCTCATTCATCAAGCAGACGATCTCCGCTACCGAAAGCGAACTCAGATTTGAAGTACGAGAGTTCTCCTGTTCGGTAATGGGAAGCGGATCGCAACTCATTTTCCATTTGTCATTTTCCATTTATCAGTAACCATTTGTCAGATCAGTTTCAGGTCTCACCCCTAGTTATCAGGTATCACCCCTAGTTATCAGGTATCACCCTACTTATCGATTCGCGGTCACGATTTCCCGACATGACAAGTCGAGCATTTCCATCAATGACATCTGATAAATGGAAAATAACAAATGGAAAATGAGCTGCACTTTGCTCCCCGTCCACAACTCTACATCCCCTAACAAGACCTTGAAGCCGATCAACCCGCCAGGGCCACGAGATTGGAACGCTCGCGGGCCATTCGGGCCGCAGCCAGCGACGGTGACAAGCGCGGCGGTGCGACAAAAGCCATGGGCGCTATCTGACGAATGCGCTCGCACATGGGTCCCAGTACCAAATCGCCAGCGGCTGCGAAAACGCCGCCGACATAAGCCACCTGAAACCGCTCAGGCTCGAGCTTCAGATTTCGGATCACGGCGGCAACAGCCAGACCCAATTCGCAGCCCGCCTCGGTCATGATTGCCCGCGCCACCGGATCCTTGGCCTTCGCAGCTTCAATTACCTGTTTGCCAAAACCAGCCAGGCGCTCGTTGGTCAAAGTGGGAGCGTAGATCGCGGTGGCAAGATCTTCGGGAGTTGTTACATGGAAATAAGCGCAGGCTGCCGCCATCAGAGAGGTCTTTGGACCACGCCCATCGGAAGCGTGGGCAATAGCCCGCAGGGCTCGTCGGGAAATCCAGGCGCCTCCGCCTTCATCGCCGGCAACCGGCCCCCAACCACCCGCGCAATTACGTTTACCTCGGGCATTGACTCCACAGCAAATTGAGCCTGTCCCGGCGATCACTACCACTCCTGGCTCCCCATCCGTCGCCCCGTAAAGTGCGATGTCCGCATCGCCGACCACTTCCACGCCAGCAATGCCAAGGTTGTTAAGCGCTTCACGAACGCGTTCGCGCAACTCCGTGCGGCGGGCGCCCGCCAACCCGACTTCCGCTGCCAGGATATCTTCGCGGCGGACCTGGGCCGCTTCGCAAGCTTTATCGATGGCTTCGCGCACCCCCGCGGCAGCTCTGGCGATTCCCACACGCAAAGGATTTGATGGGCCAGACGTACCCTGCCCCAGTATTCGCCCGTCGGCATCCACAATAACGGCGTGGGTTTTGCTCCCACCACCATCGACACCGACCACAGCATTGCGAGATCGCAGCCGACGGGCCATCAAAACATCCGCTGATCTGCGCTCACTACTAACCATTTTGTCCGGTAGCCGCCTTGTTCAGTTGGGGAAATACCAGTCAATTACGGAACTGAGGAGCGGTAGCGACCGGGTTCAGTTGCCCGACCGTCACAAACGATAAGATCTGGTCTTCTTATGACTCGATTGGTATTGCACCCACCCGGTGGCTACCGCTCCTCGGTTCTGTAGTGAGTGGCAACGCCTCTTCATGCCAAACTGCATCAGTCCCAAAGGATCACCTTTTTGCTCATTCTAGGCAAAGGTGATTTATAATGGAAACTAAAAGATTTTATTATTCCGATAACCGAGCGTGATAATGGGAGAAGGCACATGGAAATAAGACAACTGCGGGCCTTCGTTGCAATCGCCGAATCCGGCACCTTTACCGCGGGCGCGCAGAGAGTCCACGTGACACAAGCTGCGATAAGCATGCAGATCAGGCAACTGGAGAACGAGCTGGGCGCAAAATTGTTCGTTCGAGCGCCCCGCCGTGTAATTCTGACGGAAGCCGGTGAGCACTTGCTGCACCGTGCGCGACTAATCCTGCGCGAACACGACGCCGCCCAGGATGAAATTGCCGAGTTGGCCGGAGCAGAAAAAGGACGGTTGAGGATCGGCAGCGCCTCTGCCATGGTTACTACCGAACAGCTGCCCCAGATACTAAGAGAGATGCGAAAGCAACATGCGCTCGCGGAAGTTACAGTGGGATCGGGTACCAGCGAATCCCTGGTCCAGCAAATCCTTGCGGGTGAGATGGACCTGGCGTTCGTTTCGCTACCGGTCGAGGCCCGCGGCATACAAACCGAACGGTTGAATGAAGATCAACTGGTCGCCATAGCCTCGCCACGCCACCGGCTAGCGAAACAACGCACCGTGAGCGCCTACACCCTGGCAGGTGAGAAGCTAATTCTCGGCGAGCGCGGTGGCAACACACGGAGATTGATCGATCAGTTTTTCGCCCAGGCCGGGGTCACCCTGAGCGTGGCGATGGAGTTAAGCCGCCAGGCGGCGATTCGAAGAATGGTTGAGGAAGACATGGGCGTTGGTATTGTCCCCTTCCAATCGGTGCGTGAAGAGGTGGAGAGGGGCCGACTGGTGAGATGGTGGATTGAGGGCGCGCAGATCAACTGGGAACTCGGGATCGCCAGACTTAGCGGTGGCTATGAATCTCCAATCATGCAGAGCTTTCTTCGTCTTGCGCGCAAGCATTTCGGCAGCGATGAGGACGCGAAGAGTTCAAAGAAAACAAAACCGATGGCAAAGTCGGCAAAAACAAGTCGCGCGCGTCGCTAAATGGAACCAAAAAGATACAACTCAAGTGCCGCTAACCTTGCAGGTCAGAGAGGAATGTAACCCCTCAATCAACCGCTCGATATCCTGCTCATTATTAAAGAAATCCGTTGCGACTCTAATACCCTCGGGCTTTTCAGTGACGAGTACGCCTTGCGCCGCCAGTTTAGTAACAACCTGAGCCGGATTTTCGATTGCAACCAGCGTCTCCGCCGAACGACTATTCTTGTTACTGAGCGGTGAGAGAACTCTGAAGCCAGCTTCAATTAGACGATCCGTCAGAATTCGATTCACTGAAAGAGCGCGCTCTTGAACACTTACCATCCCTATTCCGGTCAAAAAATCAACTGATGCACCCAATGCGAAGATGCCGGCGAAGTGTGGGCAACCCAACTCCGAGCGCGCGGCTGCATCTCCGCGCAGATTGATTTTAGAATTGCGGTCTCCGTATGGATCTTCAACGCTAAGCCAGCCAATAGATCGCGGTTTCGTTTCCGCCAACAGCGCGCGGTTGATGTAGACGAAACCCGACCCGTAGCCGGAGAGCATCCATTTGTGTCCGGTGGCGCAAAGCGCATCAATCTTCATCCGCTTCACATCGATCTCAAACACGCCCGCCGACTGACTTGCGTTAACAACGAGGGCGTGACTGCCTTTCTCCAGGCCGAGTTGCGCAAGGTCGCTGCGAAAGCCGTTTGAATACTGAACGTGACTGAGGGAAATGATTCCGGTCTGTGGGGTCATCGCCCGGCGTACCTCACCGGGATCCACCTCACCATCAACATTCTGCACCAGGTGCACAGGAGTCTGGCGATGCATCCACGGGATGGTCGAAACCGGAAACTCAAGGTCGCAGGAGATGACTTCTCCCCTCCCTTGCAGAGCGTCTACTATTAAATTCATGCCAGAAGAAGTGTTCGTAGTTAACCCAATCTCATTCGGCTCGGCGTTGATCAACTCTGCTATCTTCTTCCTGACACCCTCGAGCTTGGCCCGCCATTCATCCCAATGCACATCACCGTCCGCCATCATCTGGCGGTAATACTCCGACCCTGCTTCCATCACAGGGCGCGATAGCGGCCCGGCAGCGGCCGTGTTCAGGTAGGCCACCTTGTTCGTAACTGGAAAATGCCCGCGGATCGCTTTCCAGTTGATCATGTTTCCCACGTCAGAAGTTTCGCGCAAAGACGCAAAGTCCAATCCGATTTGTTCTTCGCGTTTTTGCACCTTTGGGTCTTTGCGTGAATTGTCTTGTTTGCGGCATGGCTTCGCTGGGAATTCACGTCCAACGAGTTCGCCAGCGCGCCTGCGCCTTGACCTATTGTTCCAGCGCCTGCTTACGGCTTTGTTCCGTCATTAACCCGCCCAACGATTTCGAGTGGGAAGAGCCCTCGACGGTTCTGACGGCAATGTCCTGAACCTGGCCGTAGGCTTTCTCCAACTGCTGAGACAGTCTCGCGATCTGCTCGCTTTGCTCTTTAGCTAGTTGTTCCACAGACTCGATCCGAGTCTTAAGCACATTGCGTTCCCCGTCAAACTCTTTTCTCAGCAGCTCTTCTCTGTTCTTGCCGTCAAGCTGAACCCGGGCAGTGGCTTCTTTAACGGCCCCGTTTATTGCCGCTTCCATCTCCCTGGGAAAGGAAGCTGCTTTCGTTCGCAGTACGCTCAGTTCTTCTTCTCTCTGAGCAACAGCCTTTTCTCTCTCACCTAACTCCTGTTCCATTCGCTCTTTCGTGTGCTGAATATCTCTTTCCAGCCGCGACTTCTCATCTTCAAACTGGTCCTTAGCTAACTGCTGCTCCCGAGTGAAAGCATAGAGGTACTCTTCCTTCTCACGCTCACGCTTTTTAGCCTCCGCCGCCTCACGTTCCTTGGCTTCGGTCTCGCGCAGTTTTTTCTCTTTCTCCCAATCGCTGCGCAGGGTTTGAACTTCCCGGCCAAGGTCCTCTTTCTTGGCCGCCATTTCGCTTTCAAACTCTTGCCGCTTGATCTCCTGAGCTTCGATTAGCGCGGCGAGGCTTGATGCGGCTTTTTCGATCTCGTAAATCTCTTGCAGTTCGCTCTCTTTTACCGCGACTGCTCTCTTGATGCCGTCATAAGTGCGCACTCCATCTTCCAGCCGGTCAGAAAGCTGGGCCAGCATCTTTCCCATCTCCGATTTCAGGTTGCCGATCTCTTTGACAATACCGTCGGTCGAGAGGGCATCGGCGCTTGCTACCGTCTGTCTAAC
>JALZJF010000197.1 GCA_030859905.1 Acidobacteriota bacterium
ATGCCCATAGTGTCACCCCGCCGGTTTAGTCCAACTCATTTTTAGCCCACCGGCGCGGCAACTCGAGACACCTCGGTTCTCCACAGGCTGTTTTGCCGCGCCGCCGGGCTAAAAATGCTCTGCTTTACTGGTTGCGTCCCTGCGGGGCGACCACTATAATGCGCCAACTTTGGCAGGGGCCCGTTTGGCAGGATGGCGGGTTATACGGCAATCTTAGTTATTTATGCGAACTCAAATTAGGCGGAAGCAACTGGGGCGGGCGGCGCCCTTTGTCGGAAAAGGCGGCGGAACTCCCCTCCGTGCACTGGCGCTGAATCTCAGCCAGGCCGCGCGTTCGGCTTTTAGCGAGCCCTTCATGCTCACGGTTGAGCATCACCCGATCTACCTGCGTCGGTTGCCAAAGGCCTTCGAGGGCTTTCGCATCGTTCATCTATCTGATTTTCACCACAGTCCGTTTACCAGCCGGGAACAGATTGAGCGAGCCGTTAATACAGCCAACCGGTTGCAACCCGACATCATAGCGTTGACCGGTGATTACATCTCCCATGAGCGTCAGTTTGCCGCGCCTTGTGCGGAACTACTTGGCCGTTTACGAGCGCGTCACGGTGTCTTCGCGGTTCTGGGCAATCATGATCATTGGACTGACGCCGCGTTGATTACGGACCTCTTTCGTGCTGAAGGGATTACGGTACTGGTCAATCAAGGAATGCGTTTTGAGCAGCGCGGAGAGGCGTTCTGGTTGGCGGGTGTGGACGACACGATGGTGGGGCTGGAGGATTTGCCTCTCGCACTGGCCGGCTCGCTCGATGACGAGATGAAGCTCGTGCTTGCGCACAACCCTATCGTCTTGCGGAGAGCAGCTCGCGCTGGTGTCGATCTCGTCTTGAGCGGCCATACCCATGGTGGACAGATTACCCTGCGATCTGAACGGAGCGCCTCGGGGAAACCCCGACGCCGCCTCCTCCGCGGACTTGGAAAGCACGGCGAAACTCAGATTTATGTGACACGCGGTCTTGGCACTGTCGTGCTTCCCGTACGATACGGTTGCCCGCCTGAGGTTTCGCTGTTGGAACTTCGATGCGGCACATGATGGGCTCGCCCCGTGTCAATTCTCGCAGCCGATTAGTTCAGCTCATTTCGCGGTAATTTCCCAAAGCGCTCAAGTTTTAATGTCCTCCCGGATCGTTACCCTCCCGAATATGCTCACCATCTTCAGGATGGTGCTCATCCCCGTATTTGTTACGCTCATTTTCTATCAGCGTTTTCTCCTAGCGTTGGCCGCCTTCGTGGTCGCAGGCATAACCGATGGTCTCGACGGACTTCTGGCCCGTCGCTTTGATCAGAGGTCGCAACTAGGCACCGTGCTCGATCCGATTGCCGACAAGTTAATGCTGGTAACGGCGTTTGTAGTACTTTCAATGCGCAGCGTTTTTCCCCAGCCTCTCCCAAACCACCTCCCTATTCCGTTTTGGGTGACCATCGCAGTGATTAGCAGAGACGTTTTTATTGTGGTTGGAGCGGCGGCGATTAATATCATGACCGGCTTTCGGGGATTTCGCCCTTCCTGGCTAGGAAAGCTCAACACGACAGTCCAAATAATCGCCATTGCCCTCATCATGTTTGCGGCAAGCTTTCCCTACGGCACCGGTTACTACCTTCCTACCCTCTATGCAACAGTCTTCCTGCTGGCGATCCTTTCAGGAGCTCACTACGTCTTCTTTGCCTCAAAACTTCTAAACGAGGACCGTGACACATCGACCGAAGCTCCCGAGAAACCCAGCGCTTAACTACCAGTCTCAGCAAGAGAAACCTCCCAAAGGCTCGCAGAGCACAAAGTTGACATCAAGACACTCAGGTATTATATTAACGCCGCGTTCAACCTATTTGCTCGGCTGTCGATTCAAAGCGAGCGGGTTGTGGTAATCGTCGCCCGTGCTGTAAGCGGGCTGCTAATTTGGTTGTGGGAGATAATACAGATGAGCAACAAGATAATAGGAATTGATTTGGGAACGACCAACTCGGTCGTCGCCGTGATGGAAGGCGGGGAACCGACCGTCATCACCAATTCGGAGGGAGGTCGCACAACCCCCTCAGTTGTGGCTTTCACAAAGGACGGGAGCCGGTTGGTTGGCCAGGTTGCCAAGAGGCAAGCGGTTACAAACCCCGAGAATACTGTCTATTCGATTAAACGCTTTATGGGTCGTCGCTACAATGAAGTGACGGAAGAGATCAAGCAGGTACCTTACAAAGTGCAAGGCGGCAGCGGTGACGTGCGCATCGCAGCCGGTGGCAAAGAATGGAGCCCACCGGAGATCTCGGCAATCATCTTGCAGAAGATGAAGCAATCGGCCGAGGATTATCTGGGACAGACAATCGACAAAGCGGTGATTACCGTTCCTGCCTATTTCAATGATTCGCAACGACAGGCGACGAAGGATGCCGGCAAAATCGCTGGTTTGGAAGTAATGCGTATCGTCAACGAGCCCACGGCCGCCGCGCTCGCTTATGGTTTGGACAAAAAGAAAGACGAAACCATCGCGGTGTTCGATTTTGGCGGCGGTACTTTTGACGTCTCGATACTCGAAGTCGGCGAAGGAGTCGTGGAGGTCAAATCTACCAACGGGGACACCCACCTGGGGGGCGACGACATCGACGAACGACTGATCGAATGGATTATCGAAGAGTTTAAACGCGATCAGGGCATCGACCTTTCAAGTGACAAGATGGCTTTGCAGCGGCTTAAGGAAGCTGCGGAGAAGGCGAAGATCGAACTTTCCAGCACGATGGAAACTGAAATTAATCTTCCCTTCGTTACCGCGGATCAGTCTGGCCCCAAGCATCTGGCGATGAAACTTACGCGCTCCAAGTTTGAACAGTTGGCCGATCCCATCCTGCAACGTCTTCTGCCACCGGTGGAACAGGCGTTGAAAGACGCGGGATTCGACGCTAAGAAAATCGACGAAGTAGTTTTAGTTGGCGGCTCGACGCGTATTCCCAAAGTTCAGCAGTTGGTGCGAGATGCTTTCGGCAAGGAGCCGAACAAGAGCGTCAATCCTGACGAGGTCGTGGCCATCGGCGCAGCAGTTCAGGCAGGAGTGCTTTCCGGGGAAAAGACGGACATTTTGCTACTCGATGTTACGCCTCTAAGCTTGGGAATCGAAACTCTTGGTGGTGTTTTCACGAAGTTGATTGAGCGTAACACTACCATCCCCACACGGAAGTCTGAGATCTTCTCTACAGCTTCAGACAACCAGACGTCAGTCGAGGTCCACGTGCTACAAGGTGAGCGTCAGATGGCTGGTGACAACCGCACTCTGGGCAAGTTTCACCTGGTTGGGATTCCTCCGGCGCCTCGGGGAATGCCACAAGTGGAAGTGACGTTTGACATCGATGCCAACGGGATCGTTAACGTATCGGCGAAAGACATGGGTACGGGCCGCGAGCAGAAGATAACCATTACCTCGTCGTCTGGTCTGGCGAAGGACGAAATCGACAAGATGATGCGCGACGCCGAGTCTCATGCAGCGGACGACGTGAAGAAGCGCGAAGAGATTGAAGCACGCAACCGGCTGGACGGACTTACCTACCAGATGGAGAAGACGGTAAATGACAATCGTGAGAAGGTAGGCCCGGTGGCAGTAGAAGTGGAAGCGGCTATTGCCGAGGCAAGGACGGCGCTGCAAGAAGGGGGGACCGAAAAACTCAACGAGGCCTTCAACAAACTGCAGGCCGCGTCTCACAAACTAGCGGAGGCACTCTACCAGCAAACCGCAACGCCGGAAGGGGGCGCCGAAGCAACGGGTGACCAGGCGTCGGCCGCTGGCGCGTCGTCTTCTGGCGGCGGCGGCGAAGACAATGTTATTGACGCTGAATACGTGGACGTAGACGAGAAAAAATAGGAATTCCAATTTCCGATTGTCGATTGCCGATTGGTCAGTGGCCCGAGTCGAGCCTGGATGCGACATTAGAGGTTACGGGCCAATCGGCAATTGGCAATTGGAGATCGGCAATGAAAGATGGCTAAACAGGATTATTACGAAGTGCTGGGTGTTAAGAGGGACGCTAAGCCTGAAGAAATCAAGAAGGCTTATCGAAGACTCGCGCGCAAATATCATCCAGACGTCAATCCGGGGGACAAGGCATCAGAAGAGCGCTTCAAGCTGACCACGGAAGCGCACGACGTTTTGTCAGACCCGAAGAAGCGCTCGGTCTACGATCGTTTTGGTCAATACTCGGATAACCTGGCGGATGCGGCCGCGCGCGGTACTGGACCCAGCACCGGGCGGGCTGGCGCGCCGGGGTTCGATTTCACCGGCTTTGATTGGGGAACGTCTACAGGTTCCGGTGGCGGCGCCAGTTTCAGGGATATTTTCTCGGATCTTTTTGGCGGAGGTGCTACAAAAGAGCGCGAGGCTCCGCGCCCACAGCCCAAGCGAGGCGCCGACATAGAGATGCCCCTTGCGCTCTCGTTCGAGGAAGCCATTAATGGCCTGACTACGAACATCACGGTGAACCGATCTGAACAATGTTCGCGATGCAATGGAGCCGGGGATATCGGTGGTCCGATAATGATCTGTTCGACCTGTAAGGGCTCCGGCCAGGTGCAAAGGGCAGGTGGCCGCCTGCGTTTTGCGCAGGAGTGCGCAGACTGTGAAGGTACCGGCAGGAGGAGATCGCCCTGTTCGCTTTGCAAGGGGCAGGGCACGTTGCCGAAGACGGAAACGGTCAAGGTACGGATTCCCGCCGGAGTCGAAACGGGTTCCCGCGTGAGGATACCTGGCAAGGGTGAATCAGGCCGTTTGGGCGCGCCGGCAGGTGATTTGCACATCAACACTAATGTCGGGCCGCACAAACACTTTACCCGCAAGGGTGACAATATTTATGTAACCGTGCCCATTACGGTACCCGAGGCAGCGCTGGGCTCTAAGATCGAAGTACCTACCGTAGAGGGCAAGGCGCAATTGCGCATTCCTCCCGGCACGCAGTCGGGTCAAAAGTTTCGACTGCGTCAGCGGGGGGCCCCATCTTTGCGCAAGCCTGGAGCGAGAGGCGATCAATTTGTGGAAGTGCAGGTGACGCTGCCGAAAGTGATCTCCGAAGAGACGAAGGAACTTTTGAAGAAGTACTCGAAAATGAATTCGGAGAATCCGCGCGTAGAAATGGGATTGGAATAGGTGACAGGTATCGGGTGTCAGGTGTCAGTAAAGAAGCTGATACTTGGTAGCCGACACCCGACACCCGACACCCGGCCTGGAATAGGTGACAGGTATCGGGTGTCAGGTGTCAGTAAAGAAGCTGATACTTGGTAGCCGACACCCGACACCCGACACCCGACACCTGATACCTGTTTATGAAACGCAAGGCTAAGACATACACTATCAGCGCGGTCGCCGACCAGTATGGCCTTCATCCGCAAACGCTGCGCATGTATGAACGCGAAGGTTTATTAAAGCCATCGCGCTCTGATGGCAACACTCGCCTTTACACCGATCCCGATCTCGAACGCCTCGAGCTGATCCTCTCATTGACACGCGATCTGGGTGTAAATCTTGCGGGAGTGGAGATCATCCTTAACATGCGCGAGAAAATGGATGCGATGCAGCGAGAGTTCGAGCGCTTCTTTCAGTATTTACAGTCTCACGTCGAGGAGTTCAGCAACTTCACCGAACCTCCGCCCGAAGGAAGCACTGAAGCGCTCGTTCCTTTCACTCGCGCCGCATCGGTGCGGCGTCGTGGCGCGTCCCGTAGCTAGTTCATGTATAGTCATCTCGCGTCCTCAGAGGCGAGGGTGAATACTCAATGCGCGTTCAAACTGCGGATTATCTCGATGCCGTTACGCACCTACCGCCCGGCGGGAGGTTGACATTCTACGATATCAATTGGGATGAGTACGAGCAGCTCCTCGCCGAGCTGGGCGAGAGTCCTCGCTTCCGAATCAGCTATAGCGATGGCCGACTGGAGATAATGAGTCCCTCCGCCAAGCATGAAAAGTATAAGAACCTGGTGCATGATTTGGTGCTCATCTTGAGCGACGAGCTTGACGAGGAAGTCCTCAGCTACGGTTCAACCACTCTGAAGCTCCAACCTAGGAGAAAAGGCGCGGAAGGAGACGACTGTTTTTATGTTCAGCACGCTGGTGACATCGCAGAAAGGGATCAGATTGATCTCAGACGCGATCCGCCGCCTGATCTCGTCATTGAAATTGATCTGACTCATGAATCAACCGGCAAGTTCGACATTTATGCGGCCCTGGGCGTATCTGAGATTTGGCATTATGACGGCGCTCGTTGGCAAATCTTACGGTTGACTGAGCAAGCATACTCGCCCGTGCCCTTCAGTCTGGCTTTCCCAATTCTCAGCATGGAGCAGCTTGCCGGATTTGTGGCGGCGAGCATGAGCGGTAGCCCCAAACAAGCCCGGCGCGCTTTCCGCGACTGGGTGAAAGCGACTAAATCCGGCAAGCCCTAGCCATCACCTTGACCCCCCCGCGAGTTCTTCGGAAAGTTCCTATCAAACGTGCGAGGAATCTTGGTGGCTTCGAACTTTGATTCGCGAGTAGTCTTTGCGGCGAGAGGGTTACCCACTGTTAAGTTAGTGCGATATCAGCTCTCCTTTAATCTCGAAGAAATCTCATGACAAGCTGCCTTTACAATCAATGGGCAATCTAACGGCACTCACCCGACGGCGACTGAAAGAGTGGTAGACCATTCACAGCGGAATAAGACGATCCACGAAAGCACACGAAACGACTCGAACTAGGACCTCTTTTCGTGCGACTTCGTGTGATTTCGTGGATCGTTCTTTAGCTTTTCAGCAGCCTGCTAGCTATAGCTAGGCTGGTTTGAGATTTGTGAGGTCTACCAATTGGACGTCGTTGCGGGGATCAGAATTGCAGTTGGAGTTCTCAGCCTCTATCGGGCGGTGCAGCTGAACCTTCAGTTCGAACCGCCTCTCTTTCGGAGTGCCCCACTTGCTGCTCTGCCGAATTGGTCTTCTTCTGATCAACCGGCTTCTGACAACGTGCGCGCGAGCGTTGAATTCTTCTGGTCATCCATCTAGCCATTTCAGCCACCTTCCAACTCAACTACTTAACCATACGAGACCGGCGGGGTTCTGGTTTACAGGTTTTACTGCGCTCCAAAAATAGTTCCGCCCAGCCGTTCCCTTGGCAGCTTGCGTGCCACCTGTGCTCGACCAGGGTCCAGGAGTATCGGTAGCCGACCTGTGCCCTAATCCGCAGATTACGCGGATGAAAAAGCAGGAACCGGAAGTCGCAAGCAAGAAGACGGAAGGCTCGTAAATCTGCGCCATCTGCGGATACTCGATCCTGTCACCTTTTTACATACAGGAGCCTTCCCTCCGCTAGACTCAGAGGCGGGCACCTCACGTTGCCGGCTGCCAGCTCCTCTGCAGGACTTTTCAGACATACGATATCGTGACCCTAAGGATTCCAAATGGATAAACCGAACCCTTCAAATTCCTGTGGTAAAATCCGCCTGAGCCCCGGGCCCAGGAGCATCTTTAGCGCTGGCCGAATGATTCTCTAACAGACATGGTCAACTTCCAGTCAGAATCAGAGCACGCAAGTGAGGTCGACACGGCCATCCTTGATGCCGAGATATTCATTAAGTACAAAGCGCCGAAGAAGGCCATGGAGCGACTCCGGAGTGCGCTTGAGGGCAATCCGCGGTCGATTCCACTGCGCGAACGATTGCGGGAAATTTCCCTCAGCGCCAAGCACAACGAAGAGGCCGCACGTCAGTGTCTCGGCTTAGCCAGCATCTACATTGAACGAGAAAACTTTAACAAGGCCCACGACCGCTTGCTGGAGGCCAAGCAACTCGATCCCCGAATAAACATTGCCGGAGGGCTGGAGGCCATTCGGCGTGCGCGACGTCCGGATCTTAGCCCTGCCGCGACTCCAACTGAGTCGGCGTTTGTACGAACTCACGCGACGCTCTCCGGTGATCTGGGGGCGATCAGCGTCTTCGATGCCGTCCAGGTCCTTGAGAATGCGAAGTTGACGGGCGCGCTGCTGCTAACGGGTGATACAAAAACAGGTCGCGTGTTCTTCAACGAGGGACGGATTGTTGATGCGGAGTCAGCCGGCGCAAAAGGCGAGGCTGGATTCCGTCGTATTGTGGAGATAACTAACGGCAGTTTCAAATTTCAAAAGTCGGGGAAAATATTTCCTATCACCATTCGGGCGCAGAGCAACACCAACCTCATTCTCGACACGCTGCGCCAATTGGATGAATCCGCGGTAGAAGATGGAAACTAATCTACGAGCACTCGCGTAGTCAGCGCTTCTGCCCTCTCGATAGCCAGGAGCAGGCGAAGAAACTGCAAGTAGTTTTTGCTGCGTGCAGTGAGCCGGCTGATTTCAGATTGGTTAATGTCATTACGCAGTATGAGGTCAAGGAAGTCGTAATAGTCAGCCGTCGCCGCCAAGGGAAGTTCGCGAGTATATGTCGTCTGCTCGCTGTCCTCTGAACGAAACCCGGCCAGCAGATCGAAAACGTTATCGGTCGTAATTCCCACCGCGTCTCTGGTCAAACGAATGGGCAGTCGCAATTCATAGAAACGCAGTCCTTCGCCCGTAGTCACTCGACGCAGTTCCTTGGTCGCTTCGCCATCAAAAGGCGATTCAGGATCGACGAGTATATGAAGCAGCCGAGGCTGGTCCTCGTGGTCCAGAGTGTCGAGACTTAATTGCACGCGATCGGCCAAAAACTTCTCAAACCGCGCTTCAATGGGATAGGTAATCCGGCCCAGGCATCCTACTGACTCGCCTTCGCCAGCCGCTGCGATAGGCAAACAGGAGGGACAATTTGGGCATACGACAGTTTCTGCTTGCATGAGTTCCACTTCCTCACTGGCATTTTCCACCCAGCGGAGTTTGTCATCTGAAGGCGCGCTGGTGTCGCCGGTGGTGAGAAGCGTGTGCAGATTGCTCAAGCGCCCCCACTCGCGCAGGTGCTTTTCGGAGTAGCGAGCGCGCAGAATGCACGGATATTGGACAGCGAATTCGAGGGACATGTGAGGCAGTTTAGCAGAAGGCAGGAGGCAGGAGGCATTGGGGAGTGGGCAGCAAAACGAGTTCGGCGATTAATTTGCGTTTGAGGGCCCAATTCTGGCGGCACTGATTACGTGTGGTTTTACGATCTCCATTGACAAGGCTGTCTGGTCCGACCTACTCTGATCATACGGTTCGTTTCCGGGCTGATTCCCTTCCAGCCTCACTCACCGGGCTTTCAGAAGTACTTTTTAAATGGCAACCCTGAAAGAGATCGCAGAATTTAACGAGAATGAGATTGCGAGGGCAGATTGCTCGATGTAGCGACGCAGACTGACGTGCACCACCGCGCCCGCGTTTTGCTGGTCGAGGACGACAATGCCTTGAGGCGTTATGTTGAAGTCACTCTCCAGCGGGCGGGTTACGAAGTACTCTCGGCGGCGGACGGACTCGCAGCTATGAAGTTAGCGCTGACCTCGGCAGTAGACATAGTGATTACGGATGCCATGATGCCTAATCTCAGCGGTCACGAGCTGTGCCGGTTTCTGCGTAACAGCCCGCAACTTTCTCACATCCCGATCATCCTTCTGAGTGGAATGGAACGAAAGGAAGACGGCCAGGAAGACGCGTTCGCTGACGCGTTGTTTTCAAAGCCGGTGTCCGCGGAGGACCTCACGGCGTGCGTGGCTGAGCTGCTGCAGGCGAAGAAGTAAGTCACCTCAGAACGTCAAGTACGATCCACGAAATCACAGGAAACAGCACTAACAAGATTTCGTGTTGGTTCGTGTAGTTTCGTGGATCGTATTTATCGGTCGCAAGCTTGCTCCCATGAAATAAAAACGCGGCGGTCAGTTAAGTCTGACGGCCGCGATAGTTCATGTTTAGTAACCGGTTCAGGCCGTCTTCACGCTGCTCGTTCCGATCAATTCGTCGAGCGGCGTGTAATTCAACCCTTGTGAAGTAGCCACGGCTTCATAAGTACAGTGACCCGCGTAAGTGTTCACTCCCGCCTTCAATCCCACGTCGCCGGCAATTGCCTCGAAGAATCCTGTGTTGGCGAGTCGCAGCGCATAAGGAAGAGTTGCATTGGTGAGCGCAAAAGTGGAAGTGCGCGGCACCGCTCCTGGCATGTTTGCCACGCAGTAATGCAAGACGCCTTCGACGTAGTAAGTAGGATCGGAGTGCGTTGTGGGATGCGTGGTCTCAATACAGCCACCCTGATCCACTGCCACGTCGACGATGACGGCGCCGTTGGGCACATCCTTGAGCATGCTCCGCGTGACTAACCTGGGAGCGGAGGCCCCGGGCACCAACACCGCTCCCACGATCAGGTCGGCCTGGGAGACGGCATCGTGAATCATGTAAGCGCTGGAGGCCAGGGTTGAGATCTTTGAGAGGAAAATATCGTCAAGTTCGCGCAAGCGGTCGAGGTTGTTGTCGATTATGGTGACATGCGCGCCCATGCCCACGGCAATCTTCGCCGCATTTGTCCCCACTACTCCGCCGCCGATAATTACAACCCGGGCTGCGGGCACACCGGGTACACCTCCCAGCAGGATGCCGCGACCGCCACTCATCTTCTCGAGATAGTGGGCCCCAACCTGAATGGCCATGCGGCCGGCGACCTCTGACATGGGCGTCAGGAGTGGTAAGCCGCCACGCCGATCGGCGATGGTTTCGTAAGCGACACCGGTAACTTTGCGTTTGAGAAGCTCTTCAGTGAGTTGCTTGTCAGGAGCCAGATGAAGATAAGTAAAGAGCAACTGGCCTTCCCGCATGCGCGGGTACTCCGGCTTTATCGGCTCTTTCACTTTCACAATCATTTCGCCGCGATCCCAAACTTCGTCAGCGGAGCCAAGAATCTGTCCGCCCGCTTTTTGATAGAGGCCATCGTCGAACCCTGAGCCTTCGCCCGCGGTTCGTTCGACCATCACCTGGTGGCGGGCGTCAGTTAGGGCGCGCACGCCCGCCGGCGTTAAGCCCACCCGGTATTCATTGTCCTTGATCTCTTTCGGCAGACCGACAATCACGTGGTTGTTACTCCAATCATGATCGGATTTTAGAGAATAGAGCGTCGGTCGGGTCGCTTACAACTTTACTTCGTCAATCTGAGCTCGCTGAAGTTTTCCGCTGTAATCAACATAGATGGATTTCCACTCGGAGAAGATATCAAGTACCTGCGTTCCGGCTTCGCGATGGCCATTCCCAGTGGCCTTCGTTCCGCCGAATGGCAAATGAACCTCGGCTCCTATCGTGGATGCATTGACGTAGCAGATGCCGGTGTACATTTCATTCATTGCGTGAAACGCCCGATTAACATCGCGGGTGTAGATTGCCGCCGACAAGCCGTAGCGCACTCCATTGGCTATCTTGACCGCGTCATCCAGCGAGCTGGCGGGAATCACTGCAGTGACTGGGCCAAAAATCTCCTCCTGCGCGATACGCATATCGGGAGCAACGTCGGTGAACACAGTTGGCTCGATAAAGTAGCCATGTGCGTAATCGCTCCGCGTGAGTCGTTTGCCACCGCAGGCCAGCGTGGCGCCGTCTTCGTTCTGGCCGATGTCGATGTAACCCATGATCTTCTCGACCGCGGAGGCATTGATTACCGGACCTACGTCAGTTTTCGGGTCCGCGCCATTGCCGATTCTGAGTGCCTGGGTGCGTTGCACCAGCTTCTGCGAAAACTTCTTATAAGCCTTCTTGTGCACGATCAGCCGCGACGACGCGGTGCAGCGTTGGCCTGACGTTCCGAACGCGCCCCACAGCGCTCCCTCGATCGCCAGATCGATATCGGCGTCATCCATTACGATGATTGCGTTCTTGCCGCCCATCTCGAGGGAACAGATCGCGTTGCGTTCGGCACAGGCCGAGGCCACCAGGCGGCCCGTCTCCGTCGATCCGGTAAAGGATATGAGCCGCAAGGCCGGGTGGTTTGTCATCGCGGCGCCTGGTTCGCCGTATCCGGTTACGAGATTCACGACACCTGGCGGAATGCCGGCTTCTTCGCAAGCTTTCACCAGATTGTAAGTAGAGAGCGGTGTGTCTTCGGCAGGTTTTAAAACGACGGTGTTGCCACAGATAAGAGCCGGAATGAGTTTCCACGAAGGAATGGCCATCGGAAAATTCCACGGTGTGATCAAGCCGCAGAGTCCCACCGGTTGACGCACACACATGGCAAACTTGTGGGGCATCTCCGCTGGTGTGGTAAAGCCGTGCAAACGACGGCCCTCGCCTGCCGCGTAATAGGTGCAATCAATTGCTTCTTGAACATCGCCGCCAGCTTCCTTCAGAACCTTACCCATCTCACGAGTCATGTCGGCGGTGAAGGCTTCCTTATTACGAATCAGGATCTCACCCAGTCGGAAAAGGATTTCCGCCCGACGTGGTGCGGGCGTATGCCGCCAACGATCAAATGCTTCCTGGGCGGCGTTGGCTGCGGCGTTAACATCTGCGTTGGTTGAAAGAGGGAAACGGCCAATCGTGTCACGAGTGTCGGCGGGATTGATGTTCTCGAACACCTCGCCCGATTCACTCGGTACCCAAACGCCCGCGATGTAGTTGTTGTAGGTTTTTACGGAGGCGCGAGGCGCGCCGCGACCATTTTGTTTCCGAGAGGTTTTTGCAAGAGCCTTTTTCGCTTGAGCCATAGATTGGGTGCCGGGTGTCAGGTGTCGGGTGCCGGTTGAACCGGGTCTTTCCGGCACCCGATACCCGACACCCGATACCCAGTGTTTATTGGTAAGTGAACTGGACAATCCGCTGCAACACACGATCTTGTTCCCGTTGATAACGGGCGACATTCAAAACGATCGGATCGCCTGGTTTCAGTCCGTTTAAGACGCGCTGGAAATCAGCGAGGGTGGTGACCGGAGCGCGATTGATGCGTGTAATTACGTCGCCTTCACTCAACGCCGACTGGCCACCCGGCAGTCGCACATCCGCCGCCAGGCCGTTCGGGTCGACGTTTTTGACGTAGAGACCGCGCACACCGGTCAGGTGTTTTTCCGCAACCAGTTGTTGCGTGATTTCCGCGAGAGTGATTCCGAGCTGCGGTCCATTTCCTTTGGTTTCGGACTCTTTCTTCTTTCCGCTTGGGTCTTCGGTTGTGGCTATCACCTGCGGCGGAGGCCTCTCACCCAGCACAACATTCGCTGTGTGTTTCTCCAGTTTGCCATCGACGTCGCGCAGATACGTCAACGCCACCGACTGGCCCACCGGGCTGCTCGCGACTTTTTGAATCAAATCCTGAGCGTTGGCAACTGGTTGTCCATTAAACTCGACGATGATGTCGTTTGACTGCATGCCGGCCTTAGCTGCCGGTGTTAGCTGCCCATCCTTAGTCTGCGTTACATCCACTACTATTGCGCCTTTGGCTTCGGGCAGACCGTAGACTCTGGCAAACTCATCTTTAACTGAATCGAGCGTTATGCCGAGAAAGCCGCGACGGACCTTGCCTTGGGCCACGATTTGACGATAGACAAAGTTGGCTTCGTTAGCCGGTAGCGCAAACCCAATACCGTTATAGTCGCCGGTAGATGTGGCGATTTGCGAATTCACGCCGATCACTTCACCTCGCATATTCACCAACGGTCCACCGCTGTTGCCGCGATTGATCGCCGCATCCGTTTGCAGAAAACGCTGGAAACTTGTGAAGTAGGGAGTCTCTCTTTCTTTCTTGGAGATGATGCCGGCTGTGACGGTCTGGTCCAGTCCGAAGGGTGAACCCATGGCCAGCACCCAGTCGCCAACCTCTGCTGAATTCGAGTCGCCCAGGGTGACGGTGGGCAAGTCCTGTGACGTTTCGATCTTAATTACCGCAACATCCGTCTCTTCATCGATGCCTATTATCTTGCCGCGGAACTTTTCGCCGGATTGCAGTCCGACAGTAATTCTGGTGGCGCCTTCTACGACATGCTCATTGGTAAGAATGTAACCTTTCGGGCTGACGATGAATCCGCTTCCCACCCCGCGAGAGGGTCGGCGCGCCTGGCGACGAAACATATCAAGCAGTGGGTTATTCGAAGTCTGATCGTCTTTGTCTGGATCATCCTTGTCAGCCGTCTCGGGAGCTGCGGTCATGGTTTCGATATTTACCACGGCGGGCTCGACGCGTCTGGCAATTTCGGCAAACGAGGCAGACAGGGCTTCCGGCGCTCGGGCAATCTGCGCTTCGTTTTGTGCCACCGTTGGTTGGCCGGAAAGCATGGCGCCGATACCAATCCCGGCGACGAGACACGCGATTGCCAGCGCGCCAATCCAGACCCGCAGCTTTCGCAAAATGGCCCACTCTGGAACTGTTGTTTTGTCTTTAGGAAGCTCGAACATAAAGCCACCGCCTTTGGGAAAAACCGAAATTGCGTACCCGAGAGAGTGGCGCCAAGCGACTGGGTCACGGTCGGGCACATATTGGAGACTCAGAGTATAGCTAATGGCGAAGCCAGGGGCAAAAGAAGGCAGACGGCAGGAGCCGGAGGCAGGAACAGGCTCGGGCAGGGAGGGGGTTGTTCTTTCTGGCCTTTCCATTTTCCATATGTCATTTGACACTTTTCATTGGACAACCTGATTAAAACGGATGTTATCTCGCCATGTTTATAAGGTAACGGATCCGGTCGTTAGCGAAGGTGCCCCAAATGACGAATGAAAAATGTCAAATGACATATGGAAAATGGAAAGGCAGGAAAAACAAGACCCTCGTTGCCTCCTTGCCCTGCCTCCTTACTCTTCACGGCCGGAGAAAGACTTTCAATACACCCTTTTTAACGGCGCGCTCCATACCCAACAGTCCATCTCGCAGCGGATATTCTTCGCTAATCAGGCTATCCACATCGATAGCGCCCTTCTTCAG
>JALZJF010000200.1 GCA_030859905.1 Acidobacteriota bacterium
CAGCGGCTCCCTTAATGATGGCCGTCGCTATCGATCAGAAGCTAGCGCACAAAGTAACCTATCCGTTTGTTTGGGGTGCAGTCGTCTTGACTCTCCTATGGCCGGCGGTGAGCTATTTCATTCGCGCCTTGGCCTATCTCTTTGGCAACGTCGCGATGGCCCTGGGCGATTCAGAACCCTTGTACGTTTGGGACTACGCTTCGTTGTACGCCATCAAGAGCAACTTCGCCTCACCTGCGCACACGGTAGCAATTGCCGCCTTCATGATGACGATCGCCGGTGGCTGTTTGTGGATCTCCCCTTACCTCGCTTATCGATTCTCAATGGGACAAATCTATGAGGGCGTCTCCTCGGCGTTGTCGCAATTCGCGGCGATGGTTATTGGAACTGGTGTTGAAGCTTATAGCACCACAGCCGCCGCCGGCATCAATCAATTGGCCCAGAATACTCAAGCCCAGGGCTCGTATGATGCGCAAACCACCGAGGCCAGGGCGAATCGAGAATCTGGAATGTTGCGCAATCAGGCGGGCTTTGTGGCTGGCAAAGCCTCAGCAATGTCAGCGGCCCAGGCAACCGCTGGAGCAGCAATCGCTGCATCTCGTGGCGGGGCGCATCAGGCATATGCGATGTTCGGTAGCGCCAGTCGTGGCATTGAGGGATACAACGAAAAGCTGTCCAACTATGGCCGGGAACGGACGCTCGCAGACAACAATGCACTCAGTAGACGCCAGGCTAACGAAGCGAATACCGATTCGCAGGTCGGGCGTAAAGAGGAATGGTCCAAAGGACTCAATAGAATTCCAATCGCTGGCGGAATTGTCGATCTGGGTCGCGAAGGCGTGAGCGGCATCGTGTCATCCGCTTCAGACGGGAAACATGGCGCGTTGCCGCTAACGCTGCATCAGCGCGGTTACGATGGTGCGCGTATCGACTATGTTAACAGCGCCAATCAAAACGCAAACAAATACGCCGGCGATGTCAACCAGGCCAACCGAGAGACCGGCGATCGGATGGCGAGCATCTCTATGCAACAGGGGAGAGAAGCAGCCGGAGCTGCTTATGCAGCCGCTGGCACCTCCATCGCGGGGCATAAATTAGCAATGGGTCTGAATGATCAGGCGACGCGAGTCGAATTCACGGGAAGAATGGCCGGCGCCGAAATCACTCAGAAGGCGGCGATTGATTCCGCCAAGCTTCAAGCCATTTCTATGATCATCAGTCGTATGGGAAGCAAGCTTGCCCAGGATATTGAGAAAGGCATGGAGATGCGTTATTGAGTTCGTGCTCATCGTTAAAAACCGAATTTGCTACGCTCTCTTCCGGGCTAAAGCAGAATTTTCACGATGAAGCGCAGGTACCTCAAGAATGTCTGACTCAAGGACCGCGTGCCAACAATGTCGTCACCGTGCGGCGAAGTTTGCGGCGACGGTACAGGCGTGAAGCTAGGGAACATTCGCAAGGAGCGCTCGGAGATCGCCCTCGATCGCTCCCATAATGTTCGACTGTATCAACGGGAACTTTGCAGGTTCGATCGTAGCCGGCGTCCCACCACCCGCGTACTTCGCAAAGGCTTTGGCAATCTTGCGGCGCTTGGAACGAACTTTTCCGCCATCTCCATGGTCGACATCATGGCGAAGATCAGTGCGCAGGTCGTTTACGTCACTGAAGGAATCCGGCCAGGTATTGCCGAGCCGAGATCCAACAGATTCACGAAACAGGAAGTAGAGATCGTCAATTAGCGCTTCGTACTCATCAAGCTTTTTAACCGGCTTCCGAATGCGTAAGAGAGCTTGAGCCGTCTTATTAGTTGCCTTGAAGAGGTCCTCACCCGCATTCGCAGCGTACTTCTTGTTCAACTGATCAATTAGTTGAGTAATCGAGTCGCCAAGACTGCTTACCCGCCCCGCAACGCCGCTCTCAGCTACAATTGACGGATCGAATGCATCGGCGAGCTGCGGTGCGAGTCGAAACAGCTTACGCAGCAGGATCTCGTGTCGGGTCTTAGCGCCTCCCTTAACATTCGCGTTCACTGAGCGCTGGAACATTAAGTAATCACTATCCGACGCCGCTTGGCCCATCTCGATTTGTTGAGTGAGCTCCGCAGCGAAAGTTTCGAAGAACTTCCGGATCTCACCCCCGAGGGCTTGAGAGCGCCCTGTGGCAACAAGCTTGCAGGTCAGAGTGATAAGGGATTGGACGACGGTGCGGCTGCGAAGTAGTGCTCCGTGACCTTTGAAGGCAGTGTGCAAAAGATCAAGTGCAGCTCCGATTCGCTTAGCGACAGCCGAAGTGGCGGAGAAGCTGCGGTGCGATTCGAATACATCCTTAATATCGTCAAAGCGCAGTCCCGTCGCCAAACCCTCGATCTCGATGGTCGCCACCTTGGCGGCAATGTCGAAGTGCGAGTAGCGGGTATCCGGTATGGCAACCGTCTCTTTAAGCAATGGATGCTTTGAGATCGTTCGGCAATAGTCTCGAAGCTTGCTGTGAACCGCATTCAATTTCTCGCTGCTGGTCAGCGGCAATCCTGCTTGGAGGCGCTGGAAGAACTCTTTCAGTTCCTCGTCCGTCGCGTCTTCGATAACGTCGTATTCGATCTCGAAGTCATCGAATCCGTCGGCGACTTGCTGCGGCAGGTCGCCATAGAGGGGGCCTCCGAACCGCTTTGCTGACTCTTTACCGAGGGTCAGCTCGTTAGAGCAAAACTCGAAGATAGCCGCGAGGCGTTGTTGACCATCAACGACCTCATACTCGCCATCAGAGGTTTTTAAAAAGTAAAACTTTGGGAGTTTCCAACCGCGCAGAATTGAGTCGATGAGGCGTTGCTTCTTGGCCTTGTCCCAAACCTCCTCTCTCTGCCAATCTGGTATCTCGTAGCGATCGCGGCGCCGAAAGATCTTATCCAGCGCCCGCCGTTCAGCCGTCATCTTCATCTGCACTCACTCCTCGTTGAGTCAACCATTCTACCTAACTTCAAGGTACACCGAGCGTGGCTATGGTCGACAACGTCGAATCCCGGACGAACGGCAGATAAACCTCACAGCTATTCGAGGTCGCCAATCTCCTAACCTACACTCAGAAGAGCTTTTGCCTCCTGGACCCACTGCGTACCTCAAAAACCCACTACATGTTACTCCGCCTACGGAGAAAACTAAATCGACTGGATCAAACGCATTTCTTTGAGGAAGAAGAACGTATGGCAGAGTGCGTGCGGAACCGAGACTTATAACACGTGAGTCTTTACTCCCCGCGGGGCTGGTACAAGTGTCTCGCGAGATTTGCGTGATACCGTCTCCGAAGATTTCCCGAAGGGATTGCCGGAGCCGGCGAAACCTTTGCCCAGCGTCTTCGAAGGCGTGACGCCGCCTTTGAGCGGGCGCGCATCACCCTCCGGAACCAATCCTGATTGAATTGAGCCCGAGCCTCCGCTAGTTCTCTGTCGAGGCGCATCAAGATTCGCATTGCCTGAGCCGCCAGGAGTCTTTCGCCCACTAAAACGACGGGCGCTACCTCAGCCCCAAGCCCGGCCAGCTCACCGAGAGTGCTAGCGGCGGTTGCGGCAGGTCGACTCGGAGATGGCTGGGATTGGCAGAGGGCCCCTGACATAGTAGATTCGCTTAATATTATTCTGTCCTTAAGGTTACTAATCGTAACAGCGCGAGTGTTTCCTGCACTCGCGCTGCGTCGTTCTGTTGACGTCAATAGTCGGAGGGCAACAGAATGGCGGTAGCGCTGCGATCTGCTTCGGTGATGATCCAAATCTTTTCGCCCTTTACGGTTCTGTATGCGCTCAGCAGACGAAAGCCCTCTCTCAGTGAAAGCTCGTTCTCCCGCGCGTCGTCCTCAGAGATCTCGCCCCAATCGCTAGACATATGGCGACGCAAAAACTGAATCGCGGTCTGTCCAGCTATTTCGAGAGCTTCTTGCGCTCCCGGCGTGATGAAGATCTCACCAAGCGCAAACCGCGAGCCAATGTTTGCTCGGGTTGTGTTAGAGTTTTGTCTTAGCATCGATGTTTCTCCTCTTTGGGTGAAAGTTGGTGTATGGGTCAGGGCGAGCGTGTCAGCGCTTTCCTGACCCGTTTTTTGTTCAATCTCCTTCCAGGCAAACTTAGGCCACTGCAAAGTAGGGCATGCCGGATTAGCTAGGGGCTTGCCATACCAGTTGTTGTCATCCTCACGTTCAACAGCAACCTCTTGCACGGCCTGGTCGTGTGTCTGATTGGACTCGCACTTCAGTCTGATTATTCGCATCGTGCTCCTTTCTAGAGTGTCAGTGGTCTATGCCCCGTTTAGCCTGGTAAAGCTCACTACCCTTGCTCGTCGTCCTATTCCGGCTGTAGTCGTCCGGCTCGCAGGATTTGATCTGCTGCACGGAAGATTTTCTGTGCGCTCTTTTCGGGGATTGCTTCGGCGTTGTAGCCAATTGCCGGGCATAGCCAGTTCTGGATATAACCGCGACAGAAATCGGTCCCCTCGAGGTTGAGAGCTTCGCAGCAAAGCAGCGCGACTGCTTCGGCTTCGACTTCGCGCAGGTTCTTCGGCGTCCGTTCAGTATCGGTAAAGTCCGCCTCGGCTGTGTGACCTAAGACAACATGGGCGGCTTCGTGAAATAGTGTCTTGTGCGGAAGTTGGGCTACCGGATTGATCGCGATCTGGCGCATGCGCGCGTATCCCTGACAGTTGCCGTCCGTCTCAGTAAACGAGATCTGCTCAATCTCTAGAGCGGCGAGTGCGCGAGTCGAGTTCCACTGCGGCAATGTTGGCGGTGTGAATTCGTCGCCGATAGTTTGGCTGATGACGAACCAGCGAGGCTTGTGCACAAAGGCCGTGTAAGTGCGCTCTGCATTTGCCTCGTCGTTGTTGTCGTTTGCGTCTTCATCGTGGCGCTTGCGGGTGATTGGCATGCAAAGAACTAGCGCCCGTTCGCCGCGTTTGACGTTGCGGCCGAGAGCTTGCCACCCGGGAAATGTATTGATTGGTCCTGGCTCCAGGCCGCGCATGTGACATTGCACGAGCGCAAGCAATTGATTGCCTATGCTGTACTGATGAAACGCGCTGTATGCCTGCATGATCAGACCGGGCTTGTTAACTGCTTCAACCAGTAAGGCTGACCACTTGGGAATATCGAGTGCTGGCTTTGTGTGACTCTCCATGATGTTGTGCTCCTTTCGGGTTCGTGGTTTTGGTTTTTGGTATTGAAAAGAGTGTTTCCCCCTCGTAGGGACGTTGGGACACGAGTGGGTGCCCGAACGCACACCCGCAGGGGCGAAACGGAGAGGAGCACTTGGAGGCTTTGCGGAAAGTTGTGCGTGCGGGCTCTCGTGGCACAATCGGCCCGCAGAGGGGGAAACTAAATTAGATTTCTTCTTTTTTGTTTTTCTTTCGGCTGGAATGGAATGCAATGGAATACAAGCCGCAGCCTTGTTGAACTAGGGTGCGCGTGTCCGCGCGCAAACACGACCTCGCAACAGGGGGGCTTTATCTTCATTTTCCTTAAATCCGGATACAATGAAGTGGTTGCGGGGATCTACGAAGAGAATGAGACTTCCTCCTGGACATTACTGCGGAGACGTTCTGAGAAGAACAGAAGTAGCTGGGCTGCGCTTGCTGGAAAGCAAATACCACCCGAACCTGAGACTACCGAAGCATTCACACGCGTGTGAGCGCTTTTCCATGCTGCTTAAAGGCTCATTTACTGAAACGTCCTCAAGAGGCAGCTTGGACTGGAAACCGTTTAGTTTTGGTTTCAACCTTCCAGACGAACAACATACAGGTCTTGTTCACCGGGCGGGTGCGCACTTTCTGATTGTCGAAGTTACCGCAGATTGGCTGACGCGTAGCTCTGAGCGCCCACCGATGCTTGAGACGTTTTTTACCCAAGGAGGATCGCTGACGTCGCTGGGTCTAAAACTTCACCGGGAAGTGCAACACCCGGATGATGTTTCTCCACTGGCGATTGAGGGTATTTTCCTTGAAATGTTGGCCGAAGTCTCGCGGAAGCTCAAAAGGCTTCATGAAAACTGCCCGCCGCCGCGCTGGTTAGAGCAGGTTAGAGAACTTATCCATGCGACATTCCCGAAAAGTGTGAGTCTTGGGTTTCTTGCTGAATCGGTCGGCGTACATCCTGTCCACGTCGCTCGCATGTTTCGCAAAAATTATCACTGCACGATCGGAGACTACGTGCGGCAACTTCGAGTTGAATTTGTCTGCCGTGAGATTTCAACAACCGAAGCGCCATTTCGCGAGATAGCTCTCGCAGCGGGCTTTTGTGATCAAAGTCATCTCGCCAGAATCTTCAAACGACACACTGGGATGACGCCAGCACAATACCGCTCCTTTGCGCGCGCACGCTAAAGGCGTGCCTACCTGTTCAGATCATCCAATACATCCGCTGCTTCTCTCGTTAAACTATCGGCTTCAGCAGGAGCAGGTAGGTGAGATGACGGAAACTTCTTGTAACCGCAGTCCACAATATTTTTATGAAAGTTAGGACAATGAATAGCATTCTTCTGCAGGTTTCTTGGTTGATATTGAGTTGGCTTTTGGCACTGGGATCTTCAGCGAAACCTCAATCAACGGACCCGGCTGGGAGCTCCGTCTCTGGAACTTGTTAGGCAGTGTCGGGGGTAAAACTACACCGCAACGCCCCGCGAGTTTTCGTCCAGAAGCCAAATGCCTGCGTCTAACAAAAGCGAGACCGTTTCCACACGCCGAGCACAACTCATCCAGTCGAGGAGGTTTGCCAATGCAACGCTATCGTAACTTCGCATCAGTTATAATCGCGTCACTGCTCTTCATTCTTATCATGGCCCCGACCGCGGCACTGGTTGTGGGCCAGCGTCGTTACGCAACCGGGACGTTACCACCGCCTCGTTTCGCCGACCCGGAACGCACTCGCAAACTCGCCACGGCGTTCCCGGAAATCGAGCGTCTCTTTAACACTTGGGTCAAGCGGCAGCAAATGCCCGGCGCGGTTATGGGCATCATCATCGACGGCGAGATGGTCTGGGTAAAGACCGCCGGTGTCCGGGACATCAAAAGCCACGCGCCGGTCACGCCCGACACAGTCTTTCGCATTGCCTCCATGACGAAGAGCTTCACGGCGCTGTCGATCCTCAAGCTTCGTGACGAAGGCAAACTGTCGCTTGACGATCCAGTGGCGCGTTTCGTGCCGGCGGTCGCGGACCTGCCCTACCCAACCAAAGACTCGCCGGTGCTCACGATTCGGCATCTGCTGACGCACTCTGAAGGATTTCCGGAAGACAATCCATGGGGCGATCGGCAGTTGGCCCAGAGCGACGAGACGATGCGGAAATGGCTGCGCGCGGGCATACCCTTTTCGACGGCGCCCGGCACTGCTTTTGAATATTCAAACTATGGCTTTGCGATCCTCGGACAGGTCGTCGCTCGTGCTTCCGGTCGTCCTTACGCCGATTACGTTCGCGATCAGATTCTGCTGCCACTCGGCATGCGTTCATCAACGTTCGACGTGGCTGCGGTGCCGCACGAGCGCATCGCGCTTGGCTACGCCGCCCAAGACAATAACAATTGGAAAGAAGAGCCGATACTCGCGCACGGCGCGTTTGGTTCGATGGGAGGCTTGTGGACTTCGGCACGCGATCTGGCGCGATACGTTGCGTTTCTGATGTCGGCCTTTCCGCCCCGCGACGAGCCGGAAAGAGGGCCGGTGCGACGCAGCAGCGCGCGCGAGATGCAGCAAGCCTGGCGGGCGCAACCCGCGTCGGCGTTGCGCCCTACGGTTGACGCGCCATTTCAGTTAAGCGTCAGCTCCTATGGCTACGGCCTCAGCATCTCACAGGATTGTCGCTTCAATCATATCGTTGAGCACGGCGGGGGCCTGCCAGGTTACGGGTCGCTGATGCGCTGGCTGCCGGAATATGGCGTCGGGATCATCGCGTTGGGAAACTTGACTTACGCTCCGTTCGGCGGCCTCTTCAACGACACTCTTGCCGCGTTTGATCGCACGGACGCACTGCGCCCGCGACTCGTGCAGCCATCGCCCGCACTTGTGTCGGCGCAAAATGATGTTTCGCAGTTGATCACAAAATGGGACGACGTTCTTGCGAAGCGCATTGCTGCCGACAACTTGTTCCTGGATATTCCAGCCGAGACTCGCGCCAGTCGCTGGAGGACTTTGGCTATGCAACACGGTGCTTGTCAGCCCGCTTCATCGATTGATGCCGAGAACGGACTGCGCGGGCACTGGCGAATGATGTGCGAACGTGGCTGGCTGGAAGTCAACATTACTCTCGCGCCGACGAATCCCCCGCGCGTGCAGTCTCTAAGAGTGCAATCAGTGCGCCCGCCTGATGCGGAAATGACGAAGGTGGTGGACGCAATCGTACGACTCATTGGCGGGTGGGACGCCAAGACGGTCGAAGCTCTGGCTGCACCAAATCTCGACGTCGAGCGGATGCGGCGGCAGATTAATGCGGCGTCTTCGTGGGGTGCTTGCAAGCCGGGCGAAACGGTGGGAGGAGATGGCAGCCGCAATAGCACAGTCAGACTCGTTTGCGAGCGCGGCACCATCTCCGTCCGGCTTGCCCTCAATCCCACCACACACCGCCTGGCAAGTCTGGATTTGGCGCCGGCTCGTAACCAGCGTTGCGTGCCGTGATAACGCCGGGTCGTGCTGCCTTCC
>JALZJF010000204.1 GCA_030859905.1 Acidobacteriota bacterium
GGTCCCCAGCCGAGCATCTCGGCTGGGGTGCGAGACTTTACGCTGCCGCCTGCTACCGCAGGCTGGATTGAATGATGGTTCATGAATAATCCGGGCTAGCAGGCTGCCAAAAACCAAGAACGATCCACGAAATCACACGAACGGACACGAAGAGGCCTTAGTTCGAGTCATTTAGTGTGCTTTCGTGGATCGTCTTATCCTTCTGATAATGGCCCACCCCTTTTTCAGGAGCCTGGTAGATGGGGATCCGCCATCACTAGGCTCTAGACCTACCTCTAGCGCCCCTCTGATCCGGCTGTTTCTCCCGTTGGACACTTTCTGTTAAAATTCCGTATCCAGGGCGAGCATTGCATCTCATGACTGCGGCATCATAAGAGCGCGACGATTAGACTTGGATTTCGTTAGGGAATGTGAATTTTCATGCGAACTACTTCTTATAGTTACTTATTCTTCGCGCCGACGCTTGCGCTACTTGTAGCCATGTCGGCGCTCCCGACCTTTAGCCAGACGCCCGCGGGCGCCGACGTCGTGATGGTGCTCTCTTTCGAAAATACCTCTAATCGACCAGAATACAATTGGGTCGGCGAGAGCTTTGCGAACTCCGTAGCGGAACTGTTAAACAAGCCCGGCCTCATCGTTGTCTCGAATGACGAACGCGAACTTGCTTATCAGCGTTTGCGCGTGCCTCCGGCGGTGATCCCTTCGCGGGCTACCGCGATCAAGTTGGCCCGTGAAGCGAAAGCCACGATGATTGTGATTGGAACTTATTCAGTGACGACACCGTTAGAAGCCGGCCAGGCGGCGGCCCAAGCGGAGAATGATAAGTCGCCCGTCGAAGCCTACGTACAGGTGACTGCGCGGGTGATCAAGGTTAACGAAGGACGCACGCTGGGCGAGGTCATGGATGGCTCCTGGGCCACCCGGCAATTTGATTTTGGGGGCCTGCTTATCACGCTCCAGAATATTCAAGGTCGAATTGCTTATCAGATTCTCTATCAACGCGATAAAGCGTTGCCTTTCTCTCAGAACCAACTGGTGCAGGAAGCCACGAAGATTCCTCAGCGAGCCTTCGAGTCCTATGTCAAAGGCGTGCAGCTAAGCGAACGCGATCCCAAGCGGGCAAATTATCTGAAGAACGCACTGCGTTTTTACGGTGATGCCAATGGTGCTGCGGTATACCCGCAGGCGGCCTTTGAGCTGGGCAGGTTTTATATGACTGAGGGGAAGTGGAAAGAAGCCACCGAGTACTTCAGCAAACTGCAAAAGAAAGATCCACATTACACTCAGGCTGCATTCTACGCAGGGCTCGGTTACGCAAAACTCGGAGACCTGGGACATGCGCTGGCCTCCCTGGTGCCGCTTTCGACGGAAATGCCTCTGATCGGAATCTATAACAACGCTGGGGCAGTCGCCGTTCAGGCTTCGCGCCAGGAGAAGAAAGAGGCGGAACGCACACGACTCCTCGAGCAAGGCACATCCCTCCTGGCTCGCGCGGCCGAGTCGGCGCCTGATGACCAGATGGTGCACTTCAACTACGCCTACTCGTTATTCCTGGCAGGAAAATATGCCGAAGTCGCTGAGCATCTGCGTCCTGTGATCACGGCTGATCCTAGAGACGGCCAGGCCTACTTCCTTTTCGCCAAGGCCCTCGAAAAGATCGGGAGGACTGAAGCCGCCACGGCTGCGGACGACCAGGCCAGGCGTTATCTGCAGACATATGCGAAGTGGCAGACCGAGTGGCAGAAGTCTCAAACCACCAGTAATGTGTCGCTGCGGATGCGAGATGTTTTGAGTCGAGACGATGTCGCTGACTTGATGCGCAAAAAGGCCGTCGCCGCCAACGTTGATGCGGGCTCAGCGACGCAAGACCTGCTCGTTAAAGCCCGTGACCTCTATCAGGCTGGACGTGATGATGAGGCGCTGACCGAGCTGCATCGGGTAGTGATGATCGAACCGACTAACGCGGAGGCCTATCTCCTGAGTGGCCGAATCAACCAGCGCCGCGGCGATCAAGAAGCGGCAATCGCCGCGCTCAAGACTGCGATTTTCTGGGATCCCAAGCTCATCGACGCTCACATCCTGCTGGGCAGGATATTCCTGGAGCGTGGTGATCGCGGCGAAGCAACGAAATATGCCTCCAGTGCGATCACCATCGACGCGAACAACCAGGAGGCAATTGCCCTGCAAAGACAGGTAACCATGGGCAAGAACTGAAGATTAGTAGATCCTGATCCTATGAGCTGGGTTGCAATCATACTCCTCGGCGGCGCCAGCATTGCGGTACTCGTCATCGTGGCCGGCATGTCACGGCACAAAAAATCTGCAACCAGGCAGATTCAGTTAATAGGTTCCCGCGGTCAGGTGGATGCCGAGTTGGATCCCGAAGGCACTGTGTTAATCCATGGCGAACTGTGGCGCGCTCGAACCGTTGACGGCGGCACTATACCGACCCACACGGTGGTCCATGTGGTGGAATTAAGAAGTCACCTTCTCCTCGTTGAACGTTAAGCCACGAATTGAATACGCCTCCGCTCTTAACAACCAATCGCCTTCGATTTCCAGAAAATCTTTTTCTGTGGCATAGCGGATGCACTAAGGAACCTCGGCAAGCACGGGAGACCAAAGTAAAGTCGAAACGTGCCCCCGCCGCCAACTTACCTCTGAGCGCCGCCTGCCGCTGCGCCAGCCACCCTCCGAGCTTTCCTACAGTAACTCCAACCGAAAATGAACCCAGTCAACAATGACTGGGTTTCCCACATTTAGAGTCTGATTATTCAGCAAGCTTTTGTTGCTCTGTAAGAGTTATCCGCTTGAAATGGTAGCGCCCCTGCTCCCTTCCAGTTAAGTCTGAATCTCGCATCATTTTCACAAAAGCTTTTCTCTGGCACAGGAGGTGCTCCAAGTAACCTCGGCAAGCACGGGAGACCAAAGTAAAGTTACAACGTGCCCCCGCCGCCAACTTCCTCTGAGCGCCGCCTGCCGCTGCGCCAGCCACCCCCCGAGCAGCCCTTCAGTTAAACCTCCCTAAATGTGAACCCAGTCAGAAATGACTGGGTTCTCCCGCATTTTAGGCCTGTTATTTCCCCGCATTATCTACTTCTTTCCTTTCGGACGGCTGCCGCAATTCTGACATGCTCAGGATTGGCTCCCACGTACTCCATTCCAACCATTTACCCCCCCGAGACGGAATTTGTCACTTCGACGGTGACGTTTTCTGTCGTTTTCGCTCCTGAACTCGCCGTTTTGAGTCGTAATCCGCAACAACCCCCAACCTGAGAAAATATTTTTTTTGAGAAATCTTCAATCTCGATCGACAGGACGATCCACGAAATGACACGAACCTACACGAAATCCTGGGGTGTCAGTTCGTATGACTCGTGGATAGTGTTTACCTCTACATTTGCTAAACTCACGAGCTATGCAGGACGCGGTTTCTACAACCACACGCGCGAGTCAAGCCCGCGCGAATAAAGATGACGATTTCTCCTCCGCGACGCATGCCTGGTTAAGAGCCTCCGTTCTCACTGACGGTGTAGCTGCTCTCGCCTCCTCAGTTCTACTCATCCTTTCATTTCCGAACTTTGGCTACTGGCCAGTCGCGTGGTTGGGACTCGTGCCTCTTCTGGTCGTGATCGCCCTCAGGCCTTCTCCAGGGCGGTCATTTTTGCTGGGTTGGCTAACCGGCGCTGTGTTCTTTTACGGCTCCTGTCACTGGCTAACTTACTCAATGATTCACTACGGTGGAATACCCCGATGGGCAGCCTACCTTCTGCTGGCTCCGGTTCCGATCTTCGTAGGGCTTTTCCCCGGGGCTTTTGCGCTCGTGCTGGCGCGCGCAATTCGGGCGTGGGGAATCAGGGCCCTGTTTTTTGCTCCCTTGATCTGGTCAGCGCTTGAATTGGGCAGACTTGGCCTAACGGGCCAGCTCTGGAATGCAATCGGTTACTCACAGGCTTATCAACCAATCTTGATACAGCCTGCGCGTTGGGGAGGTGTATATGCCGTCGGGTTCATGATCGTTTCCGTAAGCGCCGCGGTAGCATTCCTGGTGCTAAAGCGCAACGCGAGATCCGTGCTAGTGACGGGGCTGGTTTTTCTGGGCGTCGCACTTGTCATGGTGGCATCCCAAAGCTCACCCCCGGAATTGAATTCCCAGGCGCCGGAGGCTGTAGTGGTAGCTTTGCAGCCAAACGTGCCGATGGATTTCGTCAAATCAAACGAAGAGATGCAGGTCCTGATTGACCGGCATGTGTCAATTAGCGAAACGGCCTTGCAGCAGATTCCAAACGATGGAACTCCTCGAATTGTGATCTGGCCTGAGTCGCCGATGAACTTCGCTTACGGAAATGACCTGCAGTTGCGAGAATTCCTGGTGCGGTTTGCGACAGCTAACCAGACTGCCGTGCTTTTCAACTCACAGGAAGCGGCGCCGAATGATGGCATTTACAACTCCGCCGTAATGGTTAATCAGCAGGGCAGTCTGATCGCTCAGTATGATAAGATTCGCCTGATGCCATTTGGCGAGTATGTGCCGCTGCCGCGCTGGATGCCGGGAGCGAGTACGGTGGGAACAATCGTTGGAGATTTCACCGCTGGCACGAGTTACACACTGATGAAGATAGGTGGGGTCCGCGCCGGTGTTTTTATTTGTATTGAATCGGCTTACCCGTCCATCGCGCGAAGCTTCACACGAGACGGGGCAGATGTGTTGATCAATATTTCCAACGACGGCTACCTTGGTCCCACAGCAGTAATGCGGCAACACCTGGCCAACGTGGTTTTTCGCGCAGTTGAGAATGGACGTCCGATTCTGCGGGTGACGAATTCGGGGATAACCGCATACATCACGCCGGCGGGCGAAGTGAAAGACGCAACCGAGGGCTTTCAAACTGCCGTACGCACCTGGAGGATCGGGCGGAATGAAAACGCGAGTACTTTTTACGCCCGTCGTGGCGACTTGTTTGTGGCGTTCACTGCCGCCGTCAGCGCCCTGGTGTTAGCCGCCACTTTTTGGAGGCGTAGATTAGGGATTCGAGGTTAAGGATGATCGAAACTTTGTCAATACAGGAGTTGAGACCGTCGTATGATGATCTTCGCATGCGCGTCGAGCAACTCGGGAGGTTTCTTTGATGTTGCTGCAAGCCGCGAAGAGTTAAAGCGAATCGAGGATCAGGCCTCATCGCCGGACTTCTGGAGCGACCAGGAGGCCGCGCAGAAGATGCTGCAAAAACGGAGCCTGCTGGAGAAGAAGGTCCAGCGCCAGGAAAACTTTGAATCGCAAATAGCGGATGCGGGAGTGCTTTTTGAGTTTGCCGAGGAGGACAAAGAGTCATTGAAAGAGCTGCGCTCGCTGGTTGAGCGGCTGGAACATGAATTAAGCCAGGCAGAAACAGAAATGCTGCTTGCCGGCGAGAACGATCATCTCCCGGCCATTTGCACGATTCATCCTGGCGCGGGCGGCACTGAATCGCAGGATTGGGCTGAGATGTTACTGCGCATGTATCTCAAGTGGGCTGAACTGCGGTGCTTTAAGACAGAGATCATTGATTACCAACCGGGCGAAGAAGCGGGTTTGAAAAACGTTACCTTCCAGGTGGAAGGTGAATACGCCTACGGATTGCTGGCTGCTGAGGCCGGAGTGCACAGGCTGGTTCGCATTTCGCCTTTTGACCAGGCGGCCCGACGGCACACTTCATTTGCTTCCCTTTTTGTTTATCCTGAAATTGACGAAAACATCGAGGTAGAAATTCAGGATAAGGATCTTCGAGTTGACACTTATCGCGCCACCGGCGCCGGCGGGCAGCACATTAACACTACGGACTCCGCAGTCCGCATAACGCACCTGCCTACCGGCATCGTTGTTCAGTGCCAGAACCAGCGTTCCCAACATCAGAATCGCGCGGTCGCAATGCAGGTTTTAAGATCCCGGCTTTACGAGCTTGAGATCGAGAAGCGTCGAGCCGAACATGCTGAGTTGGAATCAAACAAGGCTGAGATTTCATTTGGGTCGCAGATCAGGAGCTACGTGCTCGCCCCCTATCAGTTGGTGAAGGACACGAGGACGAAATTGGAGAAAGGGAATGTTGACGCCGTGCTGGCAGGCGATTTGGACGACTTTATCAAAGCGTTCCTGCTGGCGCGGAAGGCCGCATGATCACAGTCCAGACTTTTAGTTCCGGCTATGTTATGTGCGCGCATCGCAACCTGGATTCTGAATTTTCCGCCGCACTCTGGAGTTTCTATGTCAACTACACAGTTCGAACGGCAGCCCCGCATAATAACCCTGCGGAACGATAGGCGAAACGAGATCATTGCAATCTTGCTTCTTGCATCGGGTCTGCTTGTTTCACTGTGTCTGCTTTCGGCGGCGTTTTTTCCAAATGACCCTTCGTGGAACTCCGCCGGAGGCTCCGAAACACGCAACTGGGCCGGCGCGATTGGCGCCAACGTTGCCGCCGGGCTATTCCAGGCGATTGGGGTTGCTGCCTTTCTACTACCGCTACTGTTACTTCTCGCAGCGTGGCGACGTTTTCGCACACATATCAGCGCACCTTTTTACCCGCTGCTCGGGTTGGTAATTCTAGTTCTCGCTGCGTCCGCCCTTCTTTCCATATCACAACTAAGTCCTCTCTTTGACGCCAGTGTGCAACCCGGAGGTTTGGTCGGAACAGTTATCGCTCGCACCCTGGCCAGCGGTCTCAACACCGTGGGAGCCACCGTGATCCTGGTTGCGACTGCTGCAACGGGATTACTGCTGGCTACTAATTTCTCTTTTGTCGGGTTGTACGAAAGACTTGTGGCAGCAAATGGCAACCGCTTCACCTTTCTGCGCACGGCCCCTGCTAGATTCAGTTTCTGGCGCCAGACTCGGCGCGAAGGGGCGCGCTTGCGCAAGGAAAAGATATTGGCCCTGCGCGCGGAACACCAAGCCGCGCGCAACGCCCTCAAAGCTAGCCGGGACATGAGTTCAGCCGATCGTGTGGCGGAATTTATGAAGCAGTCGAGCGGATTAACCGCTGCTAATACTGCTGCATTGATCAGGGGCGAGACGGATGTCACTCTGCTAGGCTCTCTTGCGGGAGCCTACGGACCCGCAAGGGCTGCCACTCTGGCCGTGGGGATGCCGGGCGCCACGGTGGTGGAAAGTCAGTCCGGTAGACGCTCGCTTTTCCCGACCGGAGACCACAATGCCGTCGCGGATGAGTTGGAACTTCAAGAGATGGTTAAGGGTGTGTCGGTCGTGCGTACTAAAGCCGAAGCGCCTGCCGCCGGTAAGCTGCCGTTCGAAGCCGTTCGGTCCCGGCGCCCTAGTTACACAGACTACGGACTGCCGCCGCTGGAATTCCTGAATGAAGCGCCACCCCCGAGCGAGCAGGCGGACGCAGAGTTACTTAGTCTGGCCACACGTCTGGCGGAGAAGTGCAAAGAGTTTAATGTGACCGGACAGATCAAACACATCTGTCCTGGTCCAGTGGTCACTACGTATGAGTTCAAGCCCGATCCGGGAGTGAAATACTCACGCGTCGTCTCCCTCGTAGACGATCTGTGTTTGGCGCTGAAAGCGGAGTCGATTCGCATAGATCGGATGCCCGGCAAACCTCACGTTGGCATCGAGGTTCCCAATCCTCGTCGCGAAACAATCTATTTGCGGGAGGTGATCGAATCACGCGCATTTCGCGAGTCCGGCTCCAAACTCACGATTGCGCTGGGGAAGACTATCGATGGTTTGAATTACGTCGCCGACCTGGCAAAGATGCCCCACCTGCTAATTGCCGGAACAACCGGCGCGGGCAAATCCGTGGGCGTCAATGCGCTCATCGTTTCCATTCTTTACCGCGCTCGGCCAGATGAGGTTAAGTTCATTCTGATTGATCCGAAACGCCTCGAGCTGGGACTCTACGAGGATATTCCTCACCTCGCAACTCCGATTATCACGGAGCCGAAATTGGCAGCGCGCTCGCTTAAATGGGCCGTCTCGGAGATGGAAAAGCGTTACAAAGATCTGGCTGGTTGGGGCGTGCGAAACATCGATGGATACAACACGGAGATCATGCGGCGCAATCTCGTCCAGGAATATGACGACAAGGGCGAAGAGTGGAAGCGTCTGCCATACATCGTAATCATCATCGATGAGTTGGCCGATCTGATGATGACCTCCGGTCGAGAAGTTGAAGAATCAATTACCCGACTAGCTCAGATGGCCCGCGCCGTCGGGATTCATCTCGTGCTGGCGACACAGCGGCCCTCGGTCGATGTGATTACTGGCTTAATCAAAGCCAATTTTCCGTCGCGCATTTCTTTCCGCGTCTCATCTAAAGTTGACTCCCGCACGATCATCGACACCAACGGCGCCGAACACTTGCTCGGCCGCGGCGACATGCTTTTCCTGCCTCCTGGCACGTCGCGGCTCATCCGCGTGCACGGTGCTTACATTGATGAGATGGAAATTGGTCGTATTGTAAGTCACATAAAATCCCAGGGCCTGCCCGCTTACGATGACACCATTATCCAATCCGAGGAGGAAGCGCTGGGTCTGGAAAACTCGGGCGGCGAACGCGACGAGCTCTTCGAAGAGGCGCTACGGATCTGCGTGGAGATGAAACGTGCGTCAACCTCGGTGCTGCAAAGACGACTACGAATTGGCTATGGGCGCGCCGCGGCCATCCTCGATCGTATGGAACGCGAAGGACTAATCGGCCAGGCTGACGGCTCACGACCTCGACCAGTACTGGGGCGAGCTTATGAAACGGTTGCTCAGTGGGACGAGATGGGATCGGAAGAATAACGCTCTCAGGACCCTCAGGATCTCAGATCTGGAATCTCAGATCACAAACCTCAATTCTCGATCTCAGTCTCACCTGATTGTTTGCGACTCTCGGCTTGTGCGACGACTGGTTTGCGACATTTTTCCACGACAAGCTGTGGAAAAGCCTGTGAACAACTTCAGTATTTGCCGCTCAAGCCCTTATTAGTTCGACCCTTTTAGCAAATTGCACATGTGAGCGGCGGGCTCCTAAAGTCTTCACAAAGTGTTGTTTGCATACATGAAACAAAGTCTTGCAATAACCGGGTCCCTCTCTCAGCCCACTCTACTTTTTATCGTGCTCGGTATTGTCTTAACTGCCTGCGGCCGGGTTTATTACACTTCAAATACTTCTTCGATCGACACTGCAAATTTCGCCGCCGAGTTAGCTACTATTAATCTCAACACTGCCTCCGCCGCCGAGCTCGATAAACTTCCCGGAATCGGCCCGGTTCTCGCCGAACGAATCGTTACGCATCGACAAGAAAACGGGCCTTTTCGCCGCCCGGAGCACCTGATGATGGTGCGCGGTATTAGTGATCGAAAGTTTCGCGCACTGCGGTCGATGGTCAGAGTGGAGTGACCTGATTGGTAATGGCGCAACAAAGCAATCTTCATCAAGGGGCTCGTCAAATCTTCGACAGCGCGCTGCGGAGTGTCGACGCGCGTGGAGCCACACTCCGGGCGTTGAACCTCGAGGGTTCGGTTCTGAGAATCAGCGAATGGGACTTCAATATCTCTGCTCGCGAAGTTTACGTAATCGCAATCGGCAAGGCGTCAGAGGCTATGGCTGCGGGCGCAGTGGAAGTTCTCGGAGATGAGATCACTGGTGGTTTGATTATTGGCCGTCCATTGCCTTCCGTGGATTACCTCGATCCGTTCCGCTGGCAGGTGTTTCGCGGCGGGCACCCTCTCCCGACCCAACAGAGTCTTGATGGGGCGCAAGCTGCTATTGAGCTCCTAAAACGCGCAAACGACAGCCGGGCACTTGTTATCTTCCTAATCTCCGGCGGCGGTTCGGCGATGATCGAATGGCCCGGTGATAACCGAATTACGCTCGCTGATCTACGGGAGACCAATCGCCAGCTCGTTTCCTGTGGCGCGTCGATAATCGAAGTCAATGTTGTCCGCAGCGCTTTGTCTGCGGTGAAAGGAGGCAGGCTTAGCGCGCTGGCTCCGAATACCGAGCAGATCACCCTGATCATTTCCGATACAAATCAAGGTGACGAGGCTAGCGTGGCGTCCGGCCCCACGGTGCTTCCGCCCGCTGATAATCCTCAAGCAAAGGACGTTATAGAGTTATACAGTCATCGACTGTCCTTACCGAGTTCGGTTCTCACTGCCATACAAAAGGCCGAAGGCAATGAACGGCATCCCGACATAACAGATCACAAACACTACCTCCTGATGGACAATCACACTGTGATTGAAGCTGCCGCCATAGCAGCTCGACGACTCGGTTTCACAGTCGAAGTGGCGTACGACATTAATGAACAGCCGATTGACGATGGTAGCGCCCTAATGGTCTCGCGCGTACACGCGTTATGGGAACAAGCAACGAGAAAACCGAAGCGAGTGTGTCTCATTTCAGGTGGCGAGTTCTCGTGCCCCGTACGTGGTACAGGCGTCGGTGGACGCAATCTGGAAACGGTGCTGCGCTGCGCCATGGAGTTCGACAAGCGTCGGCATGATGGAGACATAGCCTCAGGTCGCCTGGTCGCGCTGAGCGGAGGGACCGATGGAATAGACGGCAATAGCCCTGCGGCGGGAGCCATCGCCGACGAGAACACTATAGCGAAGGGACTCTCTCTCGGACTCCATGCTGAGAGTTTTTTGGAGAACAGCGACTCCTTTGCTTTCTTCGACGCTCTCGGCGACACCATCGTCACCGGGCCTACTGGCACGAATGTTCGTGATCTGCGCATTCTGATTGCAAGCTAGGAAAGCGACTGTGGGAAATCCCAAAAGGGCCTTGCAGTAATTCTCAGATCCAAGAATTTCTGCAAGTTGGAGAAATTGCAGGTTGGGAAGGGGGCAAAGCGTAGCGCGCCCCCGCTCAAGCTGCCCCACTAATCCACTTCAAAATTGACAACTCAACTTCCGCGGAATTTCCTAGTCGAGCGGGACTTGCTCCAGACGGCAGATCTAATTGTGTTGTTGATTCAAGGTTGAGTGACTATGAATCTTGAGCGGGGGCGCGCTTCGCTTTGCCCCCTTCCCGACCTGCAAGTTAGCGACGCTTGAGCCGTCCTCTGGGAATTGCTCGGTCTTCGACACTCGTCGGCGTGGGCCAGCCTGCCACAGTACCGAAGGGTTTCACTTCTTGACTCCGAGCGCTCTGGATAATATAACCGTTATGGCCGCTCTGTTGTTGCGCCGAAAGTTCGTTGTGGCACAGGCACGAACGATAACCTTTAATGCGGGGGAACCTCAGCCTTGTCACCTGTTGAGCCAGAAATAGAAACGCCGGCTGAGGAGTCGAACACACAATCGCTTTCACTTGCCGATCTGGTCGATGCACTTAATGCTCAACGGAGTCGCCCGCGACTCGAGCGAATCTACGAATGGTTGTTGAACGCAGAGATCTCTCGTGAGGAATTGGAACCTTACCTGGGTTTTAAGGAAGGCACCTACTGGCGGCATCGAGTTTTTCGCAACGCATTCGTCGAGATGCTGGTTTTATGTTGGCGCCCTGGTCATCGGACACCGATTCACGACCACAATGGCTCCTACGGCGTAGTTCGAGTGTATGAAGGGGTGATGTGGGAAACCACCTTCGACTTCGATGACGAAAAAGGGCTGTGTTATAAATCAGGACGAGAAAGGTCTCTAGGGGAAATAACGGGATCAGACGTTCCGGATATCCATCAACTCGGAAATCCGGAAGTCAGTGGACAAGGTCTGATCACGCTTCACATCTATGCGCCACCTCTGGGCGTGCTAAAAACCTACAAAGTAGGAAGCCCGGAGATCGATCTCTACACACCCGACGACTCTCAATCATGAACAGCGGCGAAGCCGCACCATTCAACCAGCCCGCGACAGCGGGGCGTGAGCCGTAATGAGTAGAGAGCTTAGTCATGTAACACAAACGGTGCGGCTTCGGTCTGTGAAGCCTAATCCTACCCGGGCGAGTCCGTACTCGTCGGGAAATCGTTGCCAAAACCGGT
>JALZJF010000207.1 GCA_030859905.1 Acidobacteriota bacterium
GTGAATGTGCGTCGTTTGAGGACCGCCGTCTTGGCGGCCACTGCGCCCTTCTTTGTCATTTGTTAAGCCTCCTCCCCCTAGTAGGGATATGTGCTTAACTTTTTGTGTCAGTCAAGGGTGCAGTTCAGTGGTTGAGCCATTATTGAGACGATGGGGGTTCAAATACCAACGTCAACACCCGTGCTTGTTCTATATTGGCAGTCAGAGTCAGCGTACTCGAGTAGACTTCTTCGTCAGCGACAGCCGTGGCCCATTAACTATATTCGAGGATAAGTTTCGCATCCTTGGCGAGAAGGAGTTAATGCTTGCAGTTGTTCAGGCAAAATCGTATGCATTACAGCTGGGTTTGCCGTCTTTTGTCGTCGCATCTCCGGAAGGTTTGTGGCTATATTCACTGAATAGAAATACTGAGACGCTGAAGAGGAGGGCGTCCTCAGATGATCTAAAAAATCAATCTCAAGAGGAACATTTTAGGGGATCTGTTCTGGCGTTGAAGAAGTAAGTTTCAAGGCTTGTTACGAACCCAGTCTTCGTCGCTGATATAAGACTATATTCCGCAATTTAAGAAGGGATTTGCATAGGGAGGATCCACTTATTGTCAGGTTAATAAGGCGGGCGATTGTTACGAGCCCTGGGATCGCGTGTTTGATTGCTCCTAATCTGATGGAGCGCCAGACTACTTATCATGCGGATTTGTTATTCTCTTGAGGGAGTATATGATAACGAGTATGCGGACTAATACAAATCATCCCGAAGCGGTGACCCTAGTGAGCGACGCAATGTCGGATCTGGATCACTATAAGCAATCTAGGGAGTTAGAGCGGTTAATATCGGCGAACGATAAGCTTGAAAAGGCAATTTCGTTGGACCCGAAATGCATGCGTTTTCTCTTTTACGGCGCGATGGTGAACGATTTGGTGGGAAAGGCCAAAGATGCCGCTGAGAAGCTTGAGAAATTGTTAAGACAAAATCCGCCTTCGGCTGATGAAGTGGAATACAATCTGGGTGTCGCCTACTATCACCGATACAGCCACAAGTGGCTGGAAAAGGCGGATGCGCATTTCAGGGCAGTGATCGACAAGAGTGAGAATACTTGCCTAAAACTCCTCGCCCACGCCGGCTTAGCACAAACTCATGCGATGTGGATCATACAACGCGACCCTAAGAATCCGGACGAACGTGCCGCCCTCGAACACTTCTCGCGCTCTGAAGAGGAATGCAATCTAGTCAGCGCCGAGATACAGGATGCAGAAGATCTGGATGAAGCAATCCGTAGCGAGATTAAGTGGACAATCTTCAACGCGCGCGGTATGTCGCTGATGTACTACACTGACTATTTTGAGAACCAAGAAGAGAAGATTCGAAAGCTAGGAGAGGCTCTCAAGTCCTTGACGGAGGCTGATCGCTACAGTCCGAAGAACTGGGCTAACTATTGCGATCTTGGTTCTGTCAACATGCGCTTGGGCTATTGGCGAGGGCTTGAATCGGATTTTCAAATGGCGTTGCAGTACCTGAGAGAAGTGGTAACAAAGCTGCGTCCAAATTATGGCTTCGCGATGTACGAAATAGGCAGAGTTTTCAGATTAATTGGCGAGTTCGAGGAAGCAATTAACTGGTTCGACGCAGCGTTACAGATTGATCCTGATTACAGGGACGTGGGCAACGATACTGTCAACCGTGAAAAGGATAGAGCTGCACGTGGCGGCAGGGACTTTCCGTGAGGTTACTTGCCACGCAGCTTTCTGAAGACGAAGATAGGCTCATGCTTGTACACTTTTCCTGTTCGGTTCCTAAGATAGGGCTTATGACCCAGTCGTAATTGTAACGTGTTCTCGAGCGTGAAATACTTGCGCGCTAATCTAACAACGTCTTTAGTGAGTTCGAAGCCCTCAATGTCCGCGATATTCATCAACAACTGGCCTCTTGGTTTTAGAATCCGGTGACTCTCACACAACACCTTTTCAAGAAAGCATTTGATCCACTCCTCGTATACCGGATACTTTATATAGCTCTGTGACGATTCTTTAGAGTAACGCTCATTATTGAAGTAGGGAGGGCTGGAAAAAACCAAAGACACCGACTTGGATTCTAGTGTGGTTAAGATGTCCTCCGCGCAGCCTTGATGAATCGTTACTCGCGTCTCTGGCTTCACCAACTTGTTAAGTTTAGCAACCATCCTGTGAAGCCCTCTTACTTGATCTCGGCAGGGCTCGATTCCGATATAATGGCGATTAAGCGTCATGCATCCCAGCAATCGGCCGCCGTATCCGGCCGAGAAGTCGATAACAGGATCTCCATCCTTTGAATACTCTTCAAAGATTGCTTTCGCCGCAGTCGGGCGAAAGTTTGAGACGCGAGTTGTATTGCTAAAAATCCTCAGCATGCTGCGAAGATTGCATTCATTGATTGAATGTCGATCAGACCATATAGTCAGAGCGCGGTTAATAACCATTCGCAATTTGTCATCGCTATTGAAACGCTCTAATGGCGCATGGGCGCCGTTGACCCTCACGCCCCACATTTGTGGATGGAAATAATTTGCCAGTTTTACGCCGACCATCGACATCTGTATTTCGTTGCCAATTAGGATTCTCTGTTTGAGGGTGCGCTGTAGTCGCTGATATTCCTCCTTTATCTCAATTTCGCTCAGCTTATAGTAGGGAAAGCCTCGGGTTCGCCAGTATTCGACGCATGAGTCCACGACGTCTTCTCGCTTCTTTTTTCCGAGTTTTTGCCACTGACTCCCCTTAAGACGTAGGACATTGTAATCAAGTGGTTTTAGGTTCGCCATGTCAGGCTTAAGGTCAGGTTGCTTCCTTCTCATTCCTCACGCTTCTGATAAAGCCTCACGCTTCTGATAAAGATTTCCTTAAGCACCGATGTTCCAAAACAGAAATGGCTCTTGGTAGCTCTGTAGATTGTCGATGAGAAACTTCCAAGCCTTGAGGTCATAATTCGGGTGAGCGGGGAACGGTGCAGGAAAAGTGAGGGCCTTCGAGTAAGGCATCTCTGCCTCGTGTAATTCCAATTGTTCCGGCAGAGTATTCACATAGCGTTTTAGACAGAACATAATTTTACTCAGCGATCTTCCAGATGAGATGCCCACGATTTTTCTCGGTAAGATTGGAAGACCGGATAGCAATCCCGCCAGGGTCACTCCCGAACCACAGCACAACACAAGAGTTCCTTCTCTGAGAACGTCGATTGGAGTCCGGCGTGCTTCTTTCTTGACACCTTCGACCGCCTCTATGCATTCCAGGCCAAACGGCAACATCAGCCCGCCTCGCGCCTCCACGTGCTTACGGGCTTTTGCGAAGCAGATAGTTGTTCGTCCACCGGGCAATGGATAAATCCTAGCGCCTAACGCCGCCGCACTTTTGATTGCAGTTGGTTCCGCTTCTCCTTGTTTTGTCGGGTAGGAAACGATGCAGGACATCCCCGGGAATTCCTTGCAGCAGGCCGCCAACCCTTGCCCGAGTTTAGATACGCGCGTGTCCCAACAGCCCACTAGCCGAGTGCCGCCCTCATAAGCTTGTTCAAGTATGAGACGCAGACCTCTGAGCTTTGCCAGGGGTGGTGCAGGCAGATTTCCGTACAGATCATCACGCTTCACGAAAATAGATAACCCGTTTACCTGATGAAGTTCTATAGGGGTCTCTTCGCGAAACAGATTGGTCATTAAGCTGCACCCGAAATAGAAGACCTAAGGCGATGAGAGAAGTTTATTGGCTTCGTCATGAAGTGTTTGAGCTTTGGCATTTATATCTTTAAGTTCTTCAGTGTTCTTCTGTTTGGTTAGTTCCAATGCTTGAGCTAGCATCGCGAGGGCCCTTTCCAAAAGGAGTTTTTTCTGTTCTGCTTCAACGGCTTCTTTTTTTGCGATAGCGAGCAAGGCACTTCCGTATTCCAGGGCGATATTCGCATCGGTTGTTCTGACGTCAGCCACTCGCAACAGAAAGGTGGCATATTCAGCAATGAAAGTCCGGCTGTTCGGTCTGGCAGCTATGGCTCGTTTGAAGTACTCCAGGGCTTCCGCGACCGCATTTTTGGCTTCGGCAGTGGTTTTGTCTTTGCTGTTTTCCCAGCTTTTGACATTGAATCTAGCGACACTCAACAATGCCAAGGAAGCATGCGGACGCAGGTTCACAGCCTTTACCCCGTAATCCTTCCCTTTCTTAATAAGGTTTGCGGTCGCAGGTTCACCCTCCTCTATGCGACGCCATTGAATATGAGCCAGGTGTTCGTATTGGTAGTAATCGTTGGGCACAAAATATGCGGTTTGAAGATACAACGATTCTGCCTTATCTAAGTATGCTCCTTCAGGATCGTAAACCTTGTCCTCATAAATCATCGCCATGTTTTGGAGAACTTCGTAGTGGTTTGGGCGGGCGACATTCGCCTCTTCCAACTTCCTAATCGCTTCCTCGCACAATTCTTTGAACCGAGGTATCTGCTTGAGATCCGCCCAGTATCCTGCCAATCGGAAGAGGGAATAACCAGCGGCATTCTTGATACGAAACTCAATGTCGCGTTTTTCCCGCTGGAGTTGGTCTTGCTCCTCAGCCGTTCCTCTTCGTTTTTCCCAGCAATCCTTTAGTTCAACCTGAAATTCATCATCGGCCATCTCCAGGTTCTGTTCGATGGTTGCCCATCGGTCTTGAATTTCTTGAGGGATAACAGTCATTTCGGGTGCGTTCCTGTCGTGAAGAAACGACAAGATCGTACCGTGAGTGTATGCCAGCTGAGCATAGGTGATGGCGAGCATCTTACTGTAATACCAGCGATCATCTTCGTTGATCAGTGGCTCGGCTTTCTTCGCCTTTAATTCATTTATTAAGTCCGCGAGTGTTTTCGCTGCCCGCTCACCCGGTTCGAGCCGGTAAAACTTGAGGCGCGCGGTGGCCTCATTGAATTTTGCTTCATAGTATATTTTTTCGGTCCCGATCTTGGGCTGAGATTGGGTAGGTGGTGGCGGAGAAGTCGGTGCTGGGGGTGATGGCAATAGTGGATCTGCCGAAAGCGACAATGTTGCGTCCGTTTTGCCGATCAAGACCCTTTGCAGTTGCTCAAACACGCCAACAGCTTCGTCCTCCTGGCGATCCTCGCTTAGAGCCAGACCATAGTAATAAAGTCCATATGCGTTATTAGGAGCCACAATTGATAACTTTTTGAGGAAAAATAAGGCTTCTTCTAAGTCTTTATGATCGAGATTTTGCTGGTAGGCCGTCAGAGCCTGAACCCCTCGAGTGTAAGCCTGAAGCGTTTGCCAGTTCTGCGGTTGGTAATCGCCCTGGGTCATAGCGATTCCCCACTCTGCCTTGAATTCATCCTTGGTCATAAAGTCGTAGATCATCTGGAAGAGGACATCGTCAAGCAAGGGTCCAATGTCAAAGATCTGTTCATTGGGTTTAGGATTACCTTCAGGCGAGTCATTTTTCTTTGCTGCATTCTCCTTTCGTGCCCGACTACGCCAGTTAGCCTTCTGCTTGGCTCCATAGAACAGATCGCAACTTACCTCGGTCATTTCCGGCAGATCGAGTCTGTGTATTCTTAATTCATAACGCGGAGGACTGAGAACCTCCCCGACCGCTTTGATTATTGCGTTGACATCCACATCTTTGATTTTGATAGTGATATCCTTCAAATTCGACAGCGGTTCCAATTGTAGTTGCGCTTCCTTCGGGACTGCGCCCAACACCGGCACCTGCAAAAACCCATATCCGGTCGGCGGTTTGGAATAAGACTGTAATCGTCGCAGCTTGGCGGAGAGAACTTGCGGCGCCTGTTTGATTTTCGTGTCACCTTCGTCGCCCACGACAAACACGATCTCATGCGCCGGCGCGATAATGTTTACAAAATAGGCCGCTATCTTCAGGACAATCCATATGGCTAGGAAGATAAGGGCGACAATTACAATGTAACGGAAATAGAAATCCATAATCGTGTTAAGCCCTTTCCGAACACGCCCGGCCAGCGGCTCTTTTCGGTTCCAATCACTTAGTTCCTGCAATCCTGTCGTTAGCGATGAATGCCAACTGCGGAGCGTTAGTGTTAGTGACATAACTCAAGACACTCCTTTCATAGGAACTCAGAAGCTTGACCCGCAACAGACTAGAAAAATACGGATGCGAGGTAGGACTTACAATGTCTGCAAGGAAGGCTCGTGAGACTCCGCTCTTCTCGGCGTACCAAAGAACGCACAAACGGTACGCTGAATCTCCGTGAAAAGTCAATTTCTTTGTCGGTTAGTCCTGTCCTGTTTGGGCTCGATACTCTTCCTTACGAAAAACCATCGATCATCCTTTTGTTTCATCGCCGCTGTTGACATAGTAGTGAAAACGACGCTATGGTGCGCCTGCTTTTGCCCGTCCCGAACCGACGGGTTGTCTTTCTGCTACTCGAGCTTGTTTTCGTCTGTACCAGCGACAGGGTCTCACATCAACCGTTCCGGAGTCGCCAATGAAGAAATCATTCTATGTAGACGCGCCGCCCCCCAGGCGGCCTCTCAAAATCTTCGCCTTCGATCCGATGTTGGGGCGGTCGGCGAGTAAACGCATCAGCATCGATATCGTCAACGAGCAGGACTTGAAGGTCGGCCCACGAGGCTCTCGCCTCGAGGTCATCGATTACGATGGCACGAACGACTGCTATTACGCCCCTGTCGATCTGAACGATGCGTCTCTCCTGATGCAGGGTGGGCTCGATCCCAACGAGTCTGACCCGCGGTTCCATCAGCAGATGGTCTATGCGGTGACGATGAAGGTGCTCGAGAATTTTGAGCAGGCTCTCGGCAGACGCATTTTCTTCCGCTACAACCAGCGGCTGCGCATATTCCCACATGCCTTCCAAGGCGCCAACGCCTTCTATGACCCCGATTCGCTGTCTCTGCTCTTTGGTTACTTCCGCGCCGATGAGAAGAATCCCGGACCGAACCTGCCGGGCCAGAACGTATTCACATGCCTATCGCACGACATCATCGCTCACGAAATGACGCACGCCCTTGTCGACCGGCTGCGCAAGTATTTCACGGAGCCCAGCAACCGCGACGTGGCTGCTTTCCACGAGGGCTTCTCAGACATCATTGCCATCTTCCAGCACTTCTCCTTCAAAGAAATTCTTAAGGAACAGATTCAGGGCACGCGCAGTGACTTGCGCTCGCCTACAGAGTTCGTCGAGTTGGCGCGTGAGTTCGGATACGCAACTGGCGCGGGGAAAGCGTTGCGTTCGGCTATTGACAAACCCGATCCCACTCTTTACCAAAAGATCTTCGAGGCTCACGAGAGGGGTTCCATCCTCGTCGCCGCTGTCTTCGACGCGTTTTTCTCAACCTACCAGCGTCGCATCAAGGACCTCGTGCGAATCGCGACCGGCGGAACGGGGCGTGAGCCGTAATGAGTAGAGAGCTTAGTCATGTAACACGAACGGTGCGGCTTCGGTCTGTGAAGCCTAATCCTACCCGGGCGAGTCCGTACTCGTCGGGAAATCGTTGCCAAAACCGGT
>JALZJF010000241.1 GCA_030859905.1 Acidobacteriota bacterium
CTCCTGAGCTGCTCCCAGGCGCTGGACCAGATCGTCTACCGCTTCTCGCAACCAAAGGCGAAGGTCTGTAGCGACTTGATCGTTTCGGCTGCGCCCGGTGTGCAGCTTTCGTCCTGTGTCCCCAATCAACTCCACCAGGCGCGCCTCCACAAACGAATGAACGTCCTCCGATTCAACTCTGTCGAAATAGCCGGCGTCGGCGATGCCCCGATCGAGTATGGTTTGCAGACCGCGGTTAATCTTCATCGCTTCCTCACCGGTTAGAACGCCGGCACTCATCAGGCTATTGCAGTGGGCCACGCTGGCGTGCACATCAGCCGCAAATAATCTGCGGTCGAAACCGAACGAGCGGTTGAAATCAGCGAAGGCGCGATCCGATTCGCCGGTGAATCGTCCACCCCATAAGTTTTTGGACTCGCCCAATTCGATCCTCCGTATCTCGCGCCCTCATGTAACGCAGAGTGGTCCACTCAGTTTAGCAGCGTGGACGCTGCTGCCCTACGTCGCTCACTACAGAACCGCGAGCGCCAGAGATTGTGTAAGACTCAGCGATCCCGAAAGGACGGCTCAAGCGTTAACTCGCAGTAAGGATGGGGGCAAAAGGAGCGCGCCCCCGCTCAAGCCGCATTGGCACTCAAGAGCTACAACTCCATAGACCCTCACCAGCACAAAGGAGCTTCCTCAAATGGCCCGCTAAGAACCTCAACCTCCCTGCGCACTCCACTATGTCACCGGTAACTGCATCAACAGGCTCCCATAACAGAGTTGAGTGGCTTTGCCGCTTTGGCGGGGGCGCGCTCCGCTTTGCCCCCTTCCCAACCTGCAAATTACCGTGGGCGCTTTTGGGGTTTTCACACGGCCTCTACCGCTCCCGGTTCGGTATCTGAGCCGGACCTGCTCCAGGTGAGTTGACGCAAAAGCACCTTCCCTGATAGTTTATGCATCTATGCATTGATTATGCAAGAATAGCGAATAACACAAGATGGCAAAAGATAAGCGGCAAAGACGGATTCTGAGTTTGATACGGGCCAAGCCCATTGGCACGCAGGAAGAGCTTAAGTCACTTCTCGAAAGAGCAGGAGTACCGGCGACGCAGTCGAGTGTATCCCGCGACCTAGAGGAGTTGGGGGTAGTTAAGCATCACGGGCATTATACAGTGCCGCGCGCAAATGGAGCCGCAGCGCGGGGACTTCTGAGCCTCGATATGGCAGGCGAGAGTCTTGTTGTGGCGCGCACTGAACCAGGAATGGCGTCTGCGGTAGCTGTGAACATCGACGGTGCAGCAATCGAGGAGATTGTAGGAACGATTGCCGGCGAGGATACGGTCTTCATTGCCGTCAATGACCGGAAGGCCCAGCGGGCCGCGATAAAAAAGGTTTGGGAGTTGTTTGGGTGATTGTTGGTGGTCAGTGGTCATAGATCAGTGGTCAGGAGGCGTGGTCAGTGGTCAGTGGTCAGTGGTCAGGAGGCGCAAGTACAGCGTTCAAGTTTACAAAGGAACTACGGCCCACTGACAACTGACCACTGACAACTGACCACTAACAACTGACAAAGGAGAAAAGTGTCAGAGAAGAAAATTAACAAGATAGTTCTGGCATACTCCGGCGGGCTGGATACGTCCGTCATGCTGCGCTGGTTGAAAGAGCAATACGCCTGCGAGGTCGTTTGCTATTGCGCTGACGTTGGTCAGGGTGACGAAATGGATGGCCTAGAGGCCAAGGCGCTCGCAACGGGCGCCTCGAAGCTCTACGTGGAAGACCTGCGCGAAGAGTTCGTCCGCGAATACGTCTGGACTGCCGTTAAGGCGAATGCAGTGTATGAGGGTGTTTATTTGTTGGGCACTTCTCTCGCCCGCCCCGTGATCGGCAAACGTCAGATCGAGATCGCGCGCAAGGAGGGAGCGGATGCAGTGGCACATGGCTCCACCGGCAAGGGCAACGATCAGGTACGTTTTGAGTTGACGTATTACGCACTCGAACCTGACATCAAAGTGATTGCTCCGTGGCGTGAATGGGAGTTCAAGGGCCGCAGCGATCTGATCGCTTACGCCGAGGAGCATAAGATCCCCGTCACCGCCACGCACGAGAAGCCATATTCGACCGATCGCAATCTTATGCACGTCTCCTACGAGGGTGGCATTCTCGAGGATCCCTGGGCTGAGGCGCCGGAGAATATCTTTCAACTCACGAAGTCTCCGGAAAATGCAAAGGACAAGGCTGAATACGTCGAGATCTCATTCGACGAGGGCGAACCGGTGGCCGTCAATGGTCAGCAGATGGATCCCGTTTCCCTGCTCGAGACCTTAAACAGGTTGGGTGGTGAGCACGGCATCGGCCGGGTGGATCTCGTCGAAAACAGGTTCGTGGGAATGAAGTCGCGCGGCGTTTATGAAACTCCCGGAGTGACTATCCTGCTGGCGGCACACCGGGCGCTCGAATCGATTACGCTCGACCGGGAAGTGATGCACTTGCGCGATTCCCTGGGAGTGAAATTTGCGGAGAGCGTTTATTACGGATTCTGGTTTGCGCCGGAGTTTGAGTTGTTACGCGAGATGATTGACGCGACGCAAAGACAAGTTACGGGCGATGTGCGTATGAAGCTCTATCGCGGCAACGCCCTCACGGTCGGGAGACGATCACCCTACTCGCTTTACAGCGAAAAGCTGGCAACTTTTGAGGCCGATTCGGTCTACAACCAGCGCGACGCGGAGGGGTTTATAAAACTGAACGCCCTGAGATTGAGACAGCGAAACAGAGGTAACAAGTAGATGAACGAAACCAACGAACTCATGGCCACCCACTACGCGGTCGTCCGCATCGTCGAAGCCGACAAGCTAGGCTCAGCCACCTCTCCGCTTGGTCTGGCTTGTACGGTAGCCGTAACGAATGCTACCAACACGCCGCAAGCTGGTGACGTTATCGCCGTGCGCACTCTAACCGACAGCGCCACTTATAACATGCTCGAACTGCCGACCGGGAGGCTGGCCAAGATCAATCCTGGCGACGTGATCATTGGCGTCCTGGGCCGACGACGTGCCTTAAAAGGGTTTGTGGGCGATGTGCCGGAGACCGTCAACACCGGCGACCAGCTTCATCTGCTGAATCTGGGCGGAGTCATCGGCTATTGCACTGGACATCACTCCAGCCTGGGCGATGCGATCAAAGTTGAAGTGATCGGGGTGGTGTGCGATGAGGACGGGCGGGCACTTAACATTGCGGACGCCGCATTGCCGCTGCGCTCAAATTTGGGTGAGACGGCGCCCATCGTGATGGTTGCGGGAACAAGCATGAACAGCGGCAAGACCTGCGCCGCGGCAGAACTAATAAAACAGGCGACTCGCGCCGGCCTGCGGGTGGCGGCGGGCAAACTCTCCGGCGTCGCCTGCCTGCGCGACACCTTGAACATGTCCGATCACGGAGCGATCGCGACCGCAAGTTTTCTCGATTGCGGACTTCCCTCAACCGTTGATGCGGGCGATCTCTCTCCTGTCGCCAAAGCGATTATTTTCAAGCTTAATGAAAGCTTACCTGATCTGATCGTGATTGAGTTGGGAGACGGAATTTTGGGCGGCTATTCGGTCGAATCAATTTTCGATGACCTTGAATTACGAAAGGAGACCGCTGCCATCATCTTCTGCGCTTCGGACTACGTGGGGGCCTGGGGCGGCATAGAGCTGCTCCGCAAACGAGGAATCGCAATTGATATAATTTCCGGGTCGGTAACGGATTCACAGATGGGTGAGGATTACATTGAGAAGGAATTTGGCATTCCGGCCGCAAATGCCAAGCGCAACAGTGCCCGTCTCTTCGAGCTAATCAAGCCGAAAGTCGAAGCAATGGGCGTCGCGGCCAACGTTTAGCGGTTTAAATGATGACGAGCAGGATACGAGTGGGAATTTTCGGCGGCTCCGGGTACGGCGGCTCGGAACTGCTGCGCATTCTCCTGCCGCATCCGAACGCCGAGATTGCTTTCGTTACGGCTCACGAACACGCTGAAAAACCCGTGAGCGAAGTGCATAGAAGTCTTCATGGACTGACGGATTTGAAACTCAGCAAAGTGCCCGAGGATCTCGAGAGCCTAACGAATCTCGATTGTGCGTTCCTCGCGTTGCCCCACGGTCAGGCAATGGAGATTGCACCGCGTCTGCCGCTAAACGTCAAAGTGATCGATCTATCCGGCGACTTTCGGCTGCGCGACAAGGGAGAGTTTGAGCAGCACTACAGCCGTGAGCACACGGCCATGGACACTCAAACGGAGTTTATTTACGGTCTTACCGAAACAAATCGTGACGCGATTAGGAACGCCCGACTGATCAGCAATCCCGGGTGCTTCGCCACCGCAACTTTGCTCGGTCTGGCGCCGCTCGTCGCCGGAGACCTCATCGAAGGCCGCGTCGTGGTGGACGCTAAGACCGGCTCTTCCGGTTCCGGCGCCAAAGCCGCGGCGAATACGCATCATCCTCAACGAATGAATTCGTTTTATGCATATAAACCGTTTACCCATCAGCACGTGCCGGAGGTAGAGCAGGAACTGCGGGCGGTCGGAGAATGGAACAGCGAACTTGTTTTTATGACCCATTCGCTTCCCGTCGCGCGCGGCATTTTTGCCTCCATCTATGTCGAAACCAAGCAAGAGATGAATGAAGACGAAGTGCGCTCGGTTTTCACTGACTTCTATAACGGCTCCTTCTTTATCCGGATCGTGAAAGGATCCCCGGACATTAACTGGGTCAAGACTACAAACTTCTGCGATCTTGGTTTTGCGACACGTGGACGTCAGTTGGTGGTCTTTTCTGCTCTCGATAATCTCGTCAAAGGTGCGGCAGGCCAGGCGGTACAGAATATGAATCTGATGTTTGGGCTCGATGAGAAAACAGGACTGATGCTGATCGGCACCAATCCGTGAACTGGGCATGCTCTTTGATGTCGGTTATGCCGATGGATTGGTGCCAGTGCTGGCGGTTCCCGAGAACAAGATTCCCGACGGCACGAGGGCAGGATGAAAGCAAAGACATGGCCTACGTTGGCGGAGACATGGTTGACACATTCATGATGCCAGATTTGGCTAGCCAGCGGGGGTAAACACCTTACTGACCTTGAGACTTCGGATCTATCGAGTTCAAATGGAAGCACAACCACTATCAGAAGTCAGCGCTCTGGAAGATCGGTTTCAACTCGCGACTTACAAGAAGATGCCGATCGTCGCAGAGCGCGGCGAAGGCGTCTGGCTTTATGCCGGCGATGGTCAAAAGTATCTGGACCTCTATGGTGGTCACGCGGTCGCAGGCACCGGCCATTCGCACCCGCACGTAGTAGCGGCGATAGTTGAGCAGGCGGAGAAACTGCTCTTCTACTCCAACCTGGTCTATTCCGAGGTGCGTGCCCAAGCCGCTGAGAAACTTGTCTCAATTGCCCCGGAGTCGCTCACTAAAGTCTTCTTTTGCAACTCTGGAACTGAGGCAAATGAAATCGCCATGCGCATGGCCCGCCTCGCATCGGGCCGGGAAAACGTAATCACCTTCTCGGGCGGTTTTCATGGACGCACTGCCGACGCTATCAGCGCCACCTTTCTGGGAAAGTATCGCGAACTGGGTAAGCCGAATGTGCCGGGCCATCTGCAAGCTGATTTTGGCGACATAGAATCGGTACGAAAGGTGGCGGACGAGACGGTGGCAGCAATCATGCTGGAACCGATTCAGTCGATGGCTGGCGTGCGCACAAGCTCACCCCAGTTTTTTCGTGAGCTGAGAAAAGTATGCGACGAACGAGGGATCGTGTTGATTTATGACGAGGTCCAAACGGGAGTCGGCCGGACGGGTCAGTGGTTCTTTGCCGGCAGTGAAGCGGGCGGCGGTGTTGTCTCCGATGTGATCACACTCGCCAAGGCGCTTGGTAGCGGCATTCCGGTTAGTGCGTGTTTGGTTTCTGAGAAAATCGCCTCGCAGATCAAAGAGAACGACTTGGGTACCACGTTTGGTGGCGGCATGATTGCCATGGCCGCGGTTACCGCAACGCTCGAAGCCATCGAGAACGATTCCATGCTGGAAAATGTGAAAGAGGTGGAAATACACTTGCGCAAAAGAATTACCGAGATACCAGAAGTGGCGCAAGTGCGAGGTCTGGGATTCTTGCTGGGGCTGGAGTTCGAGGAGAAAGCGACGCCAATTCACAAGGGCCTGCTGGAGCGAAAAGTGATTACCGGCACCTCGAGTGATCCCAAGGTGTTGCGACTCTTGCCGCCCCTGTGCCTCAGACGGTCGGAAGTAGACCTCTTCATGGACGAGCTGAAAACTGTGATCGCTAAACTGGGGCGCGCAGAGGGAGGCATGATTTGAATCTCAGTTGGTTTGATCTGGCCGGATTCGTAGGAGTCTTGCTGATCGTGATTGCCTATTTGTTACTGCAGCTCAACAAACTGCCCAGCTCCGCGCCGGCTTATTCATTACTGAATGCGATCGGCGCCTTTCTGGTAATGGTTTCTCTCGTATTCGATTTCAACCTGCCGGCCTTTCTGATGGAGGCGTTCTGGTTTCTGATCAGTTTATTTGGACTGTTCCGATCAGTTTTGTCGAAGTCTGCTGCGGCCAGCGCTTGAGTTCACGCCTGGCAGGTTGCTCTAAAGGTGGTGTGGAGTAATAGATGCAGTAATACGATCCACGAAATGACACGAATTAACACTAAGTCTGCGCAGGTATGAAAAACTTTCTGAATACTACCGACTATTCGCAGGATGCACTGGTGGGCTTGATTGATGCGGCCCTGCGGTACAAACAGGGCAGCGACGCGTCGAAGCCGTTGGCTGGGCGTTCAGTGGCGCTGGTTTTCTTCAATCCCAGCTTGCGCACGCGGGCGTCAATGCAGGTCGGTATCTACGAGCTGGGCGGAAATGCAGTAGTCCTCGAACCAGGCGGGACTAGCTGGACGCTGGAACACCGAGACGGGGTGGTGATGGACGGCGACAAGACGGAACACGTGGCGGAGTTTGTGCGGGTGTTGGGTCGCTACGTTGCGGCTATCGGCGTCAGGACGTTTGCAGCCATGAATGATTGGAGCGATGAGCGCGAAGATCCGGTGCTCAATGCCTTCGCAAGATACTCAGAAGTACCGGTCATCAATCTCGAATCCGCAATGCATCATCCTTGCCAGGCGCTGGCCGACATGATGACGATTCAGGAAAAACTCGGTACCGGCCGGAAAAAATTGGCGCTGACCTGGGCCTGGCACCCAAAGCCACTGCCGATGGCGGTTCCTAACAGTTTTGCTCTGGCTGCCGCCCAGATGGGCCATGACCTCGTAGTGGCTCGCCCCCCGGGTTATGAACTCGACGAAAAGTTGATGGAAACCATCAGACAAAAGGCCATCGAAGCGGGCGGCACTGTGCAGATAACAAACGACATTGACCAGGCCGTCGAGGGCGCCGAGGTTGTCTATGCGAAGAGCTGGGGCGCGAAACAGTTTTACGGAGCGCCGGATCGGGACATTGCGGCGCGGGCGCAGTATCGTAAGAAGTGGATTGTGGATGAAGGGAAAATGGCCGGCACACGCAACGGGATTTTCATGCACTGCCTGCCCGTGAGGCGCAACGTGATCGTGACCGACGGGGTCATTGATTCGCCCGCCTCAGTGGTGATCGACGAGGCGGAGAACCGCTTGCACGTGCAGAAGGCGATCTTAGCGTCAATCGTAAATCGTGAATCGTGAATCGTGGGAGAGCGACTATCCGCAGATTACGCTGATTTCACCTGGTGGCCGCTGGTCGCAATTAGAGACGATCCACGAAATTCCATGAAAGACACCAGGGCAATTAGTGTTCGTTCGTGTGATTTCGTGGATCGTTGATCTTATGTGATTTCGTGGATCGTTGATCTTATCTGCGTAATCTGCGGATAACCTCTCTCCGCGATTTTCGATTTACGATTCACGATTCACGATTCACGCGCACAGAAAGACCGATATGAGCGAAGCTACAAACGAAGTTGGGAACCAGTTGCGCCTTGATCTACTGCGCGAGGCGCTGCCCTATATTCAACGTTTCAAAGGGCAGACTTTTGTCGTCAAACTTTCGGGTAAGGCGACTGAGGATCTGGATAACCTCAGCTCGCTGGCGGAGGAACTGGCGCTGCTGCACCAGGTCGGCATACGCATTTGCGTCGTGCACGGTGGCGGAAAGCAGTTGAGCGCGTTGGCGACGCGTCTGGGCATAGAGCAAACTATCATCAACGGCCGGCGCGTGACCGATGACGCGACACTCGAAATGGCGAAGATGGTTTTTGCCGGAACAATCAACATAGACATTCTTTCCGCCTTGCGTAACAGAGGCATTGAAGCGGTCGGCCTGTCAGGTATCGATGGAAACATAGTTCATGCTGAACGCCGGCCCACAAAGGAAGTTCTCAACCGAGAAACCGGGGAACGCTCACATGTTGATTTTGGTCATGTTGGCGACGTAGTGCAGATCAACGCCCGTTTGCTGATGGTCTTGCTCAAGGAAGGCTACCTGCCGGTTATCTCTTCGCTGGGAGCCGACGCCGAAGGTACAGTATTCAATATTAATGCCGACACTATCGCCGCTGAGATTGCTATTCAACTTAAAGCTGAGAAACTTATTCTGCTGTCTGATGTCGATGGCATTTATCTGCGGACAGGCGACCCCGAAACCAAGCTCTCACAACTTACTGCCGATCAGGCCGATGCCTTAGTCAACGACGGAAGCGCGACGGGCGGAATGATTCCAAAACTCCAAAACATTTCCGAGTTACTGCGCCGCGGTGTCCACAGCGCGCATGTTATCAGCGGCACGAAACGCAATGCCCTGCTCTCCGAGATCTTCTCGGACAAAGGAACGGGCACGATGATCGTGGCGTAAGCGGCTCCTAGCGGAGAGAGACTATCCACAGATTACGCAGATTTCACATCGTGGCTGTTGGCCACAACAAAGGAGACGTTCCACGAAATTCCACGAAAAGACACCAAGGGCAGTTAGTGTCAGTTCTCGTGGTTTCGTGGGATCTTGATCTTATCTACGTAATCTGCGGATGGTCCCTCTCTCATCTACGGTCCTATTTGGCAACATGCTCATGGACAACGCAGCTATCGCTCGGAGTTTCTACCGCCTGGCGGCACTGATGGAGATTCGCGGCGATGATCCGTTTCGTCTGCGCTCCTATCGCAATGCCGGCGAAGCCATCGAGACATGGCCCACGCCATTGAAGACAATCGCCGCAAATGAGGGTGTCCCTGGCTTGCAGACCATTCCTGGAGTCGGCAAAGCAATTGCCGGAAAGATAGTCGAGCTCCTTGACCGGGGCACCTTCGACGCGTGGGAAAGAATCACGACAGAGACGCCTGCGACCGTACTTGACCTGCTGGAGATCCCCGGAATTGGACCAAAAACAGCCGCGACTCTTCATCAGAAGTTCAAAGTCTCGTCGCTCAATGAATTAAAGAAGTTCGTCGCCGGCGGCGGTTTGGAATTGGTCGACGGTATTGGACCAAAGACTGCTGAGCGGATTAAGGAAACCTTCCGCCGATAACTCAAGCAGTTCAGCGTCATGCTCAAGTAGTTTAGAGTTCATCAAGCTTTAGCTTGCTGCGCGCATTACGCGCTCCTCACGACTCGATGTACAACTGGCATAAACTAACCGAAGTTCAAAAGCAAGAAGCTCTTGCGCTACGTCGGTCGCGCCATCTTCCCTGGCACTCGCCACCCCACCTGGATTTTGAGAGATCGCGTCAATACCTGATTTCATCTGCTTGTTACGAGCATCGCGCGGTTATCGGCACCACTCCTGAACGGATGACGGAGTGCGAACATCGGTGATTCAAGTCTGTGAAGAGTTTTGTTCGCAGATTTACGCGTGGTGTATACTCCCGAATCACTATCACGCTCTAATTAGAACTGATCGAATTAAAGAATTGCGCCACGGGTTGGGGCAATTCCACGGGCGCTCTTCCTTCACGTGGAACGGAGAGGATAACCGTCGTGGACGTGTGGCACAACTGCTTTGAGCGGGCCATGAAAGTCCGAACGCCACTTCCTGGCTACTTTGAATTACGTGCACCATAACCCGGTGCACCACGGATATGTAAAGCATTGGCGGGATTGGCCGGGGTCAAGTGCGCGCGAGTTTCTGGAACAAGTTGGGTACGAACGCGCGAAAATGCTCTGGAAGAAATACCCCATTCTGGACTATGGGAAGAAGTGGGATCGCTAGTCGTTCGACTAAACCTCTGCTTGATGCCGGCGGAGCAACAAGCTAAAGCTTGATGAACTCTGAACTGCTTGAACTCTACAGTGCTTGAACTCTGAACTGTTTGAACTCTAACCCGGTTGGGGGAATGATGAAAAGGATCAAACGTCGTGACTTCATGCGAAGTAGCGCGGTGGCGGGTCTAACTCTGGCTGCCGGCAAATCAGCGCTGGGCCAGGTCCCTGCCGTTGTTATTCAGAGTGGAGTGAAACCCCTGGTCATTGCTTCGGCCAACGGGAACCGCTTCAAGCACGAGGGCAACGTCACCTCTGTGCAAAAAGCTTTCACCATGATCACGCAAGGAGCTGACGTGCTGGATGCAGTGGTTGCCGGCGTGAACATCTGTGAACTGGATCCGCTTGACGACAGCGTGGGATACGGCGGACTGCCAAATGCCGATGGGGTAGTGCAGCTTGATGCCTCATGCATGCATGGACCGAAGAAACGCGCCGGAGCCGTGGCATCGCTGGAAGGTGTGCGCATGCCATCGCTGGTTGCAAAAGCAGTTCTGGAGACCACTGATCATCATTTGCTAGTCGGCCAGGGCGCTCAGATGTTTGCGCGCAATATGGGATTCAAAATCGAGGACGATCTCAACACTGAGAACTCGCGGCAGTTATGGCTGGAATGGAAGCGTCGCACCGATCCTTCCCACTATCTCGATCCCAAAACGAGGTCTGAAGTCTGGCATCGTGAAGGCTTGAAGATGGCCGCCGAGGGACTGGTTGACCGGGACCACTATTACGGCACGATCAACTGCAACGGCATAAATTCAAGAGGTGAAATCTGCGGCGTGACAACCACCAGCGGTCTGGCCTGGAAGATTCCCGGCCGCGCGGGCGACTCGCCCATCCTGGGAGCGGGCCTTTATGTTGATGGCAGCGTGGGCGCGGCCGGCTCAACCGGACGGGGCGAAGCAAACCTCTATAACCTATGCTCATTCTTGATTGTTGAGGAAATGCGTCGCGGCGCCCATCCGAAAGATGCCGGCATGGAGGCGCTCAAACGCATCAAAGCTAACACCATTGAGAAGAGACTTCTTAACAGCAGAGGGACTCCTAACTTTAGTATCAATTTCTACATCCTGAACGCAAAAGGCGAATACGCCGGCGTCACGATGTATGAAGGCCCATCGTTCGCGATCTGCAACGATCGGGGTCCGCAAACGATAAAGAGCGACGCCTTGCTCCCGCGCAACCCGCCGGCGTGAAAGAGTTTGATCAATTATCATGCAGGGGATTCCCGTAGAGCTTGCCAACACGACGCCTGAGATTAGACGTCCTAAATTGAAGGTATTCCCGCGATTCAGTCTGCTCTCGCTTCTTTGCGCATCTCTATTGGCCACCACGGGTTTTCCTCAGGTCTCGCCCCCGCCTGGTCCTGAATTGCTGGAAACAGGCCGCGCGACAACACTCGCAGATGCAGCGAAAGCCCCGGCCGACATCAAGGTGGTTTCCTACAATATTCGCTGGCGTGGCGGCGAAGAGCTGAACGAACTGATTAAACTTCTCAAGCACGGCAGCGAAATTGCCGGTGCGACCCTCGTTGGCCTACAGGAAGTCGACCGCAATAAGCGACGAACCGGCAACCTGAACACTGTGAAGTCGATTGCTGAGAAACTCGGCAAATATTACGCCTGGGCTGCTCCACCAACCCCCAGGTCGGGGATGGAAGAGGAGACGGGAGTCGCAATCCTGAGCAGTTACCCACTGACGGATGTTCATCGTATTATTTTACCGCATCCGGGCCCGGGCCGTAGAAGGCGCGTCGCAATTGGGGCCACTGTCGATATTGGGGGGACGCCCTTGCGAGTCTATTCGGTTCACTCTGAAAACAGGATTCCGGTGGACAAGAAGATCGAGCAAACGAAGGCGGTGCTGGCGGATCTCGCGCGCTATCCCAAGCAGATGCGCGCGATCATTCTGGGTGATTTGAATACCTGGGAGTCTGGCGCGGTAAAGAAAACGTCCGAGCTTTTTGTTCGCGAAAATTTCACGACGCCGTTCGCCAACGGTAAGTCGACTTTCCTGCAAACTATTCTCGTGATTCCGATAAAGCTGAAGCTGGACTGGATTTGGCTGCGCGGGCTGGAAGCCACTAGCCATGGAATCGACAAGAAGGTCGCTTTGTCTGATCACTGGCCGTTGTGGATTGAGCTCAGATGGAAATCCTCGGAGACTGTAAAATGAGGTGCCCAATTTGCGGCAGGCCTGTAGCGTGGACCAGAACACGTTGCCGCGCGTGTAGAACCAAACTAATTCAGTGGTACATCATTGCCGCCGCCCTCTGCATTCTAGGCTGCGTTTGCGTCTTCTTCATGCTGGAAGCGCTTCTTTAGAACTAGACATTTTCCATGATTTTCCATGTGCCATTCGTCGCCTATTGTTTCGTGTCCGTTCGTGTTACTTCGTGGATCGTTTTTCATCTAAGGCAAACAAGCGATCCACGAAATAACACGAATCACCACGAAATGAGATCTGAAAATGACCAATGAAAAATGGAAGTGCTCCTGGTCAGCAATCCTTCAAGATGCGAAGGCGGCGGGTTTCGCCCCAAAACCCACCGCCTTCTCGCGTACGGTGCCGCTTGAATCGGGAAGACCAAGATCATCGCACACGCACGACGATGGCCGTCGTTAAGGCCGTTTGCTGCTCCAGCACCAGAAAAACCGTCGACTGTCCGGCATCCAATTTTCTCTGTTCGCTGGCATACTGCTGCTCACTCGCGTCGCGGGCCGCGGCCGCCGCTCGCAACCTGGCTTCCGCGGTCCGCACTACTGGCAGAGCATTCCTCACGTCCACCTGAATTGACTGTTCCAGTTGCGCGCGCTGAGTGGCAACGCGTTGGCCTTCAACCAGCGAATACGCGACTTACTCCTGACTCTGTCCGCGCAGCCCGCGCTGGAATCAGCACAGCCATCCCGTTACCTTTTTACTGGAGAACCGCTCGCGTCCGCCCTGCGCTCCTTCCGTGATTTCTTTAGCTCCCGCTTCGTGCTGATTCCTCCCAGAAGAATGTCAGTGAAATGTTTCGCCGCGCCCTCGTTCGATAGACTCAATAAACGACGCTGCGGGTCCCAAAGATTATTGTTGAGCGAGTGGTGAATTATCATGCCGATGAACGCCCTCACCACAATTGCGGGGTCGATCTCAATGATGGCGCCGTCCCGTTGCCGCTCACGAATATAAGCTCCCAGAAACTCGCAAACTCGTCGCACGAATTTCTCAAAGAACATCTGTGCTAGTTCATGACCTTCCAGCGCTGAGTGGAGCAGCAGCCGCTGGAATTCGGGATCGCTCTCATGATGTTCAAGGGCGCCAAAAGCCAATCCCTCGAAGACGGCGCGATCGTCTTTACGTTTGAGGGCCTCAGCTACCATCAGCTCTGGATTGACCGCATCGCCCGAACAGGCCTTATGGTCGAGAATAGCGGTATAGAGTTCTTCCTTATTCGCGTAGTGCCGAAAAACCATCGCCTCCGAAACCCCGGCTGCCTGCGCAATTTTCTTGGTTGTAGTACCGCGAAAACCCTCATGGGCAAAAAGACTTACTGCGACCCGCAGGATTTGCAGTCGTCGTTCGTCCCCAGCCATGCGCCCGCCGCAGGCCGGCGCCGGCTGATGGTCAAGATTGATAATGTTCTTCGTCACAATTCGTTCTTGAGAATCCATTTGTCGCGTTACAAAGTAAGTACTTACTTACCACGGCGGCTGTCGCACTGTCAAGCCCACCTCCACCCCGCGGAAGTGGGTCAGTTTAGAGTTTCATCAAAATTCATCAAACTCTAGTTTGGGGCAGGGAAACGACAACCTGAAGGTTGAATCTGAACTTCTGGAATCAAACTGACTCAGTACCTCCACTCCACATTACTCGCTTTGTATGATTCCCGATCTTTAGTGATCGAAGGCTTGTACCTTTTCACAACAAGGAAATGACCCCCTCGCCTCAAACGTTTCATTTAATGTAGGTAGAGTTGCCTAGATTCCACCTTAAGATGATCGGCACGTTTATTGCTCGATGCTCTTCCATAACTTTGCGGATCGCGCGCTGAAGCAAAAGCGGAAGCCGTCGGTTCATTACTAGCTTTGAAAAGGAGAATTTTCGACATGTCACAAAACCGAGAAGGCTTTAATCCGAACTCCCCGGCAACAAATACAGGTACAGGCGCGGGCACTGGCTCCGGGGGCATCGGCTCCAGCACCTATGGCTCGGGTAGCACCGGCGCCGGCAGCACCGGTACGGCCACAGCACTCTCTCAGACCGCGCAGGATTACGGTCAAAAGATTTCCGAAGCTGCCACCCAGGCGAAAGATTACGTGAGCGACAAAGTCTCAGTCGTTGGCGACAAGCTCAAAGACTTACAGAATGCGGACTTGGGCCAGGTAGCAGAAAACGCCAAGGAATACGCGCGAAAGAACCCAAGTCAAGCGATTTTGATTTCTGCGGCGGCGGGACTCGTGCTCGGGCTGATTCTTCGCGGCAGACGTCAGTAGTTTCGATCGCAGAAACTACGCCACCTATGGCCGCACTGAAACTGAGGAGGGACAGATGGCAACTCCATCAACCGCTGTTACAATTCCAAGAGACTCGTCGCTTAAACCCGAAACCGACAGTTTGCCGTCGTTAGTGGGAAGACTTGGCGATGACGTTATGCAACTCTTCGACACCAAGCTGAGTTTGCTTAAGGTCGAACTTAAAGAGGAAGCAAACGCCTACGCACGTGCCGGGATTGCAATCGCAGTTGGGGGCATTGTCTCGGCAGTGGGTTTTGCGCTGCTCAACGTGGCCGTCGCGTTCGCAGTCTCGACACTTTTTGCGAGCGCGAATCTTAGCCAGGCAGCCCAATACGCCCTGGGCTTTGTACTGACTGGCGTCTTTTACTTGGTCATAGGTGGCATCGTTGTTCTGACAGTGAAGAACCGTCTGGCTCATCAGGACCTGGTACCTAACAAGACGGTAGAGGAACTGAGAAAGGACAAGCAATGGCTGAAGAACGAACTCTAGGTTTAGCTCGGGCACCCGAGGTCATGGAAGAAGACTTCTCAAAAGAAGAACTTCAGCTTCGGATGGAGGAAGCTCGGGATTCCATCACCCAAACCGTAACTGAAATTAAGGAGACAGTGGTGCAACAATACGAAACCGTCAAGGACGCGCTCGATTGGCGTGAACAAGTTAAGAAACGTCCCGTCGCCTGGAGCTTGGGAGCGGCCGGCGTTGGTTTCTGCGTAGGTTATTGTATTACTTCCGCGTTTAAACGGGCGCGGTCGCAATCGGACAGATTTGTTTCCTCGGAACACCATGCTTATGCCAGCCAGCCAATAACTGGCCGGTCTTACACGCCCTTATCGGCTAGTCTTGAGGCCGCCGATGAGGCCAACGGCAAGGACCAGGGTCCTGGTTTACTGGAGCGGTTAAAGGAAACAAGGGCATTTGATCGCTTGCATCAGGAGGTGGGTTCTCTCGGCGATCGTCTAGTCGAAGAACTCTCAACAACCGCGCAGACAGTCGTTTTGCCTGCCTTGATTCGCAAGATTCGCGATTTGGTAGGCGCCGATCTTTCGGACAAAAGTTCTTCTCAAGCGGCGCCCGCCGCCAGCATGCGGTCTGCCGCCGGCAACTACGAACCGGTCCTGGAACGTAACCCAAGCTGACGACAGCAGCATATTCATGCATCAATCAGCGGGCCGCAGGGGCCCGCTTTTCTTTTGGGAGCTTGCGACATTTCGCTGGTCTTCTAGTATCGCCAGCTCTTTAGGTCCGCTCCAGGAGGCGCGCTCTTTAAAATGCGAGCCATGATCTTTGGTGCGTAAAACTGGTGGTATCTGAGCCGAGAGATTGCGTTGGGCCGGGTGTGGTCGCCATTCCAGCAGTGCTCGGCTCTGGGTTTAATAATCCACCTCGCCGTCGTAGTGTGGGTTCTTTGTAGTCTTGAGAAAGTCCTCCACCAAATACACGGCGTCATTAAGAAAATAGTTGTCGGCCTCGCCCACGTAGATGTGCAGCTTGCCGGCCAACTTTGGTCCGATCCTGCTCCAATCGCGCTTGAGAATATGGCCCAGATCGTAATTTTCGCGCCAATGGGCCGCGACCGCCGGGTCGATCTCGCCGGTAAGCTTGTTCCAAATCGGTTTGGGATAACCATCCTTACCAACAGGTGAATACACCGCCTCCCAAATGTCCCACTGGCCACCCGAACGGCTCTTTGTTCCGAGAGCCAGTTCCATGTGGTTCATCTCCTCGATCGTTGCGGCCAACTCCCCCAGGTAGTTGCGTTTGCCCGGGCGAGGGGTTTGTTTCCACTTGCTGTCGGCACGGTAAGCATTTTTGTGCTGGTAGATGTTAACCACGGTATAGGCGCGGAAATCTATCGGATCCGGACAGGCGCCCCAGGCGCCGTTATACTCGTCGGGATAAAAGATCTGTGCCGCCAGAGCTTCCCAGCCACCGGTCGAGCCGCCATACATAAAACGCGCCCAGCCTTTTCCGATGCCGCGAAATTGCTTCTCGATAAAAGGCACCAGTTCGTAAGTGATTGCGTCGCCGTAAGGGCCGAGGTTTGCCGAATTCACCGCGTATGAGTCGTCGTAGTAAGGGTTCGCATGCTGAATCTCGATGATGATCATGCGCGGGAAATTCGGGCTCGTCCATTCCTTATAAAACTGGTGGGCCTGCTCCTGAACGATCTTGTTATAGCCTTCCAGTTTGAATCGATCGCTGTACTCAGGTTTCAAGTTCGGATCGGGAGGCGTCTCGCGAAAGCCGCCAAAGTCGGCAGCGAAGTGACCGTGGAAGATGACCACGGGATAGCGAGCGTTGGGATGCGAATCGAAACCTTCGGGCAGCAGGATATTAGCGCCCAGATACATGGGCCGGCCCCAGAAACCAGAGAGCAGCTTGCTCTGCATCTTCACGTGCTTGATGTACTTCGTGTCTTTCGGAGGCACGATGGCTGGAATCACTTTGTCCAGGAGTATCTTGATCGTGTCTGACTTCTGCGGATCGATAGTTATCTTTTGCGGAGTGCTGTAGAGATTTCCCGGGGCGCGGTTCCATTGCTGGCCTTCACCGCGATCCATGGGCAGTTTCACGGTGTGACCATCAGATCGCTTGAATGTTTCATAGCGATGGAGCAGCGCCTGCACCGTGTAATCGCCGCCAGGCACTTGCGCAAGATTCCGCACTGGATAACCGAACGCGTTCGCGCCCACGATGGCTTCCTGACCGGGTTTCAGTCCTTCCACATCAATCCCAAACACCTGTTGGGTGGTCAGGTCCTCGCTGATTTGAAAGCGGGGCTCACGAGAGTTGTCCGCGGAGATAAGCAGGAGCATCCTTCCATCAAGCGGCTCTTTGTTACTCGCGTCGGGAAACGAGATTGCAAACTGCAAACCGGGATTCTGCTCGCTCCTTAGTTCCGCAGTTTGCGATGACAGCAAGGACACCAGAAGAATCGCCAAAAATGAACCCAGACGCACTTTGGTTTTTGATCTCATGAGCATTTTCCTGATCGCAATTGTAATTCGGTCTTTGATTCTTTCTGTATGCTGTCCCCTGCTATCGCAGGCTGGTTGAAAGTTCAGCTCGCAGCTCTTTGTGGTTAACAATAAGTACGTACACCTTGAGCCCTGAGAACTACTCGCTGAACTGCAGCCGGCTAGCCGGCGCCGACTCTTCTTCGTCGGTTGGGAGGGTGACAGGTTCCGATCGGGCACCATCGGCATACTGAAGCTTGTACAGCATCCAGTAGAGCCCGCGCTGCGCCAGCAGTTCCTGGTGCGTGCCTTGTTCGCGAATCTTGCCGTGATGAAGCACGATGATTTGATCCGCTCTTTGCACAGTCGACAGCCGGTGCGCCACTACGATCGCCGTGCGATCCCGCATTACGCGCTCGATGGCTTGCTGGATCAATTGCTCGGTCTCAGTGTCGATGGAGCTGGTGGCTTCGTCGAGAATCAGCAGAGCGGGATCAAATGCCAGCGCGCGAGCAAAGGAAATCAACTGTTTTTGACCAACCGAGAGTCCCGCGCCCCGCTCTTTTACTTCAGCTTTGTAGCCGTCTTTCAAGCGTTCGATGAACTTGTTGGCGTGCACTTCGTTTGCGGCCCAAGTCACTCGTTCGTCAGAAATAGTCTCACGTCCCAGACGGATGTTGCTCTCCACCGTGCCGCTGAAAAGAAATATGTCCTGGAGCACGACTGCGAAGTTTTCGCGCAGAGTTTGCAGGTCCCAATCGCGAAGATCCACCCCGTCCAGCAGTATGCGTCCGCGCTGGATGTCGTAGAAGCGCATCAAGAGGTTGGTGATTGTCGTCTTACCTGAGCCGGTATGACCGACGAGCGCCACTGACTGCCCCGGACTAACGGCAAAGGAGACGTCTTTCAGCACCCAGTCTTCATCTTTGTAGGCGAACCAAACATTCTGAAACTCGACGTAGCCTTGCGCCCGGCCGGACTTAAGCGGAGTCCCGGGATTCTTGATAGCCACCGGCAGATCCAGAGTCTTGAAGATGCGGTGCGAAGCCACCACCGCCGCTTGCAGCACGTTGTACTTATCGGAAATATCGCGTATCGGTTGGAAGAGAAAGCCCGAATATTGAATAAAAGCCACGAGTGCGCCCAGGGTCAGCGCCCCATTCATGACTCGATAACCGCCGTACCAAATTACTAAGGCAATCCCTACGGCGCCGATGAAATCGACTAAGGGGAAGAAGACTGCATAAAAGAAAATCGTATCAATATTGGCTTTGCGATAATCGCCATTGATCGCATCGAACTTTTGCAGGGACTTTCCTTCAGCGTTGAAGATTTGCACGGTTTGCGCGCCGGCGAAATGCTCCTGAAGAAAAGCGTTGATGCGCGCAATTCGCGTCCTGACCATGTCATAACCGCGACGCGCGCCTTTGCGAAACCAGGTGGTGGCCGCAAACAGCATCGGTACAGTCAACAACGTCACCAATGTTAGGCGCACGTCCATCCACAACATCACGCCGATGATCGCCACGATCATAACTACATCGCCGAGCACGTCCGTCACGCCTGATGTGAAGAGTTCGTTCAGCGAATCAACATCATTCGTAAGCCGCGTCATAATGCGGCCCACGGGGTTGCGATCGTAGTAGGCCACTTCCTGGTGCTGGAGCTTGTCGTAGAGTTCGCGACGGATGTCAAACATCACGTACTGCCCCACGGTGTTAAGCAAAACAGCCTGCAGGTAGGAAAATAGGAACCGCAGGAATTGAACGCCAAAGAACAAACCTACCAGCAACATCAGACCGTCAGTCATTCGCGGCAGGATGTGCCAGTCGATTGCATATTGAGTAAATTTCGGCTGCAGAACACCCAGGAGATTAAGTACCAGGGTGAGAATCAGTGCAGGAATCAGCTTGGGCAGGTAAGGCCTGAGATATCTCAGCAGCCGGCGGGCAATCTGAAAGTCGTAGGTCTTTCCGATTGCTTCTTCCTCGTGAAATTGTTTTGCGGCGGTCGACATCGGTTTATTTCCAATTGCCGTTTGCCGATTGCCAATTTGAAATCAAGAACCGATCACACAGAAACGGCAATCGGCAATCGGCAATTGGCAATGACTAGGTTGCGGCCAGTTCCTCCTCAAGCAATTGTCGCTCGTAAAGATCAGCATATTCACCGCCCAGCGCCAACAGCTCATGATGTGTGCCCTGCTCGACAAGCCGTCCCTCGTCGAGCACACAAATCCGGTCGGCGTCACGTACCGTCGAGACGCGATGCGAAACAATCAGGCTGGTGCGATCGCGCATCACGCCTCGCAGTCGTCCCAGTATCTTCTCTTCCGTATAGGTATCGACTGAAGACAATGCGTCGTCGAGGATTAGTATCTTCGGCTCGCGCAAAACGGCGCGGGCGATGGCTGTCCTTTGCTTCTGACCTCCTGAGAGAGTGATCCCTCTCTCGCCCACCAAAGTGTCGAAGCCGTCGGGAAAACTCTTAACATCGTCTGTCAGCCCCGCCATCTCGGCCACCCACTCGACCTCGGCGCGTTCAGCTCTCTCGACCCCAAAAGCGATGTTGTCCGCGAGAGAATCACTAAAGAGAAAAGTTTCTTGCGGAACATAGCCAATGCTCGAACGCAGTTGCGCGAGTGAATAATCCCGTACCGGAACGCCGTCGATAAAGACGGTGTTCTCCGGAGCTTCGATTAATCGTGGGATGAGGTTAACCAGAGTGGATTTGCCGCTTCCGGTTCGTCCGACGAAGGCGACCGACTGACCGGCCGGTATTTGTAGATTGATGTCACGCAGTAACGGCTCATCGTTTTGACGGTAGCCAAATGTCAGGTTGCGAAACTCAATCTCACCGGCAATCGGTTTTTGCTGCTGGACTCCAGAAGCGTCGCCGATTGCCGGATTGATCGCCCATATCATGTTCATCCTCTTTAAGCTCGCCGTACCCCGCTGGTAGAGATTCACTACGTATCCGAGCGCGATCAACGGCCAGATGAGGCGCATCAGGTACATATTGAAGACGGTGAACTCGCCGACCGTGATCTCTCCTCGAACTGCCAGCGGTACCCCGGCCCAGATAATAAGAACAAAACCGATTCCGATCAGAAACGTCATCAAGGGCCGCATTAACGCATCGATCCTGACCAGGCTGAGGTTTTTCTCCGCGAATTGCCTGTTCAATTCGTTGAAGGCCTCAATCTCTGCTCCTTCTTGCGCATAGGCTCGCACCACGCGAACACCGGTAAAGTTCTCCTGTGCGCGCGCCGTAATGTGGGCAAAGAACTCCTGGATCTTTTCGAAACGGACGTGGACTTGTTGTCCGAAGAACTTAACCGTCAACGATACCAAAGGCATGGTCGCAAACAGGAGCAGTGTGAGCCACCAGTTGATCATCAGCATCAGAGGTAGCACCAGCAGAACCACGAGGATCGTCTGCAGCGTGTACATGATCATCGGACCGGCCAGTTGGCGCACGGCCGCCAGATCATTGGACGCTCGAGCCATCAGATCGCCGGTGCGATGTTCCTGGAAAAAAGCGAGCGGTTGATCGATGAGATGGGCGTAAAAATCCCGCCGCAAGTCGTATTCGACGTGACGTGACATGCCAATCAGGATGCGGCGTTGGAGAAACAGAAATGTGCCGCTAGCCACACTTGCGCCCAGCACTTTTAGCGCCGACACAGTCAACTTAGACCAGGAGACGTCGGTCCAGTTTTCATCCACCGCCTGGCCGACGAAGATTGGAATGGCCAGGCTGAAGACTACACTGGCGAATATGCAAAGAATGCCGGTGATCAGCGAGGTCTTGTAGGGAAGGAAATATCGGGCAAATTTTCGCAGGTCATTCATGAGCTGGCGCACGACGCAATCCGGCAAAATCTTTTGCAAGCCTTGAAGCTTTATGATGCTCGATTTCGCGTCGAGACGCCAGACGCTAGAGACATTGCCGATTTCCAATTGCCAATTACCAATTTTGCGAAGGGGGCCGACTTAGGGTTTTGATAACCGGCAATTGGCAATCGGAAATCGCCAATTGGCAATGCGGATGCGGCTATATTTTTGAATGAGGTCAGCCTTGGGTTCAACATCAAGCGAGGACTTTGTGGGCATGGTCTTGGAAATCGCCTTGAGGCGTGCTGATTCGATTGCGGCCGAGTTGCTTGGAATCATAAAGGGCGCGATCAGCAGCCAGCATGAGAGTGTCCCGGCTTGAGCCATGTACGGGGAAGGTGGCGAGTCCCAGGGATGCACTCAGCCTCCCAAATCCGGGCACCTCGATTTGCTCCACGCGGCTGCGAAGGCGTTCGGCCACGATTAGCGCACCCTGAATATTTGCCTGGGGAAGGATCACAACAAACTCATCCCCACCGAAGCGGACTGCGGTGTCTACGGCGCGCAGATTGGCTCGCACGCAGCCCGCGAGCAGACGCAATGCCAGGTCGCCGGTCTCGTGGCCTGCGCCATCGTTAATCTCCTTGAAGTTGTCGAGGTCCAGGACGATCAGTGAGAGTGGCAGACCAATCCGATTAGCCATCTGGAGATCTCGGTCAAACTGCATCTCAAACCAGCGACGGTTGAAGCAGCCAGTGAGCTCATCAGTTAACGCCAGTTGTTGCATCTGGGCAAACAAGCGCGCCTGATTAACCGCCACCGTGAGCTGATCGGCAACGGTGCGCAACAACATGAGTTCGTTGTCGGCCCAAACGCGAGCAGGGTCGTCTGTCCGTACCAGCAGAAACCCCTCCAGCCCGCCCTGGTAAATCAATGGGACGATAGCGTCTGCAAAGCGTGACTCAATCCGAGGATGATCACCGTCCACAATCTGCACCTCGGGTAGCGTTGCGAGCGTCTTGCCGATCGTTTGGAGATCACCTGAAAATTCAACATCAGAAGTCTCCATGCTGACATCGGCTCGAAAATGACGCTTAGTCATCTCACTTCCAACTAGTTCACCATTCACTCGCACCGCGCAATATTTGACGTTGAGCGCACGGCCGACTTCATCCGCGGCGGTTTGCATAACTCCGTCCAGGTCGAGCGAGTTTCTAATGGCTGTGGCGATGCGGTTAACTGCAATCTCACGTTCGGCCTGCTCTTGCAATAAACGGGCAAGCTTGGTGGTGACACCCAGAGTGAGATGAAGCGAGGTCGCTTTGGGCGTGGAGGCGCGCACCGCCTGTGCGAAGGGCTGGGCGGCATAGGGATGTTCGGCCGTCACCCTGGCCATTAAATACTCAAGAGCTGAGTAAACCACATCGGGCTCAAACGTCCAGATGACCAAACTATCTGCCTGGTCCTCCGCACCATCGTCCGGCGCCACGGAGGCCAGCATAGCTGCGAAGCGAGCGTCGGCGATGATGACAAACCGTTCACAGTTCTCCTGTCCCTGTTGGTCTAAAACGGCCAGGTTTACGGGGTCTCTGGCGTTGGTTAAATCTGATCTCGAAAGCGCATCTTCCGGGCGCAAGAACAAAAAAGTGTTTTGGGCAACCCGAGAGAGGTCTTTCACCCGGGCAACTTCTCTGGCAGAGCGGGATGAAGAAACAGGCAAACTCTCGATCACCAGGGCGCTCAGATTATTCTCGAGCACCACTTCTTCGAAGTAACGGTGGAGTTGGGCGATCGTCGAATCCGCGCAGCGAATGGGTGTCAACTGCTTGTGGTGTTGGGCCAACAGAGAGTGATAAAGCGAATGCATGAATTTACAAAACCGATTGATTCAATGATGGCTTCTTTCCAAGGGGCGGGACCATAAGGCACGGGGGTGGAAGGTCAACCGTATTGTACCTAGCTTGATAAAGGCTGTCTATGAGGTCGTGAAGCATTGAGTAGCGCGTGATGACCCACTACTTGAGTACTGGTGCAGTTTGATTAGGATTCCTAACCTGCAAGTTAGCGCGGCTTGAGTTGGTTTGGCATCAAATCTTGATGTAGGTTGTAAGTGCTGTCGCAATGAGGTTTCCGGCATCATCAACCAATTCGGCCGAAACCACGATGAGGCGCCGGCCGGCGCGAAGCACCCGTGCAGTGGAGTGGGCCCGGCCGTTTCTGAGCGGTCTGAGATAGCTGATGGTTAGGTCGGCGGTCGTTGCTTTCTCGTCGGGCGGAAGCAGAGAAATGATCGCGAAGGCGGTGGCCGTATCAACTAGCGAAGCAATAGCGCCTCCGTGGACCACGCCATTGTTTTGTTTCAGATCGTTTCTGATGTCAAAACCGAGCGTGGCTGTGCCTGGGGCCACATCCTCCAGTTCAATCCCTAACAGCTTGGCAAAGGGAACTGTCTCAAGAGCCTTCTGGATCCGTTCGACCTGACGAGCGGTGAGTCTCTCACTGTTCATGAACGGTAGCTTCCGCCTGAGTCAGCCGGCTCTACGATAACAGCAGTGCCATAAGCCAGTACCTCGGTGACTCCGGTGGAAAGCTCGGTGGTGTCATAGCGCGCGCCGACAATCGCGTTGGCGCCAATTTCCGTGGCGTGCTGAATCATGATGTCAAAAGCGTCGGCGCGCGTGTCTTCACATAGTTTCGTCCACACTGTGATGTTTCCACCGACGATAGTTTGCAGTGAGGCTCCAATCGTTGCGAAGATATTGCGCGAGCGAACCACGATTCCGCGCACCACACCCAGGTTTTGCGTGATGCGGTAATTCGGCAGCTCGAACGCCGTAGTGACCATCTGGTGGGCAACTGAGTAGCGTGGTGGACTGACAGCATAGGGCGCGCTTCGATCGGGCAAGTTTGAACTCATTTTTTTGTCCTTTGCAGAGTGCCTTTCGCGAAGAGGGTGTTTTTAAGTGCTAACTCGCTCTTCTCGGTCTCAGGAATCCAGAGGTAACTCTTCAAATCGCACCGCCCGCGTTCATTAAAAATCACGCCTTCGGCTTCTAAAATTCGCTGCTGCTTATCGTGGGGCAGAACAACTCTTCCGGTCGAGCAGGCGCCCTGCGCATTGATTACTCGGTGCCAGGGAGTCGGGTCGCCTGACGAATGCATCACAAAGCCGACCGTTCTCGGCGTGTAGCCCTCACCGAGTATTTCTGCGAGCTGCCCGTAGGTCATGACGCGGCCGAGCGGAATAGTGCGGACGATTTCGTAAACGCGTTCACGGTAACCGGGATCATTCTGCATTGTTCGTTTGCGGCGGTCTATGGCCCGCAACGGCCAGCCTGTTACTCAAGAGTTCGTAATACAGCGCGCACCGGTGAACCATCCCCGCTTCCGCCGGCAATTCTGAGCGGCAGGCAGATCAATTCATAAATGCCCGCGTCAACCCCTCGCAGATCCAGGCCTTCCAGAATGACAATTCCTTTTGCGAGCAGGGCCAGATGTGTCTCGTGCGTTTTTGATTTAAATCGCTCAATGGAAAGATAATCGATTCCCACCAGTTTGGCGTCTTGACTAACAAGATACTCAGCCGCGCCTAAATCAATATGCGTGAAGTCACTGCGAAAGACAGGATTATCCCCTGCCCAGAAGTCGGAGTTGCGAGTTTTAAAGAGAATGCGTTCACGGCCGGGCTGGCAATGAGCGGCCGCAAAACTCGCGTCAATCGTCATGATATTCTCCGGCACCTCTACTACCTGAGCTTCACCAATCAGAGCTTCGAGGGGCAACGACTCTACCCGGCCGGCGCCGGCGATGAAATGCGCAGGTGCATCGACGTGCGTTCCGGAATGCGCGCCCAGGTGAAGGATTGAGACGTTGGCAGAGTCGCCGTCGGCCAGCGATTTCCAACTTCTGATTTCAATTCCAGGATCGCCCGGATAGGTGGGTGTTATTTCGGAAAGCCGAACGCTCACATCGTAGATACGCATAGAGGTTTACCAGAATTGCAACGCGGGCATAGTAGTTGTCGCTCGCGAATGGTGTCAACGTGTGCTCTTGGTCCACCCAACACCACTTCTTGCAGCGATACCTACCGCTGCGTTAGCATCAAACACGTTCCCTTAAACAAGTAGATCGCAGCGGAGACAGCCATAAATTCTTTTTCTACGCAAGAAAACTTACCGCGACTGGCGGCCTCGAGTTATCTGAACTCCGCTCCGCTCATTTGGAGTTTTCTTCAGGGCTCACGCAAGGGGACAGTAAGTCTAACGGATCCTGTTCCGGCCCGTTGTGCAGAACTTCTGGAGCAGGGGGCGGTTGAAGCGGCGCTAATTCCGGTCATCGAATATCAGCGCATACCGGAAGTCTCACTGATTCCCGATGTATGCGTGGGAGCGAAGGGAAATGTTCGCAGCGTAGTTCTGGTGACCAGAATCCACGATCTCAGGGAAGTCCGCTCAGTCGCGCTGGACGAGTCCTCACGCACGTCCTCTGCGCTGATGAAGATTATCTTTCTTGAGTTTCTCGGTGTAGAGCCGAAGTGGGAGACTTCAGCGCCCAACCTGGAACTCATGCTGACAGATAATGATGCCGCATTAATCATTGGTGACCCGGCAATGAGCTTCGCCAGAGATGATCTACGCATCGTCGATATGGCGGGCCTGTGGCGTGAATATACCGGTCTTGGTTTCGTATTCGCCGTTTGGGCCGTGGGCAATAAAGACTTATCGAGAGTATCGGCTATTGATTTCGCCGCCGCCAGGGACGAGGGGCTCGAGCAAATTGAGGAAATTCTTTCCCAATATGAACGTGAGATCCCTCTGGCGCGTGATGAGCTGAAGGAATATCTTGCCGACGACATTACTTTCCACATTGACCAACCGATGCAGCAGGGGATGAAGCTGTACTTTGATTTGGCGTACAAACACCGGTTGATCGAACAAGTAAAGCCATTAAAGTATTCTTAGCAGTCGTCGTTTTGCGAATTGCCAAGCTAAGCAATAGACTATATCCATGTCCTCAGCCACTCAATCAATAATGGACAAAGTGCTGGCAGGCGAGAGAATGACTGCTGACGATTGCACAGCCTTACTGGAGTCGCATGATATCGCGGCAATCGGCTTGGCGGCTGACACAATTCGCCGGCGCAGACATCCGGATAACATCGTCACTTACATCATCGATCGCAATATCAACTACACCAACGTCTGCAACGTTGTCTGCACCTTCTGTGCTTTCTATCGCCGGCCCGGAGCGCCCGATACTTACGTCCGCACTCTCGACGAGATTTGCGAGAAAATCGACGAAACGATCGCGCTCGGCGGCACCGGTGTGCTGATGCAGGGTGGACTGCACCCGGATTTCGGTATCAAGTGGTATGAGGACTTGCTGCGCACGCTGCACGCAAAGTATCCGGAGTTCCAACTCCACTGTTTTTCGCCTCCGGAGATTCATAACATCCACCTGATCTCGGGACTGGATTACGAGACGATAATGTCACGTTTGAAGGATGCTGGTCTCTACAGTTTACCGGGCGGTGGTGGTGAGATTCTGGATGACGAAGTGCGCAAGCGCGTTTCTACCAAGTGCACCACCAATGAGTGGCTGGGAGTCATGCGCTCCGTGCATCGAGTGGGTCTGAGATCAACCGCCACGATGATGTTTGGCATTGGCGACACGGTAGAGCATCGAGTGCGCCACTTGCAGCGCATCCGAGAACTGCAGGATGAGACTGGCGGGTTTACCGCCTTCATACCCTGGACCTTTCAGCGAGAGAACACCGCGCTGGGCCGGCGCATCAAGGACGAGCCAACCGGCATCGACTATCTCAAGATGCTGGCCGTTTCGCGGGTATTTCTCGATAACATTGAGAATTTCCAATCATCGTGGTTGACCCAGGGTTTGAAGCTGGGACAGGTGGCCCTTCGTTTTGGGGCAAATGATATGGGCTCGATCATGATTGAAGAGAACGTAGTTTCGGCGGCGGGGGCACACAATCGAGCAGATGAGAAAATGCTTCGCTACCTGATCCGCGAAGCCGGCTTTATCCCGCAACAGCGCGACATTCTTTACCGCCACATACACCGGGATCAGTCGCTCCAGTCCGATGCCAGTGAATCGACACCAGTGCGCGTCAATGTTTAGATGAAGGCGAAATCGAACTGCTCCTGGTGAACCGTGGGATCACTGTTAATGTCCACCGGGCCGAGGTATTCTTCGATCTCATTCAACACGTCTCGTTCCTGGCCGCGCAGCGCTCGTGCGACTTCAGGATTGATACGCAGCGTCGCTTGTTTGTTGGCCTTGTTGCCATTTATGGCTTTTCCCAGACGCCGGGATTCCTCGAGCAACTCGTAGCACACGGTCTGGGGAGATTTGATCAGGCCGGCGCCCTGACAGTATTGACAGGGAGCACACAGGGTTCTTTCCAAAGACTGTTTGACCCGCTTGCGAGTCATAATTACCAAACCAAAATCATTAAAAGATAAAACCTTCGTAGGCGACTTGTCATGACGCAGCGCATCCTGCAAGGCTTGCATAACCCGCGTGCGATTGCGCCGCTCCTCCATATCGATCAGATCCAGCACAATGATTCCGCCCAGATCGCGCAAACGAATCTGCCGGACAATTTCGTCAACTGCTTCGAGATTGGTCCGCGTGATTGTGTCTTCCAAACGGCCGCTGCCGCGGCCCACAAACTTGCCGGTGTTGACGTCAATGGCTACCAACGCTTCAGTTTGGTTGATTACCAGATAGCCTCCGGACCTTAGCCAGACTCTCGGCTTGATGGCTTTATCAATCTCAACCTGCACGCCGAAGGCCTCCAGGATTGGCTGGTCTTTCGTGTAAAGCTTGACGCGTTTTACCATGCGTGGCTGAATCCGATGCACAAACTCCACGATGCGCGCATACTCCTCTTCGGAGTCTACTCGAATTGCGGAGAAATCATCCGACAACTGGTCGCGCAGGATGCGCTGGACCAGATCGAGGTCGCGATGCACGAGGGAGGCCGGCTTCGATTTCTCGGCGGCCGCTCTAATGTCCAGCCAGGTTCTTACCAGGTATCGCACGTCTTCGCGCAAATCCCCTTCGCTGATGCCTACACCGGCTGTGCGCACGATGAAACCACCCGACGGAATATCCTCTTCCGCTCGGAGCATCTGGATTAGTTTCCGCAGCCGGTGTCGCTCACTGTCCGATTCGATCTTCCGAGAGACCCCCACATGTTCCACCGTAGGCATGTAAACTAGAAAACGACCCGGCAGCGCGATATGAGAAGTGATGCGGGCGCCCTTCTTGGCAATCGGTTCCTTAGCGATCTGGACGAGAATCTCCTGTCCTTCGTCCAGCAGATCCGTAATCGTTGGTTGGGGCCGATCTCTTCGCTGAGAGCGAGGATTATTGCGAGCACCCTGCTCCCGGTCGCGAGCAGCTGGTTCGGGAACCGCGGGCTTCTCCAGGGGACTAGCAGGCCTCGCTTCCTCAACCGGCGTGATAACTGTCGAGGTCCCTTTCTCTTCATCCTGCCCGTTGGCGGGAACGGCCTGGTCGGCGCTCCCGGTGGTACTTGCCTTGGACGGGGGACGCCGTCGCCTTCTGCCCCCTCGTCGCGTCGCGAACTCACCGCGAGAGGGATTCCCAGTAACGCGAGCTTCCGAATCTTCCAGAGCAGTGTTTGCTCTCGTCTCGTCTGGGGACCCTGAATCAACCGCGTTATCGGTCAAGCCTTTGGCGCGTCTCTTCGTCGGAACTTTCTTACTTGCGGCTCTGGTCTTAGTGCTCTTACTTGCCGCCGGCTTTCGAGTTCCGGCCTTCCGCCGCGCCACGCTGACAATCTTCTCTACGGCTCGCGCGGCAAATCCCGGTGCTTCCGTTTCATCATCCGCTTCGGCATCAATTGCCGCAGGAGTCCTCACCTGTTCGGCTTCCTCATCGTCACTTATACGTTGAAAAGTAACACCAGGCAGTGTTTGTCCGTCGACAGTATCAACAAAGCTCTGCACGTGCGCCGCAATCGTTTCGGGTGCGCGCATAATTATTCGCCCCTGATCGCTGGTGTCCTCACCATCATCGATTCGTTGGAATGAAGGATCTTGATAGCCGCCTGACGGCAGCACCGAGCCAACTTCCGCGTTACCATAATCATCATCGAAATTGAACTCGACGGCATGAATCTGATTGAATATCCGCTCCTGCAACCGGGCATCTTTAAACATCTCGCCGTTTACTGCGGCGGTTTCCTCTTCGTCGATAATCCTCTGGATCGAAGGGTCAGTCTCGACAAACGGTGTGATGATCTCTTCCTCTTCAACGTACGCAGCGCTGGTCGCTGCCTGCTCGACCGGAGCTTCCTGACCATCTCTCCCCCGTCCGCGACGGCGGCCGCGCCGACTACGCCGGCGACCAGGATCCGAGATCTCGGCGAGTTGCTCGGTCGCCACCAGAGGCACCTCACCAACTACAGCCTCTACTTCCGCCTCACGAAGTGGCTCAGTCCGCTCTTGTGTGGCTTCGATGTGATGTTCGCGTTCGACGCGACCGAGGGCGATTAGTTCAGCGGCCGCTCGCCCTGCATCGGCTTCGCCTTTCTTCGCCTTGTCGATGACGATACGTTCAAACTCTTCCTCTTCGTCAAAGAAGTCAGACACATAGAGGAAAGCGTCGCGTTCCAAACCGACGTTTACAAAAGCCGATTGCATGCCCGGCAGAACGCGCATTACGCGGCCTTTGTAGATATTGCCGACAATGCCCTGATTGTCTTCACCACGCTCGATGTAAAACTCAGTGACCTGATCATCCTCGATGATTGCGATCTTCTTTTCGCGTCCGTTAAGGCTGACGATTAATTCTTTTGCCATGTTGTGACCTGTGTCTCCTGGAATGCCCGCCGCAAGACTTCATACTTATTTTGCCCGTGTGGAAGAGTAGGCTGTTGACTTCAGCTCCCTATGCCACGCCGTCTGCTGGTTCCGGGGTCGAGCATTCTTTTAAAATGCGAGTTGCGCGAAACAGGCTTGCCATCTAGCTCGAAGAGCGAGGCGCGTGCTTTACGCGAGATAAGTGAGACGATTAGACGTCCCACTGCGGTTTGTTCAGTGGAAATTTTTGGCCGCGGCTTAGGCGAGTCTGCAAATAGATTGCCAACCGGCGGTGCGTGAGTTTTTTGCACGTCCCGCTCGCGAGCGTCCCAGTTTGGACTTACTCCCTCGAGAGCACGACGATCATTTAAACTGTTCAACAGAAACCCTGACTGCGGTTCTGGCGCTTCTAACGCGCCAACTTCGCCACAGGGAGCGCATCCTCAACCAAGTTGAAGGGAGCCAGAGAAAACCGGCCCTGATGTGCTCGAACCTGTCTTTTAACCTTCCCCCGGGGAGGTTGGGAATGTCGTTCCATCGCTCGCATGTTTATCGCCCGTTTGGGCGATGCAAGCGATTTTAATAAAGTTAAAAGCGAGTCGTTATCCTGCACGACAAAAACTCGTCTCGCCTGGTCGGGCGCACGGAAAACTCTCTTAGTTGGCTTTTCGTGCTTCGAAGATATACGGCGCATTTCGATGCGCCAAATGAAAAAATCCGGCAGGCTAGCTAGGCTGGAGTATAACCGAAGCGACGTGAAACGCGAAACCTGGTATTACAAGGATCGCTTTGTTCTGAGGGCTGGCAAAACAGTGCGTCGATCCCGGCGTCTCGTCGTAGGGATTGCCACTGTTCCGGGTAGCGACCCGGTCTCAACTGAAAGGGTTGGCTGAGCGTCGCCTCAGTCCCGGACGGGGTCGCTCACCGTTCTGACGATAGCCAGCTTCAGTTTACGAACCTTCTAAGCTGAACGCTGATCGCGAAACCGATGGCAATGAAAGTCGCGATGAGCGAGGCCAGGCCCGCGCTCATTAGAGGTAATGGGACACCGATGACCGGCAAAAGGCCGAGTTCCATCCCGATGTTTATGAATACCTGGAACATCAACCCACCGACAATTGCCATAATGACCAGCATCCCGGGACGGTCTGGCGCCCGTCGCGCGCCGGTGATCAGCCTCGAAAGCAGAATTGCGTAAGCGAATAACACTAAAATGCAGCCGACAAACCCCGCATTACCGGCTGCGACGGCAAAAATGAAGTCAGTATGGGGTTCTGGTAGAAACTTTAAACTGCTTTGAGAGTGGTCTGAAGAGGTTTTCGCGCCGAGCAATCCGCCTTCGCCAATGGTCAGGATCGACTGCCAGGTGTTATAGCCAAAGCCGCGTCGATCTGCATTTTCGGGATCGAGGATGACGTTAATACGCTCCTGCTGGTAAGGCTTTACAAAATTTGTCTCTACGCCCACCCAGTAGGCAACTGGCAGCATTACTATGGCGAGAATTATTCCGCCGATAACCAGCCGCAGCCGGATGGCCGAGAGGAAAAGCACCACAAACAAGATTGGCAGGTAAGTAATCACCGAGCCCATGTCGGGCTCCAACAGGATCAGAGCGCAGGGCAAGGCGAGGATAAGAACCCCGACCGCCATTTCGTGGATCCTGAGTGTCTGGGTGCGATGTTTGCCGAAGTACCAGGCCAACATCATGGCGGTCGTTACTTTGACAAACTCCGATGGTTGAAACTGACCGATGCCGGGAACTTTGATCCAGGCGCGTTGACCATTGATCTTCAGACCAATACCCGGAATCAAAACCACCCCCAGCAGTATCAATCCAAAAATGTAAAAAGCAGGAGCGATGTTGAGCAGTCTGCGATAATCTGTGACTGCCACCAGAATCATTGCCACCAGAGCAATGCCTAGTCCGATGAGTTGCTTAATCCAGTAAGTTTCCTGCGGCTGCGCATAGCGAATCTGAACGGTTCCAAAAGCTACAATGCCGATCGCCAGAAGTGCCAACAACCAGTCGAAGTCTCTGAGTGATTTCTTTTCTATAAGTGCAGACATGCGTTATTGCCAATTTCTGATTGCCGATTGCCGATTGTCGATTGGTGTGATCATGGTTCTTGCTTCATGGACAATGAGCGCTCGATAATCTTGGTAAGCGTATCTGGGTAAGGGAAATCGGCAATTGGCAATAACCGTCACTGCCCTTCAACGACCGTGGTCCCTTGCGGTTTCTCTGGAGCCTGCTGTACGGGCCTTATGGTCTTGGCAACAGGGAAGGCTCCAGGCGGTTCCTCATGTCGGGTCTTGCGATAGTAAACGTCGTAGATTCTCCGCACGGCAGGTGCAGCGTGTTGATTCCCAAAACCGGAATTCTCGATCAGGGCAATCACCGAAATCTCCGGCTTAAAGGCGGGAGCATACGAAACAAACCAGGAATGATCTTTGTTCTTACCAACATCCTTGCCGAGACCCACTACCTGCGCGGTGCCGGTCTTTCCGGCGATGTCAAAACCAGCCATGCGAATACCCGCGCCTGTGCCTCCGTTATTGACCACACCCCACATGCCTTCCACTACCTCCTGGTTAATCTCATCAGGGATGTAGACTATCTTGGGATTGGGGCGGGATGAATCGAACGGCTCAAATCCCCGTGCCTGACGGTAATCTGGTGTACCCGGTTCGCCCACAGGCTTCAGTTCCTTCAGAAAATGGGGCACATAAAGTTTGCCACCAAGTCCTATTCCGGCGACTGTGCGCAGCATACTAAGCGGCGTCATTTCCTCGTAAACCTGACCGAACGATGCAAAGACCGTGTCGATTTCTTTCCAGCTCTGACTGCGGCGATCAAAGATCGCCTTAAACTCCGCCGGCGTACGGCTGCTCACTTCGTTGGGTATATCGAGTCCAGTTCGTTTGTTCAGATCGAACTGGTCGACCATGGCCACGATGCCATCGAGACCCATCTTCAACCCAAGACGGTAGAAGTAGCCATCGCAGGATTTTGTAATAGCCATTATCACATCCGGCGTGCCGTGATTGCCCATGCAGCGGGTGAACTTGTTTCCGACCGTTATGCCGCCGCCGCAGAGAAGGTTTGAGTGCTCCAGTGTGATTGCGCCCTGCTGCAAACCTGCGAGGGCCATGGGAATCTTCCAGGTAGAGCCTGGAGGATATCTGCTCTGGATGGCCCGGTTAATTAAAGGTTTGTCGGGATGGTTTAACAAGGCAACATACTCGGCTCGTCCTTCTTTGGTGCCGATGCGCTGGGAGAAGAGGTTAGGATCGAAGGTTGGGGCGGAAGCGAGCGCCAGAATCTCGCCACTGTTCGGGTCCAGGGCGATCACGACGCCGCGCTTTGTTGCTGAAGTAAGTAGTTGTTCCTCGGCGGCCAATTGCAAATCGAGATCAATGGTAGTAATCAGATCCTGGCCTGGTTGCGGCAGAACGATCTCGATTTCATCCTGGATCCTGCCCCGGCTGTCCACAACAACTTTTCGATAGCCATCATGTCCGCGTAGAAACTCGTCATAACTCTGTTCGAGACCGCTCTGACCAATTACGTCTCCTGGCTTCAGCCCCTTGTCTCTGTAGGCAGGTTGTTTCAACTGTTCGGGGCCGATCTCACCAACATAGCCAAGCATATGTGCCAGCAGACCGTTTGGTGGGTAGCGGCGTTGCGGTTGTTGCTCGACGCGCAGTTCTGGAAATTCCAGTTCGCGCGCTTCTACCCAGGCAATGTCACCCGGGGTGGCATCCTGTTTCACCGAGATGGATTCAAACGCGGGGAGGGATTTTATTTCTTCAAAACGATCACGCAGGATGTCGGCATCGAGTCCCAGGCCCTCCGATAGAGGCTGCACCAGCGAGCTTAGCTCCTTGCCTCTTACGTCTTCGCGAGAGAGGATCACGTTATAGATAGGACGGGAATCGACGAGCGGGTGTCCATTGCGATCGAAGATAATGCCGCGCGGCGCCGTGATAGGCAACAACCTGATTCGCTGGTTCTGGGCAATCTCCGCATAGTAAGGGCCGCGAACCACCTGCAGGAGATAAAGCCTTACGCCCAGCACGCTTAGCAGCAGTAGAGCAACGATCTGGACAACCATCAGCCTGCCGCGAAGATTTTGGGATGTGTCAACAAACTTCATTTGTAAAAATCAGCCCGGATGATTCGATGACTGAAATTAGCTGTTTGGCTGTCCTACCGCCTTCTTGAAATACTCGCACCCCGTCGCGCGACTCGCCGCCGCGAAGCAAACTGGCGGCGCAGGCTTACCCGTTCGGAAACGACCGTATCCAGCATGTAGAGTGCGAAAGTTCCCACCGTAGTCGTTCCAATAAGGCTATAAGAGATGGTCTGCACGAAGGGAGCAGTCGGGGGATTTCCCAACGAACGCTGCCAAAAAAAGTATATCGCGCCATCTATGAGCGTCGCCGCAGCCAGCACCGGAATTCTCAACAGCGCGTTTTCAAGGTTAATGCGAGTGGCGGCGAAGTAGATCAAATAGGCGGTCAGGGTTTTTGAAAACCCTCCCGCGCCTAGAAGACCGCCGCTGGGGGCGTCAATCGCGAGACCGGCAATCGTGCCAACTATTAAGGCTTGCCACGCCTCGCGCTGTAACGCGATATAAACAACGACAATCAGGGGGAAGTCAATATAGGAGAGTGGGGGCCAGGCCGCTCGTAGCGAGAGCTGCAGAATGATGGCTATCCCGAGAACCGCAGCAGTCTTAAACTGAGGCATTACGCAAGCGTGATAAGTGATGGGTGATAAGTGATAAGCAAGATGGAACGACGATAATTCTCATCTCATTACCTATTGCTCACGACTTTTGCTTTGTCTACGTTGGGCAGCGCCTGTTCGGGTGCAGGCCGCTGCGGCGGACTGTACAGCAGCACCGCCACCTCTGCCAATTGATCCAGCCGCGCGCTCGGCTTGATATAGATCTGATGTGGTTGCGTGGCCGTGCCCTGTTTCACCTCAACCACCTCTCCCACGTTTAGTCCGGGCGGATAAATCCCGTCCTGACCGGTGGTCATGATGTAGTCGCCAGGTGCGACCTTTTGGAGTCCTGAGACATACCGCATCTCGACCAGACCGGAGTTACCGAGACCTCTAACCGATCCCAGGGCTCCTGATTCGCCGAGCTTTCCAATGACCGCCCCGGCTGCTGCTTTTTCGTCAGTAATCAGCATGACCTGAGCAGTCCAGGGACTAACCGCGATCACCCGACCCACGATCCCCCCTGGCGTAACCACCGGCATGTTGAGGGCGATACCTGAGGTGCTCCCGCGGCTGATCGTGACCGTGTTGAACCACACCGATGCATCGCGAGCAATAACACGGCCGGCAACCTGGTCGTAACCAGTCTTTTCTTCAAGGTTGATCAATTCCCTCAAACGTAGGTTCTCGGCCATCACCTCTTGTGATTTTCGAAGCTCTAATTCGGTAGCTGCGAGTTGCCGAGTGAGACGCTCATTCTCCGAAGCTGTACTACCAAAACTACCAAGCTGCCGGAAGAAACCGCCTACCGTGCCGCTCACCCAGGAAGTTGCTCTCTGCACCGGCGAAGCGACGGTCTGAATACCGCCCTTGAACACGTTTTGTTTGGTGAAGTTGTCCTGGGCATCAACGGCCATCACAATCAGATTCACAAAGAGCAGCATCACGAGCCAAACAGGTGCACGCTGACGAATCTCTTTTTGAGTACGACTGCTTGCCATACGTGAATCGTGAATAGTAAATAGTGAATGGTAAATGGTGAATGGTGAATGGTAAATCGTTAGCTGGCTACCACGAACTGTTTTACCATTTACCGCATTTCCTACATTCCACTGGTCAGAGTGTTTTCCCACTTAACCCGCTTCAAGAGGTCAAAATCAGAGAGCATCTTGCCTGTCCCGAGCACCACTGAAGCCAGCGGATCGTCGGCGATCGAGACCGGAAGACCGGTTTCGATCGATAGTCGCTTATCCAGGTTCTTGAGGAGAGCGCCGCCACCCGTCAGCACAATGCCACGTTCAACGATATCAGCGGAAAGCTCTGGCGGTGTACGCTCGAGCGCTACCCGAACCGCATTAATAATCGTGGACACGGAATCTGCCAACGCCTCGCGCACCTCTTCATCAGTCATCGTGATCGTTTTCGGAATGCCTTCAATCAGATTGCGCCCGCGCACTTCATACGAAAGGGGTTCATCAAGTGGATACGCCGAGCCCAGCTCGATCTTGATGGCTTCCGCAGTTCTCTCCCCAATCAGCAGATTATACTTCCGCTTGATATAGGAGATGATTGCCTCGTCCATCTCATTACCAGCAACTCTTACCGCCCGGGAATAGACGATACCGCTCAAGCTGATCACGGCAATGTCGGTAGTTCCTCCGCCGATGTCGACAACCATGTTGCCGTGTGGTTCGGTTATGGGCAGGCCGGCGCCAATCGCCGCGGCCATCGCTTCTTCCACCAGATAAACCTCAGAGGCCTTGGCCCGATACGCGGAGTCTTCGACGGCGCGACGCTCGACCTGGGTAATCTCCGAAGGAATACCGATCACCACCCGCGGGCTGACCCAGGTCTTTCCATTGTGGGCTTTGCGTATGAAGTGTTGCAGCATCTTCTCGGTAACTTCGAAGTTGGCGATAACGCCGTCTTTCATTGGCCGGATGGCGACAATATTGCCGGGAGTTCGCCCCAGCATGTCCTTCGCGTCACGGCCTACAGCTTCCACCTGATTAGTGACTTTGTTGATCGCAACTATGGAGGGTTCGGAAACAACGATGCCCCGGCCTTTTGCGTAGACCAAGGTGTTGGCTGTGCCCAGATCGATTGCCAAATCGCTGGAGAAAAGACTGAAAATAGATTTAAAGGCCATCTAAGTTGATCACTTCCCGTGTAGGTAGAATAGAACTTCCTGAGGCGGTCGCGGTTGGCAAATACTTGTGCTCACTCAGAAGAGGGCAGATGGCAAGAATCTTCACCAACTCAGCAATTCAGATTCTTGATTCACCTTTAGGTCAGACCAGCCAGGTCCAAATCATAAGATACACCCGATTCTAACTTTTGTGCTATCAAAGAATTCGGTTCCGCATTAGTCTTCGGTAGCTTGCCCGGTCACTGCGACGTTTTCAACGCGAGGGTTTGGGGGTCGGAGCCGCAGAGTAGCGGACGCAGTTCTTGCTTGCCGCCTTTGCTTCATACATTGCGGTGTCTGCGCAGGCGATGAGTTGTTGCGGTGAGGAGGCGTTAATAGGGAATGTCGCCACTCCGAAACTGGCGGTGAGGGAAAGCTTCAGACGTTTGCCACCCGTGAAGGAGTATTGCGAGATTTTTTCGCGGATGCGTTCCGCGACAACGCTTGCTAGATCCACGCCGGTGTCGGGTAGAACGATAACGAACTCGTCACCGCCGTAGCGCGCCAGGGCATCAGTGTCGCGAACGGAACCGAGTATCACCCCTGCCATTTCCATAAGCACGTGCGAACCGACCAGGTGTCCGTGGAGGTCGTTGACTTGCTTAAAGTTGTCAAGATCCAGAAATAGGGCCGTCACACTCGTACCATACCGTCGCGCTCGTCGGATCTCATTGAGCAGAAACTGTCTCAGATAGCGGGCGTTGTGCAGCTTCGTCAGATCGTCAGTTTGTGAAAGTCTTTCGGCTTCTGCGATCCGCACAGCGTTCGCGAGAGCTGAAGCCAGCGGCAGTGAAAGCGCATCGAGCAATTCGATTTCCGACTTCTTAAAAGAAGATTCATTTTGGCTATCGCGAACTCCTTCCAGAACCCCCAGGATCCGTTCGCCACAGATGAGCGGAACTGCCAGGACATGCTTCCCTCGCTCCTTTTTCTTGATGGTGCCAATCCCCGCGGCTGCCAAATGCGCGGCCTTGGATTCGTAACTGGGAATAGCTTCTCCCTCCGGCATCTGGACCCGGCGCCACTCTTCAAGCTCCGCTGCTCCCATTGGCCGATCTCGGTCCCTTACCGCAATTGCTTCCAGGCAAGAAGCTTCGAGTGGCTTTGCATCCGAAATGAGATAGATGGTCCAGCACTTGGCGCTCACCAACTGATCGATGCCTGTCAGCGCAGTATGTGCGGCTCCAATTTGATCCCCAATGAAGTGAAGTGAGGAAACCAGCTCGAAGGCCGCGCGCAATCCTTTCGCTTTGAGTTTAAGCGGCAGAGAGTATGAACCCTGTCCAACCGGTGTCTGGATGATCTCCGGCAACTTAAGCTCGCCAGTGGCCCCGTGGCCTTCGATTTCCCGCAAGAGCGCCGGCAATTGCGCCGCCTTATCAGCGATTGCGCGAAACCCCAACCTCTTCAGAGTGACGCCATCCAGGTTGCGAAGATTCAGGCTTTGATAACCGTTTCCATGTCGCCGGCATGCCACCAGCGGCGTGCCGGGCCAGAAAGTCCTGGCGTGATCTGTGGCTGTTTGTATCTCCACCAGATCCGCCCCTGGTACCACCTCATATAAGACTGCTAGGGGCGGCGGGCCCTCGTTCGGAGTGGAACCGTCGCTCTCCTGCTTTCTTGCCAGAGCCAATTCCGCCTCCACCTCGCGCAGGCCTTCGACAAGCGTTTTCACGCCGGCAGCGCGCAAGGCCTCGATTAGCTCGTAGGCTGGAGCTTCGTGGGCGTCTGTCAGTAGAATTACGTGTCTCGACATGGCAAGGAAAATCTAGTCACGGCCTCGACCGCCGCCGGAGAGTGCCAATTTATAGTTGCTGCTGTTCCCATTCGGATCCAACGCTTCAACCCTGATCTCTCTCTCGCCCGCCGCCGCCGTGATTTGAACCTGGAAAGACTTACCAGTGGAGACCAGGGTTTCGCGACCACCGGCACGGATGGTTGTTCCGGGTTCGGCCTGACCGCGAACCAGATAAATGTTACCGCCCAGCAGTTCCGCGGTCAGATTTGAAACTGCAACCTGCGAGCCTGACCCTTTTGGGGCCACCACGAATTTCTTCGGGTCGCTCCAATCACTTGTTTGACCAGTTGCGGCCGTGGCCCTCAACCTCCAAAAATAAACTCCCGGCCGCAAATCGCTGGCATTGAATTCCATTGCAACCAACTGATCGCGCTCGATTACTCGACCATCAGCAACGAAAAAAGGTGAAGTTGCCACCTCGACACGATAGTAAGCAGGAGATCCTGAAGGCGGTCGCGACCATTTCAAGGCGACGTTTGCGGAACCCTTAGCTCCTACTACCACCTTGTCGAGATCGCGTGGCTCTGAAGGCACCGGCACCTCCAAAAGCCTCTGCGGCCGCGACACCGTCCCCGAAGGATTTACGGCAACATACTGACCGCCGGTTAGCGAAGTTTTCTCCCCAGAGCGGTTGGTCGTTTCGACGGCGCCGGTATTGACCCGAATCTCTTCCGTGCCTTCGGCATTCACTCCGAAGCTGGCTCCGGTTTGCTCGCCGAGCTTGTTGCTCGTCTTAGGGGTTTCCACTACGTTGCTGGTGCCTTCAGGTTGCTGCTCAGTGCGCACATACATCTGACCGCTATCGACGACTACGTGAACGTTGGTCCTCTTTCCATCGTCGTCGCGGGCATTATCACGCACGGTAATGATGCTATTAGGACGGACGACAAGTGTTGACCCATCCGCCATGCCGATGCGCGCTCGCCCACTTTCCTGCGTCTGAACGGCGTCACCGGGATAGAGTTCGGTGTCGCTCCTGGCGGAAATAGTCTCGCGTGTGGAGGCGCGAATTACGCGCACGTCGCCTTCGAAGGAAATGAATCTCGCACCGGCAGGAGTGGTAACCCCAGTCCCCACGTTCCTCAGGGGATTGCCATATTTCCAGACGTAGAGTGAAGCGCTCGCGGCCAGGATAGAGAGGGTAAGCAGGGCCATGCCCAGGTAGATAGATCGCTTCTGAACTACCCACCAGTCAAACGCAAAGCGATTGGTCTTCGTGGTCATTGTTTACAAAACCGATGGAGTTGAGGGCAAACTGAATAAAACGAGCTGGCTATGCAGGCCAAAGTTTCAGGTAGGGATTCCTTGATCCGCATTCTCAAGGGAGTGAAGACCGTCAGCGTCAGGGTGAATGTAACCGGCAAATTCAGCCGTCAACAACGCCAGCAGCCGTTGAAAATCTAACACACGCGAGAGGGTCTGTCCAAGCAAGTTTCGAACAAAGAGGTGATTTTAGGGAAATCGGTTACCCCAGAACGGCGAATTTTCAGAATTCGCGACCTCCCTCGCCAGCTCGTGGCCTAATCCGCAATAAATGACCGGAGTGCGTCAATGTTCGGCTTATTGTCCTCGGGTTTGTGGTAAGGAGTCTCGAGTATGAAAGCCGAGTGGGAGAGTTTCGGATGACGCGCCACCCGCCTGAGCGCTTCCCTCCCAATGTGACCCTGTCCAATGTGCCAGTGGCGATCCACACGCGAGTAATATTTAACCTTCGAATCGTTGAAATGGATTACCCGCACTTTCTTCGTCCCCACCTCCCCATCAAGTGCCTGAATCGTCGCTTCGAGTCCCTCTGCCGTGCGGATGTCGTAACCGGCGGTGAACGCGTGAGCCGTATCGAAGCAAACACCAAGGGGCAAGCCGGGACAGGCCCTCATGATTTCACTCAAGTGATCAAAGCGATGGCCAACGCACTCACCCTGCCCAGCAGTGTTTTCCAGAAGAATCCGAATCGAGCCCAAATCGAGTCCGTCCGCTGCGCGTTTTAAACTCTCTGCACACGCGTGGATCCCATCAGCCTCACACGCGCCGCGCGCGCTGCCCGGATGAACTACGAGGTAGTCTGCGCCCAGAATTATTCCGCGCTCCAGCTCTTCTCGAAAGGAGGCGCGAGACTTTTGCTGCATGCCCTGATCAGCGGCAGCAAGATTGATTAGATAGTTAGCATGAATAGCTACCGGCGAGATCTTTGTCTGGCGGCGAACGCGTTTGAACAGGTCGACTTCTTCATCACTTAGTGGTTTGGCTTTCCATCCTCGGGGATTACGAGAGAAGATCTGCACCGTCTGACAATCAAGCTCGTCGGATCGAAGCAGGGCATTGTGCAGTCCTCCGGAGATCGGGGCATGAAATCCAATGCGTAGTCGCTCGTCTCTTACCTTAATCTCCGTCCCTTTTTCCGTGCTGACCCGCTCGTGTTTCACTTCCGTACTTCTTCCATGTGTCTACCCCACTTTAAGGTTCGAAGCCTGCCCAGCGGGTGCTTACGCTCCAGGCCGGCGACATGTATGATCAGACACTCTTCGACTTCAGTGCTGCGCCACGCGTAGCCGTGGATCGTCGACTCGCAACCGGTACATGACCTAGTTGTAGTTGTAGCTCGGCGTCTTCTCCTTTGCACCGCTGAAGGAGTCTGTGTAGGTGCCCTCAAGGTAGATAATGCGGCCGCCCTCCTGGTTGAAGAAGGTGTGCGTGGCCACATTGTAGCTATTGAGGGCTTGCCACTGCCAACGCGCGCTGCAAGGTCCGGTTGGCGATGCGGTTCAAGGCTTGATCTGCCTGTGGCAATTGTAGGCTTTGAGGCAGCGGCACAAGCTCGAAGTCGAAGAGGGCGCGGCGCAGGTCTAGAAAATCGTTGACGTGATCCAGCCTCTTGCGTCCGACGCCGCCCGACATCGGATGGCTGTTGCGCAAAGCCGAGTAGCGATTAAAGACCGTATAGCCGAGGCTGGTCAGAGCTTCGGAGAGCAGGCCGCCCCGCTGGTGATACAAATGGCGCAGGTTCGTGGCCGTGTGTGCGAGCGAATCGAACTTGCGATAGCCGCGAAACATCAGTGATTGCAGCTCGTCGCCCGACAGTCGCGGGTGCCGCCAGGTCAGGCGCGTGCAATCAAAGCGATCCAGGTTCTTCTTATCTCCTGCGGGATCATGCTCCGGTTCTTCTTGAGGTCCGTGCGGATGAGCACGACGAGCCGATTGGTGAAGTGTACATCAAACAGACCGCTCGGGCCGAGAGCCGGCACTTCGGCATCCAAGTTGGTCAGCACTGCTACCGGCTCGTACTCCAGGTTATGCTTCGCCAATTCGGCGAGGAGCAGTTGCAGGTAGTCGAAGGCAACCGTGGTGGCCGGCGTCTGCGGATCGAAGGGGCCGGTTTGCCAGAGGGCGACCTCCTGCAGGCTGATCAGGCCTGGCTTAATGGTTTGGATCTCGTGCGCGATGGCGGCGATGCGCGCGCCTGTACTGTTCGTCGCGAATGATCGATTGGAGCTGAGATGTCTCTTCAGGATTCATGATCTTTCTCCTTGCGCTGACGTGAGTCGCCGAGATGCCAACTCCTACAATCGAGCACCGGTCCCTAAATCGAAACACACGAGAGCGGGACACGAGAGAAGAAATGATCCACGAAATCGCCCGAAACGACACGAAGCAACACCGAGGAAATTCGTGGTCTTTGTTTCGTGCCGTTCCGTGTGTGTTCGTGGATCATGTTTTTCCTTTCGCCCTAATCTGATCAGTTTCGCTTTAGCCGGTGGCGCTACTTCTTCTTCCCGCCGCCGCTTCCACCGCTCGCGACGCTGACAGTGATCGAGGCGCTGTTGTTCCCTTCATTCGGGTCGGCGGTGGCTGCAGTGACCGTCGCCGTGTTGGTTACGGTGGTCCTGCCTCGCGCGATGACCGTTACCTGGATCTGCGCCGCTTCCTGATCGCCGTCGAGCATATCGCCCACGTTCCACGTAACGACGCCGCTTTGACCGACGGGCGGGGTGGTGAAATTGCCCTTGTTGGCTTGCGCGCTGACGAACGTGGTGCCGCTTGAGAGCGTGTCGTTGACGACGACGCCGAGCGCGTTGTTAGGGCCGAAGTTGTTGACTGTGATGGTGTAGGTGAGCTGCTCGCCCTGTTTGACGCTGGTCCTGTCCACGCCGAGGCTGACGGCGAGGTCGGCGGCGGCCGGAGGCTGCGGGGGCAGGCAGGCGGCTAAGAAGATCTCAGAGTTGCCGTCGGCGTTACCGAGGTTGGCATACCGGTCCTCTGCGCGCACGTCTCGGCGCTCAGACGCTCAACCAGCGCAGGCGGCAGAGGCCCGGATAGACTCCTGCGCCGCAGCCCCAACGTCTTAGTCAGAGTTGGCAGAAATCGCATCACTGCTTTTTAAACTGACCTAGCACAACCGTGTGCGGGATCGTGTTGATAAACAGCATCTCACTGCCGTCGGGGGCGACCACGATGTCAGCAGGTCCAAAACACTCGCCCGACGGACCGGTCTGGAGACAAAAGCTGCCTCTGCAATCGGAATTCACTGAGTAGCTGCCGTTGTATTGTCGCGGCTGAATGAAGTTGCCGCCGGCCGCGCTGATGGTGTCAGCCCCGGAATGCGTCCCATCACCGTCAAAGGTGATGATGCCGACGGCGGCGAACGGACGAGCGGCGGCATTCGTCGAAGCGCCGCCGTTTGGCCCGCCGGGAAATCCCGCGCCACTGAACGTGTATCGGTACGAGCCGCTCAGAGTCGCGTTACTGCATCCCGCTTGTGGCGGCGGTGCAGGCGTTGTGCCAGTGCTGCGAGCTTCGCTGCCGCCGAGAACCAATCCTGAGAGAGACAGGCAAGCGAGGAGAATGACGATGGTTTTGAGAGTGATTGTTCGCTTCATGATTTGTTCCTTTCTTCATTGAGGCTTCGAGCCTCATCTGTTGGTGTTAGTCATCAGGTTGAGATGTAAGGCCGCGACGGGCAGCAGAGATGCTCGCGTCGGGCGCTACGGCGCGTCCACGAAGTAGCCGGAAACGCTCACTTGGGCCTGCCCGATTCCAACGACGCTGTTACGAATGATGGTGAAATCAAGAACTGTACCGGGGTTCAGATACATGTGCAGTGGTTCACTTGCCGCAGTGTGCGACAAAGCAAACAAAAAAGAACCCGTGGCAACCGGCACCAGTTGGTGAGCGAAACCTTTTGTTGGCGAGGTAGAGTCTGCCTCAATCCTGAGAAGCACTACCTTCTGTTCTGTGGGCAGATTGGGTAGATCGATAGCCGCCGAAGCATACGTCACGACCAGTTGCTTACCCGGAGGCACGGTTACGAGTTCTTCGGTAGCCGCTTGGCTGCCGTCAGGTAAAACTACTTGAACGAGCGAATTGAAAATCTGTCTCGGCGCGTCGCTCACCCGAACGGTGTTGGCGACGTTGACATCTCCCGTGATGCTGCCGGTCACGGGGACAGGCTCCGATGGCGTGTTGACGACGAGGACAGGCTTCGTCGGCCCAACCGAATCGCCGCCCTGCCCTTGCGTCGGGTGCGGCGTGACGAGCGCAATTGCGCCGATGAGTAATGACAGACCGCCGAAAGCGATGAGTGAATTCTTGATCCGATTCATGGTGTGTTCCTCCTTCTATGGTTTCCGCGCTCTCGCGGGAAACGAGTTGAGACGAGCGAGGTGAAATGCTGTTCACTTTGATAAGACATTTCGAGAAAAACATTTCATCGGTGGCGCGAATTATTTTTGGCATCGGGTTCACCGAGGGTTGGCTCACGCTCCCTCCTGGCTGCGGCAAGGTCCGCGAGCCAGGTCAGTACCGGGAGCGGTAGAAGCTGTGAATAAATTAAAGGATTGGATTCAGTTTCACTTCAAGATGCCACCGGCTTGCCCGGTGGAGTCTCACGTTAGCTGCTACAAAGAGTCTCAAGGAGAATTCTAAAGATGCCACCGGCTTGCCCGGTGGAGTCTCACGCTGGCTGCTACAAAGAGACTCAAGGAGAATTCTAAAGATGCCACCGGTTTGCCCGGTGGAGTCTCACGCTGGCTGCTACAAAGAGCTCCATGAGAATTGCAAAGATGCCACCGGCTTGCCCGGTGGAGTCTCACGCTGGCTGCTACAAAGAGTCTCAAGGAGAATTCTAAAGATGCCACCGGCTTGCCCGGTGGAGTCTCACGTTAGCTGCTACAAAGAGTTCAAGGAGAATTCTAAAGATGCCACCGGCTTGCCCGGTGGAGTCTCACGATGGCAGCTACAAAGAGTTCATCAAGTAAAACTCTTAAAAGGCGACGGCTTGCTTGGTGCCATCTTGGAAATGATTGTGCGCATAAGGTAGCTACCAACGTGAGACTCCACCGGGCAAGCCGGTGGCATCTTGGCAATCATA
>JALZJF010000253.1 GCA_030859905.1 Acidobacteriota bacterium
ACTGACAACTGACAACTGACAACTGACAACTGACAACTGACAACTGACCACTGACCACTGACAACTGACAACTGACAACTGACAATTGACAATTGACAATTGCCAACTGACCACTGACCACTGACCACTGACAACCGAATGACTGCCACTAATTGTTCCAGGAATAGCGCGCTCGTGAACTTTGTTGTGCTGCCAATGCTCTTTCTGACGGTGGCGCTGCTGGGCGGGCTGCGCGTTGGTGCCGAGAACCAAGCCTTCATCTTCGTCGCGCCGCCTCTGGTTACGCTCCTGCTCGCAGTTCTATTGATGCTTCTCCTCGTACGTGGCCGTCTGATTAGATTCCATCATTGGGTCGGGAGCGAACTTCCGCCTCTCACGAATGTTGCGCATCTGTGGATGCTTCTCACCCTCTTCTTCGCCTCGGCCCAGGCGTTCAACTCGGTGTTGCCTGAGCGCGGCTTGCTTCACTGGCTGTTCTCATTCTTTTTTCTGTGGACACTCTGGAACAACCAGTTCTCCTCGTTTGACGCGCGACGACTCTTGCGCAGCCTCGCGGTTCTCTTTGGGACAGCTTTCGTTCTCAAGCATATGCTGCTGGCGAGTCTCTACAGTTCAGAAGGCGGCTGGCTACAGCGTGTGGCAGGGACGCTATTACAGGGAGTCTCACTGGGCACACTTGATGCGCCGACGTTCGCGCCAGCCACTGGATACATTTCTTTCTTTACCCTGTCGCTCTACGTCGCCGGTTTGATCCTGCTGGCTTTCGCAGGGCAGGACGAGACTCGCGGTCTCACCCATCCAATTGTTGACGATTATCTGATGTTGCCGCTTTCAGAACGACTGGCCGTGCGGGACATTATTCTGGGTGACCAGCCTGAATCGTTGGCTACAGGAGAACGCTCGGCCATCCGACGCGATGAGTAAACCTGGGACCCGACTGAAATTTAGGCGTGAACCAGAGGCTGAATGGCATCAGCCATACCACGAAACGCGTTAACATTGAAGTAATCTGTTCCCGTATAATTAGATTTTCAGCGAGGGGCAATGGCAATCTCTAATCTGACAAATTGCCCCTGCGGGTTCGGGCGGCTAAATACAAAATTGGGGAAGTGGTAGACACTGGTGAATTCCAGATGCCGTTTTTGTAGCGTAGCGGCAATGTGGATTTTCCCGGTGTTTCAACGCTGGGTTGTAGTCCACCACTCCATCTCGTTTCTGAAAAACAGCTGATAAGATCGGATCAATGAGTAAGGGCAAGGGGCGTTACGTCATCAAGCGCACGGCGCATGGATTAGGTTTATTTACCTTAGAACCCATACCATCCGGAACACGGATTATTGAGTACACGGGACCTCTTGTCTCAAACGAAGAGGTAGATAAGAGGCCGTCTGGCAAGTACTTCTTCAGCATCAACTCCAAGTGGTCGGTTGACGGCACTCCCCGTAGCAACCTCGCCCGCTACATTAACCACTCGTGTAGACCAAATGCTGAAGCCATTATTTCCGGGCGGCGCGTGTGGATTTGGTCAAAGAGGGTAATCAGAGCTGGAGAAGAACTGAGCTACAATTATGGCAAAGAATATTTTGACGTTCATATCAAGCCGATCGGCTGCAAATGTATAAAGTGCACGAGATGAGCATCATTAAATAAGTGACTACCAAATTAAATGAGTGACTCACCAATGGTCGGATCATAAATTCGCCGTTTCGCTTCTTAATCCCAGGTTGAGTTGCTGCGGACAGACCCCAGCGTCAAGGCAGATGATGAGAAAAAGCGAAATAAACACGGGCCCTCCCCCTTGTCGTTGATCTGGCACGTCGGAAGTTACTATGGCGTCAAAGGATACCTGGAAACCCAGGTGAACACTTCGCCAGAAGTGGCCTTTTTGCTATCTCAAAGCACCAAAAAAACTTGCTAAACAATACTGTTTGATGTTTAATGGGAATGGCCGCATCCTGTTGCGTCAAGGCACGCCCATCCCCCTTCCGATTGCTGGCGAGTTGGTTCAGCCAGTCGATTCCCAGAATAGAATGCTTCTAGAGGAGAAACTAATGCTTTATTGGGGTTTTAACTCGCCAGGAAAACTCCGAACTTTTGTCATGATTGCGCTTACGGCAGTAATTGCCCTAACGGTAATCGGCGGCAGCTTCATCCAAAACTCGAGGGCACAAGGCCCGTCCACCGGAACAGTTTCAGGCGTAGTTCTTGGCGCCAGCGGCGTCCCCTTGCCCGGAGCAACCGTCACCTTCCGGGATACGCTCACGGGCGCTACTTTACTGGCAACCACCAACAGTAGCGGAGCATATGTCTTCTTAGGCGTGCCCGTAACCAGCAACGGCACGGTTACGGCGCAGGCTCCGGGAACGATGGCAAGCGTGCCCATTCCAGCAGTGGTTACTCCCGGTGGCACGACGACGCTGCCGAATATCACTCTTACTCCGATGCCAACGACGGGATCGGTTTCCGGCGTCGTCGTAAGCTCTGCGACCGGGTTACCGATTTCGGGTGCGACCGCCACTTACACTGACCCCATTTCGGGTACCACCGCCACAGCAACGACCAGTGCCAGCGGCACGTACCTTATTGTAAACTTGCCCGTCAGTTCCAGCGGAGCGGTCACGGTCACGGCTCCCGGAAGCCAAGCCAGCGCGCCGATTCCGGCTGCGGTTGTAGCTGGGTCGATAACCGCTCTCCCAACAATCACATTGGTTCCCAATTCAACGCCGACCGGAGCCGTGAGTGGCGTAGTCGTTAATTCCTCCACGGGTTTGCCGATCTCAGGCGCAACCGTGACTTATAACGATCCATTGACTGGGGTTACCGCGATGGCCGCTTCCGCCCCTGACGGCACTTACGCCTTTGTCGGGTTGCCCGTCAGCTCGACGGGCACGGTTTCGGCTTCGGCCCCCGGCACAACAGCCAGCGTGGCTGTTCCTGCTGTCGTCACTGCTGGCGGCACGACAATCATACCTATTATCTCACTGGTTCCGACAGCCTTGCCCAGTGGCGGAGCTTCAGGGGTTATCATCAACTCTTCCACAGGCCTTCCAATCGCGGGCGCGACCGTGACCTACACCGACCCCGTGACGGGGACTACCGCAACCGCAACGACTGCCCCCAACGGAAGCTTTGCTTTCCTCTCCCTGCCGGTGAGCTCAACCGGCAGCATCACCGCCTCGGCTCCGGGAACCTCAGCCAGCGCGCCCGTTCCCGCCCCGATCTCGCCTTCGTTGACGACACTGATCCCAACTATTAGCCTTGTCCCTAACGGTGGAGTCTCAGGCACGGTTATAAGTGGCACCACCGGCTTACCTTTGCCGGGCGCGACCGTCACCTTTATAAACCCGATTAATGGCACGCCGATCACGGCAACGACTGCGGCAGACGGTTCGTTCACGCTTTCGGGAATACCCGTTGGCTCGAGCGGTACTATCACGATTACGGGTCCCGGCGGAGGCTCAGCCAGCGTGCCGGTGCCAACGATCATCGGAGGTGCAACGACACCGCTTGGCGCACCCATCACCGTAACAGTACCCATTGGAAGCGGAAGCTGTAGCATCAGTTCGAGACTCGTCAATCCGACGACCGGCCTGGGCATTAGCGGCATCACGATTCAACTCAGCGGCACGCAATCGGGCACGGCGGTAACCGATAGTAACGGCAACTTTGCGTTCACCGGTTTGAACTGCGGCGGCACGTTTACCTTGACGCCGATTTCGCCCACTGGCGTAGGCGCGGGCTTGACCTTTAACCCGCCGATTCAAGTGATTCCTAATTTGACGAGCGGTCTAACTTTGCCGCCGATCACGGGGACGCCGCTTGGAGGCGGTCAAACCTTTACCATCGGCGGAACGATCAGCGATGGCAACGGAAATCCTGTTTCCGGAGCGACCATCACGCTCAGCGGAACGCAATCGGGTTCGGTGCAGACAGGCACAAACGGCAGCTTTACCATTCCCGGATTGCAGCAGGGCGGAAATTTTACGATCACGCCTTCCGGCACGAGCTTAACCTTTAACCCGGGTAGCCAGACCTTCAACAATCTGCAGGCCAATCAGGCAGGTGTAAGCTTTACCGCCACCCCCTCCGGCAACACGTTTGGGTTCGCTCCAGCAACCTATAGCATGCCCGAAGGATGCGCGAGCTTCACCGTGACGGTTACACGAGCGGGCGATACTTCGATCGGCGCGACCGTTGATTATGCCAGCCAGGACGGAACGGCACGCGAGCGTTCCGATTACATCACTACGTTAGGCACCCTGCGCTTCGCTCCCGGCGAACAGTCAAGGTCTTTCCAGGTGCTGCTCACCGAAGATTCAAAAGTTGAAGGCGATGAGAATTTCTTAATCGTCTTGAACAATGCCTCTGCTAACACGAGTGTCGGCGCGCAAAACACGGCGATGTTGACCATAACTGATAATTCTCCGGAGATGAGCGGCAATCCCAATGACCTCGCGAGCATGTTTGTTTGCCAGCAATATCACGATTTCCTCAATCGTCAATCAGACTCGGGCGGCCAGGCCTTCTGGACGAAAGAGATCACAGATTGCGGAAACGATGCGGCATGTATTAACTTCAAGCGGACAAACACATCCGGCGCATTCTTCCTCTCAATCGAATTCCAGACGACGGGATTCTTCGTCATCCGCACCTACAGAACGGCGTTTAGTCGAAAATCGAGCAACCCGTATGGCACGCCCAATCAACGGCTAACCTACCGCGAGTTTCTGAAGGACACGCAAGAGATTAGCGAAGGCGTGATCGTTAATGAACCGGCCTGGGAGCAGAAGCTCGAATCGAACACCCTTGCCTACATACAACGCTTCGTTAACCGGCCAGACTTTAAGGCCGAATACCCGGACGGTATGCCAGCCGCGCAATATGTAGATAAGCTCCACATGCGGGCGGGCGTTACGCCAACGAGCTTTGAACGTCAGGAGTCCATGACCGCTTACGGTAGCGGCGACACAGCAGGCCGGGCGGCAGCTTTAAGAAAAGCAGCTGATACTCCAGGACTACGAGAGCAATCGGCGAATGCGGTAAGCGAATTTGATCCGGCGTTCGTGCTGATGGAGTATTTCGGCTACTTGCGCCGCAATCCAGATGAGTGTGGCTACAGCTTCTGGTTGGCGAAGTTGAACAACGCTAATGGCGACTTCCACCAGGCAGAGATGGTGCGCGCCTTTCTCCTTTCGGATGAATATCGCCGACGCTTTGCCGGACTGGATTACACAGACGCCGAAATCCCGGTGTGTGCGTCGCCGCAATAGTAGAGAGAGTTATATTTCCATCAATCGCCACACACTACCTTGCGCGTGGCGATTGATGCTTTAGAGCATGACGAAACGGAGTTCGGGCCAGATCCTGACGCCAACTTTAATGCGCCGGCCGTGAGTTTCTTCACTAGACGACACTGAGCGCTGATATGCTCCACGAAAAGCACGCGCTTCAGCGAATCGCTGGGCGGGTGTTTTTATTGTGCTGATGTAACGTCAGACAGAGAGGAACCACCGATGAAGTTTTTAGGAATAGTATTGTTGAGCACGCCTCCGTTCCTGTGGACGAGGTGTGGATTATCCATAAGAATGAAGCGCCTCAGATTCCGGCAGATTTACGTGGCCACTTGCCTGTACCATGCATTCTAACCGGCGATGCCACGCGGGCGAAGCGCCTCCTGTCACTTGCGCGACGCCATTGACTCTAAGCGTCGAATTCCCAGCGTTGCCCAGCAGCATATTGCAGCGTAGGCAGCATAGGGGGTGTGCGACAAATTTGTGGGTAGAAGGCGCTATCCAGCAGCGCGCATTTCCCAAAATTCCTCCCAGCGCCCACTCAGTTGTACACAGCGCAGGGCAATGATGTCGTTGGCGCCGCGGACGCTC
>JALZJF010000254.1 GCA_030859905.1 Acidobacteriota bacterium
TTGTAGTGGCTCCAATTTTGGTAGCAATAGACTTCGCCTGCATGAATAGTAAGAGATAGTCGTGTCCGCCGGCTTTTGAATCGGTGCCCGACATATTGAAGCCCCCAAACGGATGAACCCCTACCAAAGCTCCGGTGCACTTGCGATTGAGATACAAGTTGCCGACATGAAACTCACGTCGCGCCTGCTCTAGTCTCTCCTCATCAGCGCTATAGACCGCCCCGGTCAAGCCAAACTGGGTATCATTGGCAATCTTCAATGCCTCATCGAAGTCATTGGCTTTGATCACCGCTAGCACCGGCCCAAATATTTCTTCCTGCTCGATGGTCGCCAGGGGCTTAACATCCGCGATGACCGTCGGCTCAATAAAAAATCCCTGCTCGCCGTCAGAACCGCCCCCGGCGACCAGCCGTCCGCCCTCCGCCTGACCTTTCACGATGTAAGCGTTGATGGTCTTGAAAGCCTTTTCGTTGATGACGGCACTCATGCTTGTTTTAGCGTCGCGCGGATCACCCACGTTGATCTTCTGTGTTCGCTCAGCAATCTTTTCCAGCATTGGCTCGTAGACTTTCGCATCAATGATCGCGCGTGAACACGCCGAGCATTTTTGACCTTGAAAGCCAAATGCGGCTTGTACAACTCCGGTTGCCGCGTCTTCAAGATTGGCATCGTCGGCCACGATGATTGCGTCCTTCCCTCCCATTTCAGCCACCACGCGCTTAATCCAGATTTGTCCTTCGTTGACCTTAGCCGCGCGCTCGTTTATACGAAGACCAACCTCCTTCGAACCGGTAAACGCTACGTAACGTGTCTTCGAATGGTCCACGACGACATCGCCCACTTCCGCGCCGGATCCAGTCAGGAAGTTAACAACGCCCGCGGGCAGACCTGCCTCTTCAAGCAGTTGGAAGAACTTGTAAGCGATTGTAGGCGCATCCGACGATGGTTTGAGCACGACAGTATTTCCGGTGACGACCGAAGCTGCCGTCATTCCCGCCATAATTGCGAGGGGAAAGTTCCAGGGTGGGATGACGGCCCCCACGCCGAGCGGAATGTATTCGAGACGATTTTCTTCCCCGGGAAGATTCGTGAGCGCTGGCGGGCTGGCGTAGCGCAGCATCTCGCGACCGTAGAACTCGCAAAAATCTATAGCCTCAGCGGTGTCACCATCAGCTTCGGCCCAACTCTTAGCCACCTCGTGGATCATCCACGCCGACATTTCATGTTTCCGTTCACGCAAGAGTCCGGCGAGGCGAAACAGCAGATCTGCGCGGTTTGCAGGGCTCGTATTCTTCCAGGTTTGAAACGTTTCGTGCGCCGTCTCGACGGCCCGATTCGCCAGCTCTTTAGTCGCCTTCTGGAAGCGGCCCACCACCTGAGTGCGGTTGGCCGGGTTAATACTCTCCAACTTTCCGTCGGTCTTGATCCGCTCGCCGCCAATCACGAGCGGGTACTCGCGGCCCAGTTCGCTTTGCACCCTGGCTATCGCATCCCGCATCGCCTGAGCATTTTCTTCTTTGCTGAAATCAGTAAACGGCTCGTTACGGAATTCTGTCGGCATATATGCTCCTGTTTCCTGCTTCACTCCCACTTTCCGGCTTTTTGCAGCTTCCGGATCTTGCGTTTCACAAGTTCGCGTTTAAGTGGGCTCATCTTGTCGATGAAAACAATACCGTCGCAGTGATCAGTTTCGTGCAGCATGCAACGGGCGGTAAGTTCCGTATCATCAAGTTCAAACTCGTTGCCATTGCTATCATGGGCGCGTACGACCGCCCGCAAACTGCGCTCGACGGGCGTAAAGATCCCCGGAAAAGACAAACATCCCTCTTCCCCATTTTGTTCACCCTCGACGTGCAGAACCTCCGGATTGACAATTACTACGCGCTGGTCAGGATCTTTGCCACCCGAACAATCCATGACAAACAGTCTCTTAGGTATACCGACCTGGACCGCGGCCAGACCAACTCCCGGCGCCGCATACATGGTCTCAAACATGTCGCCAATTAGTTTCTTGAGATCGTCTCCAAACTCAGTGACCGGCTCTCCCGGCATATCGAGTATCGGATTCGGCCATGTAACGATTTCCATTAATGCCATTCTGCATTCCCTGTCTATCTATATGCGCCGTCACGGCTGCGGACTGCCTTCGATGTCGATATTACGACGAACGATGCTTGCTTTGCTACCGAGGTCGCAGGAGAGGCCTTCCTATTGGCTCTTAGTATCCACGCAACTGTTCCTTATAACCTTCAAAGTTGCGCTTCATCTCACCCAAACTGTCGCCGCCAAACTTATCCCGCATCGCCGCTCCCAGCACCAGCGCCAACATCGATTCAGCAACCACACCGGCAGCAGGTACAGCGGCGATATCAGACCGTTCGAATCCAGCCGGCTCGTCTTGCTTGGTATCAATGTCTACCGAGCGCAGTGGGCGGCGAAGCGTCGAAAGCGGCTTCATGTGACCTCGCATGCGCACCTCCTCGCCGTTTGTTACTCCGCCCTCCAGTCCACCGGCCCGATTGGTCTCGCGAATGAAATCCTTCGTTTCGCTGTTATAGGCGATCTCGTCATGAATCTCTGATCCAGGAAGACTACTGGCCTCAGTGCCGGCTCCGATAGCTACTGCCTTCACCGCCGGAATCGACATCACCGCCTGGGCCAAACGACCGTCCAGCTTTAGGTCCCAGGCGGTGTGTGATCCTAGTCCGGGAAGCAGCCCACGAGCGACGACTTCAAAAACCCCACCCAACGTGTCGCCGGCTTCGCGTCTTTGATCTATCGCCCCAATCATCCGCTGCTGGATTTCTAGATCTGCACAGCGCAACGGCGCGTCTTCGGGAATAGCGTCTATCTGATCCCATGAAAGTTCCAACGGTATATCCGGAATACCGCCAAGCTGAATCACATGACTGCGAATCTCCGCGCCGAACGCAACCAGCAACTGCTTAGCGAGCGCTCCGCAAGCGACCCGCGCCGCGGTCTCGCGGGCGGAGGCTCGTTCAAGTATATTTCGCAAATCGCGCGCTCCAAACTTCTGTCCACCTGCCAGATCGGCATGGCCGGGACGTGGCCGTTTCAAGCGCCGAGATCTTTCGGGATCAAGGTCCCTCGGCTCGACGGCCATTACTTCCGTCCAGTTTTGCCAGTCCTTGTTTTCGATCATAAGAGCCAGGGGTGAGCCCAACGTCAGGCCATGACGCACACCACTAAGAATCTCCACCTGGTCCTGCTCGATCTTCATGCGGCCGCCGCGACCGTACCCCCACTGGCGTCGCTGAAGCTCATGGTTGATTAGCCCAAGGTCAACTGGCATGCCCGCAGGTAGGCCTTCGACAATCGCGACCAGCGCGCGGCCGTGAGATTCTCCGGCTGTAGTAAATCTCAGCATTGTCAGTTGTCAGTTGTCAGTTGTCAGTTGTCAGTTGTCAGTTGTCAGTTGTCAGT
>JALZJF010000029.1 GCA_030859905.1 Acidobacteriota bacterium
ATCTGGTGACCGCCGATGTCCAGTCGTTTTCCTGCGAGTGGCAGCACGTCGCGGTAATGATCGGCGGGAATCCGAAGTGACAGTTTCGGGTTTCTAGTTCCGAGTTTCGAGGCGGTCGACGAGTTAAGAGTGATCAAACCTGACCCAGAAGGGAAGCCGCTGATCAATTCGATGGCAAGCCAATCGATTCCATGAAGTGAAGAAGAAGACTTAGAAATCGCGGAGTAGAGTAGGTATCCATGGTCCGCCGGTAGTTGTTTCCCGCTCAACGAAAAACTCACGTTAATACATGGAAAGCGATTTCTCTCAGGGACGGTTAGTCCTAATGCGTCTATCAAATGACCAGGACCTCCTTAGCTTAGTGAGCAACTCAAGGACGGGTCGGACTATGGCTCGGCTTGCAATAAAAAGGTGGGCCTGAGTCTACAAGCGGTTGGACCTGTTTTCAATGGCGGCGGCTTCCGCTAACTCCGAAATGGTCAGCGCTACTGAAGCAGCCAACAAGGCGGGCTTGATCATGAACGCATTCAGCCTTTCATTCTTATTCGCTAGTAAGCAAGCCAAAATCACTCACTGGGTTCCCGCGGGCTGTGCACGGCTTGTGGATTGCCGACGCCGAGCTCCCAGACTCCAAGTATCCGTGCGCGCGTCCGTCTCTTTCCCGCGGGCTTGTTCCGGCGACATATAGGAAACAGTTCCGATCACCAGCCCGGGAGTGGTGTTGACCTGGACGCGTGTTGCATCCTCGCTTGCGACTGACCCGGTCGCTACCGCTCCCGGTTCTGCCAATTTCGCCAGTCCAAAATCGAGTACCTTGGCATAACCATCCTTGCGGATCATTATGTTCTCGGGCTTGATGTCCCGATGAATAATGCCGGCCATCCCGCCCGAGCCGATTTTGGAGGCTGTGCGGTAATGCGACAATTTGGTATTTACTGACGGTATCTCGTTCGACCTCAATCGGGCAAACCTACCCGCCGCAGCAGATCGCTCCATCGTGGGTCGTTGTGCAGCGGCGCGAGCAAGGGCTCGATCTTCATCCCAGTGAGGTGAAAACTGCGATATTGGAATGCTTTCTCCAGCCAATCGAAGGCCTTGTCCTTATCATCGAGACCGGCATAGACAACGGCAAGGTCTTTTCCATCCGCTATCTTATTTGCGAACTTTTCTTCAAGTTCCTTGATGATCGCCTCGGCCTCGCTCGTTCGGCCCAGCCTGCCGTAAACATGTCCCAACTGCCCGAGCGCAGCATTCGATCGGTTTGAAAGTTCAATACTCTTCTGGGCCGCGGCCAGGGCTTCCTCGTATTTTTCCTGCTTGACTTTGATCCACACCAAAGTTTGATACGCAGCCCAAAAATTGGGATCGAGTTCCATCATCCGCTGAAATTCCTTATCAGCCGAATCCAAGTCGCCATGATCGACATAGCTCTCGGCCACGTTATTGATAAAAATAAGTGACAAGGGGTCGAGTTCCTCGGCCCGTTTGATCTCTTTAAATCCTTCATCCGAGCGTCCTACCCCTCGCAAATGGCGCGAATACCAATGATGTGCAGTCGGGTAGTTCGGGTTTAGTTCGATGGCCCTTTTGAATTCTTTTTCCGCTTCGTCCTTCTTCCAATCGAGAAACCAGGTGACCAATCCCAGCGATGCATGCGGTTCGGCGAGCGTAGGGTCAAGTTCAATTGCCTTCCTTGCATAGGTTTTGGCTTGCGGCATTGTCTCGCTTGCCCGCTCGCCGGTATAGGTCGAGGCGACGACGTAGCAGTCGGCGAGTCCGGCATAAGCCAACGCAAAGTTCGGATCCTTTTCGGTCGCCGATTGCAACAGCTCGATCGCCTTCTTAATGTTTTCTGCGGTGCGTTTGTTCCAGTAGAAGCGTCCCTTCAGATAGAGTTGGTAAGCCTCGTTGTCGTCGGTGTAGCGTTTGGTTATGCCCTTCGTATCGTTGCCGGAGAGTCTTACCTGCAGCTTCTCGGTAATAGCCGAAGCGATCTCACGTTGGGTTGCCAGCAGGTCGGACATCTTTCGCTCGAACTGTTCGCCCCATAGCGTTCTGTTGTTTCTAACGTCGATTAGATCGACGCTGATCGTCAGATTGTCGCCGCGTTGAATTAGCCGGCCCGACATCACGACGTCGACGCCGAGTTCCTTCCCGGCTTTTTCCACGTCTATCTCTTGTCCCTTGTAACGAAATACCGAGCTGCGCGGGCTGACCTTGAGATTCGACAATTGCGAAAGACGGTAAATGAGCGATTCAGCAAGACCGTCGGACAGATACTCCGAATCGGCATTGCCGCTCTTATTCTCGAAAGGGAGGACAGCAATAGATTCAATGGCCGCCTCGGTGTTGCGAGCGCGCAGGAAAAGAGCGATGCCGACGCCAACCACCACGAGCAGCAGGGCGGCGAAGGCCACCGCGAGTTTGTGTTGCTTGATTCCCGAGACAACGTACTTGGCACTGGAGGCTGGCGTGAGTGAAGTGGCGGCTGATCCAATTTGCGCGCCGTCGGTTTCAACTGTTTTGATATCCCTGCCCGGACCGGCTGTCGTTTCACTTCTCGCCGGCGGCACAGTCGTGTCAATGCCCGCCCCTTCAAGCTCGTGCCGCAAGTCTCGCAACTCGATCGCCACATCTTTGATCGTTTGATACCGGTCCTCCGGATCTTTTGCCAGGCAGCGCCGCACGATTCTTTGCAAATGATTCGGCGCGTCGGGCCGGAAGTCGCTGATCGGAGCCACCGGCTCGCGGATGATCTTGTTAAGCGAATCAACCACATCTTTGCCGGGAAAGGCTTTGTGCCCGGTTACCGCTTCGTACAGTATGCAGCCGAAGGAAAAAATGTCTGAGCGCTGATCGATTTCGTTCGTCTTGCCTTGCGCCTGCTCTGGCGACATGTAACCGACAGTGCCCAGAATCACGCCAGGTATTGAATGCTGTTGCAGGATCGCAGTGGCGGCCTCGTCATGATTTTCATCATTCGACGTTTCAGTCAGACGCGGTTCAATGAGTTTCGCCAACCCGAAATCCAAAATCTTCGCGTGACCATCCCGCGTCACCATAATGTTATCGGGCTTCAGATCGCGATGCACGATGCCGGCCGCATGAGCTTTCGCCAGTCCTTCGGCCACGTGTTGCAGGTGGCGCAGCAGTTTCCCTAATTGGGTTAGCTGGCGGTCAAACTTCCGCCGCAGCGTGACTCCATCGACAAACTCCATTGCGATGAAGTGCGTGCCATCGTGCTCCCCGATCTCGAATATCTGTGCAATGTTGGGATGGCTCAGTGCCGCCGCCGACTTAGCTTCACGAATGAAGCGCTCCATCCGATCGCGATTCGACGCAACGTCGGGAGGCAGAATCTTGAGGGCGACTTTGCGATCGAGTTTGGTGTCCTGCGCCAGATAAACCTCACCCATCCCGCCCTCGCCCAACTTCGAGCGGATTTCGTAGCGACCGAGCTTTTTGCCGGAAGGAATGGTCACATCTGTGACGCAGTGAAAGGTGCTATAGAACCTTAGGCGCAAATGGGTAAATCGCTTTATTCTACCCGTATTAACTTGGGCATGCTAGAAGACCCTGTGCTGTCAGTGCTGTCAGTGCTGCAGTGCGCCAATTAAAAGTAGGTAGCTTCTGGCTTACCCCGATTTGATGCCACCGGCTTGCCCGGTGGAGATTTACGCTCCCCGCTAAGACCATGTCCGAATCCCCTGCCGCCAGGATGCCACCGG
>JALZJF010000039.1 GCA_030859905.1 Acidobacteriota bacterium
TCCCCCCTTCGGCAAATCAGCTCCAAACCCTTTGTTTTCAATGAGTTACTGTTCAGAGTGGTTCGAATTCCTCTCTCGGCATCTCTCGTTATAAGTTCAATAGCACCGATAGTTACAGCAACAAACGTGACTTGGTGTCTATCGCACACTCAAAATAGACACCATGTAGGAATGCCGCGCAAAAACGTTCGAACAGACTAGTCGTTTAGCGATAGAACGCTGGTCGACACGGTAGGGGTCTGAGGTTCAAATCCCCACGCGCCTACCATTTCTTTTCAATAGCTTACAGCCGTTACTCTGTTAAACCCCTACCTCGATACGGTAGGGGTCTATGGTCCAAATCCGCACGCCGGTACCATCAACTCCGTTCCATTAACCGTTTACCCGGCAGTTTTTTGCGCTGGCGCGCAGCGCTTTCAAATCCTAGCGCCCTTAGTGATGGAAGTAAGAGCCACGATGGCTGTGTGATTTTCTGGGCCGTACCCTGAATCCGAATAATCAATCCGTTCCAAGAACTTGCTGTGCGCGCGTCGCTAGCCAGATATCAAAGTCACCGAAACCTCCGGGTCGGGGAGACATAAAGAAAAGTTCCTGACCGTTACCCCACACACTTGGCCTGGCCTGGAATGGGAAACGGTTGACTGTATCGAGACTTACCGGTTCTGACCAAGGATCATCCTTATGCTCGCGCGTCGTGAGCCATAGGTTAACGAAGCCGACGCTGCCGGGCCGACTGGAAGCGAAATAGAGCCTCTTTTCGTTCGCCGTAATTTCTGGCGCGAAATCATCACCAGGCGTGTTGATGGGAGCTCCGACATTCTCTGCTGGTCCAAAGGGCTCCGATGGATTGTCACGTCTGGCCATCCAGATGTCTAAGCCGCCCAATCCATCAGGCCGATTCGAAGACCAGTAGAGAGTTTTTCCATCCGCTGAGACGCTCAGAATACCATCGTGATACGGAGAGTTAACGTTCGGCCCAACATTCTGAGGCGGTCCCCACAAATCACTTGTTGACTGCCGTGTGGAGCACCAAATATCTGCACCCATCCAAAACTCACCGCCGCCAAATCCGCCAGGTCGATTAGACACGAAATAAAGGGCAAGTCCGTCTGCCGAGATTTCGGGTGCCACGTCGAAGTACGTGCTATTGACGACAGGGCCCAGCTGTTCCGCCGGTCCGAAGTGACCTTCAGTAGATTCCCGACTCGTAACGTAAAGATCTTCATCATAGTGTCCTTCTGACTGACCGAGAGCGCCCGCTCGGCCTGAAGTAAAGTACAGTACCAGCCCATCACCGGAGATTGAGGGCCCACCGTCGAAGGCGGAGGTATTTATGGAGGAACCCAAGTTGACGGCCTCGTTGTAACAGAGTTTTTTCGTGCCTGCACAATCAGGCGTGGCTTGTGCCGTTTGAACTTGATTGAATCCCCAGAAGATCCAAATTGCTGTTAGAGCCCCAGCTATTGTCATCGCGATTGCTTTCTGTGATCTATGCGTCCTTTCATGATCCTCTCCTTTTAAGAAACTTGAGTTGACCCAGCTCTTTGCGTTTCGACTCTCTAACCTTTGTTCCGGCCAGTCTCTGGCCATAGAATTGGCGTGGTTCCAGTTCCTGAGACTCACGCCAGAGTCGCCCGCTCACCCGGCGGGGATGATCTGTTGACGGCATCTAAATGTCCTAAACAGGCGCTCAACAAGTTCTCAAAAAGATCTAAACCGTGACGATGGATGAAAAAACAACACATTCTTACGAGTTTGGGCCTTTTCGCGTCGACACAGTGAACCACCTTTTGCTGCGCGATGGACGAGTTGTGCCGCTAAAGCCGAAGGTCTTCGACGCGTTAGTGGCGCTCGTGGAGAACCGCGGACGTGTGTTGGGAAAAGATGAGCTGATGGAGATGCTCTGGCCGGATAGTTTCGTGGAAGAATCAAACCTGACTCAGACTGTCTATATGCTACGGAAAGCACTCGGGGAGGGGCCAAATGGTCATAATTACGTGGAGACGATTCCCAAGCGCGGCTATCGCTTTCTGGCGGTCGTGAAACAGTCCCGTGAAGGAATCGACCTAGGAACGAAAGAGGAGCTTGGTGGAACAGTTGAGAGGGACGAACGGGTTGATCCGGAACTCGCCGAAAATGAGAGCTCTACCAAGAACCGAAAGAAGCCCAATCTGCAGATTCTTATCGCTTGCGTAACAGTCACCGCTCTAGTCGTTGTGGGGTATTACTTAGGTATAAAACGAACACGATTGCCCGCGTCTGCGGATTCTCCAGCTCCGATCAAATCCATCGCAGTATTGCCATTCAAATCCGTGGTGGCTAAAGATCGAGACGAGTCACTTGAGTTGGGCATGGCTGACACTTTAATCACCCGACTGAGCAACATCAGACAAGTCATTGTGCGACCCCTGAGCGCCGTACCTCGCTACACGGGCCTGGAACAGGATCCGGTCGCTGCTGGTCGCGAATTGAAAGTGGATGCAGTGCTCGACGGGAGCCTTCAGTACGTAGGTGACAGGATCAGGGTCACGGTGCGGCTCGTAAAGGTAGATGGCTCTCAGTTTTGGTCCGAAACATTGGATCAAAAGCTCACAGACATTCTTACCGTTCAAGACGCAATCTCAGAACGAGTGACGAAGGAGCTGGCAGTGAAGTTGACCGGTGAGGAGAAGTTGAGGCTGGCAAAGCATTACACAGAGAACTTCGAGGCTTATCAGCTTTATCTTAAAGGCCGCTTTTTTTGGAATAAAGGAACTGAAGAAGGTTTGAGAAAGGCCATCGAAGAATTTCAGATGGCATTAGACAGGGATCCAAATTACGCCCTGGCTTACACAGGACTTGCAGATGCTTATGCTCTGCTAGGAGTTTACGGCCTCATCCCAATGCAGGAGTCTCACCCTAAAGCAAAGGATGCGGCGACTCGAGCTTTAGAGCTCGATGAAAAACTGAGCGAAGCGCACGCATCCTTGGCCGCTGTCCTAATCGATTATTACTGGGAATGGGCAGAGGCGGAGAGACAGTTGAAACGCGCCCTGGAGTTGAATCCGAACTATGCTACCGCCCACTCAATGTACGCCAATTATTTAACCTCGGCGGGTCGGTTCAACGAAGCTATTGATGAGGCGAAAAGGGCGCAGCAGCTTGATCCGATTTCCCCGACTAGCCGCTTGGCGTTGGCGACCACTTACTATTGGTCGCGCGAATACGATCAGACGATTAAACAATCGGAGGAGATACTCGAATTCGATCCGAACTTCGTACCGGCACGTGTCAATCTAGGGTTTGGCTACGTGCAAAAGAGGAAGTATGAAGAAGCGATAACCGAGTTTCAAAAGGCAAAGACAATGCTCGGGGGAAATCCCTCAATGGTGGGGCTTGTCGGATATGCCCAGGCGATGGCCGGTCAAAAGAATGAGGCACGAACGGTCCTGTCTGAGTTGGACCGGCTCTCAAAGCAGCGAAGCGTTTCACCTTTCACGAGGGCACAAATACACGCCGCTCTAGGGGAGAATGACCGTGCGCTCGAATGGCTCGAAAAGGCTTATCAAGATCGGTTCTGGTTGATGGGGTTGCTGAATGTGGATCCGACCTTCGACAACCTGCGCTCAGATCCGCGCTTCACAGACCTGCTGAGGCGTATCGGACTAAAGCGCTGATGAAAACGGTGTTCTTTCCTCTTGTATCTGTATATTGAAATAACGACTTGTTAACAAATCACACATCCGGCACCTTCCTCTAAGCGGAAAGCCTAGAAGTCGCGCTGTTTGTCTTCAGCATCGGAGCTCCAGATGGAACTCGCTTCAAACCACGGGCGGGAGGTGAGAACAGGTGTACAATCCTTCCCATAGCTTGTCACCTCCTCTGAATTGTGACGAACCGAGATGAAACTGCTCGAAATCATTGGATTGCAGGGAGCGATCGCGGACGGCAGCGAAGAAACGTTCGACGGCCAACCGATGCAGCGTGGAACTCATTTGCGTTGGGGTTTTGCGCCGGAGCTGGGTTTTCCAGCAGGCGGTTTTTGGCTTTGCCGCAGGAAAAGTGAAGGTCAGCACGGCGTTGCTGCGCGCGAGGGGCATCTGCGTCCACCCGAAGAATGGCAGCTGTTATGCCGTCGCAGTCTCGACCGTCAACATGATGAGCGCAACGGAGACGATAACGAGAAAAAGAGATTCCGCCGGCCGCGGTGGGAAGATTTTGACTCGACAGGCTGGGAATATTTGTCCGCTCCGTTCGTTCTGCCGATCACGGTGAAGCAATGGCCTGCACGTTATCCTGGCGCTCCTAATCCGACTTCCACTCCTTCCAAAGTCGTTGTCGACCGCGACATCAAAGAATGCCGGCGGCGCCTAAACGGATTGTTGCTTGATCCCGAAATGACGGCCGCGGAAATGGACAAACATTTTCATGAGCTCCGAGACACGCTCTATTATCTTGTCCGCGATTATCCCGGTCCGCCGTCGCAGTACGATCATCCATTGCCGCAATCGGACGATGGAAAAAACGCGCCGCAGCTCGGGATCAACATCATGCAAGAGTTGTTGCTGCTCGCGCTCAACCCTCATTTCGCGCGCATCCTCGGTCTTTATTACGTTGACGAGGAAGGAACGGGCGAGGTCCCGTTTGATTACTTCGTGCTTGGGTGCTGGGGAAGTTTACCGAGCGCGACGCGCGTGGTCGCTCCCGGCCTCGCCTCCGGTTCCGCGCTGGCGAAGGGTGAGGCGCGATTTGGCGGACTCAATATTAAGGTTCCCAACTCGCCGTCCGCACCGCATGCACGTTTGTGGCGGAGGTTGCGCGATGACGGAATGGGAAACTACGCACCGCAAGTTGATCCGACAGCGCCAGGTGATGTGGAAAAAGCGCTTGAGCAATCTGTCGCCGGTGTGGCGGCGAAAGATCAACCGCCGGCATTGCTCGCGATGGATCCGCAAGATCCCTACAAGTTAACATTCGCCGATGTTTGTCGGTTCACCCTCGCACGCGCGGTGAGTTCAGTCGGCGTGCAGGTCGCTGGTAAAGGCGTGGTGGATGTTTTCAGCGACGGAGTGGTGCTGGGCTCGAAGAGCTTTGCCTCATCTGCGCTCGTCACCTTGTATTTTGAGTCGCCGTGGCCGGAGGATTCGCCGATTGATGAGATCCTCATCCGGAGCGAACCCGAAATTACTTTTTCGTTTCCGACAAAATTCACGAAGTCCGTCGTTCGTCTCGGACAAATCGCGCTCTATTTATTGGGCTTCAATTACATCGGGTCGCGCTGGGCACTTCTGCAGGCGCCCGGTCCGATGAAACCGCTGCAAGCGCCGGACCAGCCTTTGGTGCGTTTCCGTCAGCGTGAAGCAGCGATCATTGCCGACGGACCCCGGCTCGAGCCGCGTTCATTTTTCGAAGTACGCTGGGCCGCGCGCAATCGCACAATCTTCCCCGGACACGGCTCGCGTGATGGGCTCGTACCGCCGCCAACTCAGCCGATCGGTTTTCGCGCGGCGCGAAAAGATACCGGCGAGAGTTGGAATCCACATCTTCTGCGCGGGATCATTGCAGTGGTAAGTCAGCGGACGCCACCCAAAGAACCGCGCGTTCCAAAATCGCCGCGCATGCATCTTGTCACTGATGCTGATGTACCCGATCCAAACGGAGATTACGTTTATCGTGTCGCGGCCTTCGATGCCTTCGGTGCGCTTGGTTATTGGAGCGATGATTCCGATCCCATCAACGTGGAACGGGTCGCGGCCGCCCCCACCTTATTGCGCGTAGTTAATTTCGATAACACCGCGGCCGCAGGCGGCGCAGCGACGGCGACCGGCGATGCGTGGGAGGGCGGCACACTCACGCTCGATCTCGGCTGGTCAGCCTCCGCCGCGATGAGTTTTCCAGATGCAGTCACGACCCGGCTTTACGTCCGTGGAGCGGATGAACCGTGGCAGGCGTTCACGGCATTGGTGGCGCATGATCTGCGCGCGCCGAAATTCGTGCCGAAGAAAATCAAGGTCACCATCGGGCCGAAAATAACTTCCCCGAGCGGCGCCGCTCACGTTTTCATCCACACACAACCGAAACTTGCAGAACAAACAGAAAACCAACCGGCAGGTGTGCTTGTCCTGGTTGGTGTTCTTGCGGGTGGTGAACGCGTGATTGAACGATATATCGCGCGCCCAATGCGCGAAGCCAGCGTAGGCAATGCGGTCGTGATCAAAGTTCCCGTAAGCGATGTGTCGCGCATCGTGGCGAATCCGTCGCTCAAAATTGAAGCGGCGTATTTCATTCCGGGCGCGATACAGCGAATCGATTTGACGGTACCGCTCTCGGTGCACATCGATCGAACTCTCGCGCGCGGAGAAGTGCAGGCGCGATCGTCACGCAACGATCCGTTCGATCAAAACGAAACGGTTATCAATCCGAATACCGGCGCTCAGCGACCGGAACCAGACTCGGTCAAGGGAACGTTCATCGGCCCGCAACGCCTGCTTCCACCTACGCCGCCGACACCAGTGCCTTCGACAAAGCATGAATATTATGATCCGGCAGATTTTTATGGTCGTGCTACGCGTGTTTTGCCCTTCGACACCACGCTCGCTCCGGGAGTGAGCGGGTTCGCGTTATTCCGTGCGCCTTCCCAGGCGCTTTTCGTTACTGATATGCGACGAAGGGAATCGAACGTTGCCGACAACGCCAACTTGTTGGCCCTTGTTCCCGGCGAGAAGTTCGATTTGGGATCGTGGCTTGGATCAATCGGGGAGTGGCTGTCGGCATTCAACAAACGCAGCGCCACAAATCCTTCGAACGCAAAGGCGCTCACGAACGAGAATGCGCGACGCAGCTTCGCAGAACATTTCTACGGTGGGTTGATGGATTCGGAACTGCGCGCTCTTGCCGACATCAATGCAAACCGCTCCGGCTTCGCGCGCGTCGAAGCGCCATCAATTCCTGTAAGCGACACGATTGATGGGAAAGGATTCGAGCGTGTGCTCTATAAACTTGGAGCGGTCAATGCCGCCGGCTCGAGCAGCCAGGTTACCGGCGCGGCGGGACCGTATTACACGCGCATTGTCATGCCACCACGGCCCTCAACGCTTACAAAAATTGCGGCGGACAATACTTCAGTCACGATCGAATGGACGATCAGCCAGAATCCCGACATCGCAGCGTATTTGGTTTATCGCGCGGAAAAACGTGAGGACCTGGCTGATCTTCGCTACTTCGGCCCAGATCCCTCACGACCATTGGTGCCATCGGCTTTGGCGCAATTGGTCTACTCGCACACGCAGCGTCCGGCGATGAAGTTTTCGGGCGCGCCAATCGATCCCCGCATCCGTGCGCTTGTCGCCGATCCGCGGATCTTCGCCCGGGATTTTGATGGAAGCGATCGCGCGGAAATTCCGTTGCCGGACGAAACGGAAAAAATCTTTGGCGTTTATCGCTTGAGTGAATTCAACGCTGCCGGTGATCCGGTCAACCAACCTGGTGCTTTCAATTACTGGCGACCGGTTGCGAAAGGTTCCACCCTTGCCGCCGCCCCGCGCCGCGCCAAAGGAGTGCGCATTGGTCTTGGGCGGGGAGTTCCGGTGGTCGTCGTCGCACAAATCGGCGGAGCTACGCAGTCGTTAGGCACGCTTCAATCGCGGCGGATTTCTTATGTCGATGAAGCTGGAAACGCTGACGCCGTTGCGGGGACGACGCCTCCGCAGTCGGCGCCCAAGACCTACTATTACGCCGTCGTTGCTGTGGACATTTTCGGAAATCGTTCCGCGCCTTCGACAATTTTTTCCGGACAACTGACCTGACGTTCACCATGCCAAACACTCTTCCGGTCAGCGACAAACCACTCCTGATAGCGCTGCAAACCGCTCTCAATCGCCAGCTCGGCGCGGACATTTTTTCCATCACGGATGATGGCACACACATCAGCATGGTTGTGGCGGTGCCCGGAAAACCGGCCGCGAAAATGAGCGGTTTGGGTACGGATGCGGACGGTATCGCCGGAACACTTTCGCTCGAGGGCGTGAGCGACGCGCAGCCACTCAACATCACCGCATTTGGTGGATTCGATCTCGCGTTGACTGGGTTCGAACTGACTGTTGCGCACGGCCGTTTCACAGACGCAAACATTCGCGGCCGCATCAGCGTGCCTTTTTTTACGAACAAGGACGGTTCGCGCCTTGCGCTCAATATTGAGTTGTCGCCGAATTCGACCGGTCCGTTCTCCGATCCGGCAGCGGCGCTTGTCCCGGTACTCTCCGATATCCAAGGAAAGCTGACGAATGAAGGGCTGGCGTTGCTGCAATATGTGCTCCCAGCGAGCGGACTCGATTTGCACATTGCTTCGATGCAAATCAGCAAAGGTGCAGATGGTAATTACGCAATCGAGCTTGATGGCAAATTGCTGCTGAGCATCGCGGGTTTGAATTGGCCCGCGCTCGAATTCCACGGCTTGCGCATCGACAGCCACGGAAATGTCGCGCTCGAAGATGGCTGGATCAATCTGCCGAGTCAGATGGCGATCGATTATTTCGGCTTCAAACTCACGCTGCAAAAACTTGGCTTTGGCTCAGACAATGGCATGCGTTGGATTGGTTTTAACGGCGAGCTGCAACTTGTTGAAGGCATTCCACTCGGCGGTTCTGTGCGCGGATTGCGACTCAATCTCAACGACGGCGCGCTTTCGTTCACGGGCGTTTCCGTCGCCTTTGAAATCCCGCACGTGTTGGAATTCTCCGGTGAGATTGAGCATGTTAAGGCAAAGACGCTTTCCGATATTAAGAATGCGGGCTTGCCTGATTCTTTCGTGCTCCCCGCGGAACTGCTCCCGCTCAATGTTTTTCTCGGAGGTGTGCATCTCAGCATCACCGCATTGCCAAAACCGCTCGAAATCGATGCGAAGCTGATCGTCGGCAACATTCAGGGCAATTCCGTTTTCTTTCTGGCGCTGGGCGTGGATTTGCCGGTTGGCATTCCCATTTTTCTCGACGTCTCGCTTTATGGCCTGAACGGATTGTTCGCTTCAAATCTCCAACCCGATCCGGTCGGTCATGCCCATACCTGGTGGGATTGGTTCAAAAGCCCAAATACCGGCGGCATAGCGTTTCCCGGCGGCGCGGATGATTATTCCGCGACCGATGTTCACAAATGGCTCAATCCTCACGCCGGCGCGTTTGCTCTTGGTGCGGGCGCGGTGATTGGAACAAGTCACGACGACGGCTTCACGGTTTCGGCAGGCATCGCGCTCGTTCTGATGTTGCCGGGACCGATCGTCACCCTAATTGGCCGCGCCAACATCTTGAGCAAGCGTGTGAGCGCCGCCAGCGATGAGCGCACGAACTTTGAAGCCCTTGCCACTTTCGATGGGAATGCGAAGACGTTCGATCTCGCGGTCAATGCGCATTACGAAATCCCGATCGTCTTGGAGATTGAGGGCACTGCCGTGCTTCATGCGGGTCCCGATGGTTGGTATTTCGCACTTGGCAAACCTCCGCACGATCAAAGAGTGCGAGCGCGGATTTTCGATTTGTTTGAGACGAACGCATACTTCGTCGTCAGTAACGATGGGCTGCTTACTGGCACTTGGATCGGCTACCGGAACTCGTGGCGATTCGGGCCGTTGAGCGTGAGCGTTAATGCCTTCATGGCCACGGTTCAGGCCATGCAATGGTCGCCGCTCCAGATCGGCGGCGGCATCGAACTGCATGGCGAAGCGCATCTGCGCGCGTTCGGCATCGGTATTGGAATCTCAGTTGGTGCGTTGCTCGAAGGTTGCGCGCCGAATCCATACTGGGTCCACGGCGAATTTCATGTCGAATTAGAAACGCCATGGCCGTTGCCCGATGTCGGCGCCACCGTAAGTCTAACGTGGGGCGGCGATGACGGTTCGATTCCACCCGCGCCACTCGCGCTCAATCACCTCGACGCAACGCTCATCGACCATGTGCGCACGAGCGATCATTACACATTATTGGAACATCGAGCCGGCGTTGATTCCTCTTATGACAAAAATTTGAGTTATGACGATTCGGCCAACGCTCCCGGCATTTTGCATGTGAGCAACGCGAGCGCGTGGAAATTACTCACCGGCGGAAGCGACGGGCTCGCCACATTCCCAAACATCACTAACCCAAAACAGCTGCCGTTCGCCGCAGTGATTCCGCAGGATGGACATTTCACGCTCACCTTTGCGCATCCGGTCACAGATAGCGCGGGCTTTCACGCAGAACAGAACTACCTCGTGCATCCGGAAGTAGCACAAGTCAAGACACCGGCCGTGCTTGGCGCAGACGACATGTCCAACCTCACGCTCGACCCGCCTACTCCACAATGGGCGTTCAGGCATTCGCTCAAACAGGTGGCGCTCTACAAACTGTCGGGCGGCATTTGGGAACAGGTGGCCGCGACACCGAAAGGTACTTTTCCACTCGATCTGCCCGGCGGATGGCTGCCATCAAGAGATACGAGCGGTGGGGAGCATCCAAACACGTTGCTCAAAGTCGTGCCGTATCAATTGTTACCGAGCGAGGAATACACCGCGGTCTGGGATCACGGGACAACAGTTTTTCCCGGCACAGATTTTATCGATCAAGAGTTGCAGTTTCACTTCGATGAGTCGCTCATCCCTGCCCGCCTCGATTCAAATCCTGAAGGGCGAATCGGGTTAAAATTTTCCAGTAGCGGAAAGATCACGATCACGTTTGAAACGGCAGTGCAGATTGTCAGCATCGATAGCGTTCAAATCGGAAGGCCCGATGGCGAGTTTCTGGGTAGTAAAGACCCGATGGTGTGGCGTGGCGATGGAAAACTCCTGCCAGTCGCCAAAACGACCGGCGTGCCGGATTTTACGACTGTGATCAAGGGAGATGCACCGGCAATAATTGAGCTCTCATCAACCATCGAAAAAATGACGGGCGCGCTTTACAAGATTGTTTACAAGCTGCCGGATATTCCCATGGGAATACTTCCGGATGCCCCCGCGTTTTATGCATTAAAAACGGTCACGCAAATCGAACGCGCACGCGTGAGCGGAAATTTGGTGTTCGCGAACGAAGGAGATCCGATCATCGAATTCGCATATTTTCGAACCGCATCCGGACCCGGCATTGGAGTCATGAAAAAATCGAATCCGCCATTTCCAGCAGTTGCTCCGCCCGAGATTTCTCAAGCTGCCGAGGCCAAGACTGCCGCCTTGAATTCCGATTCGGTGTTTCCGCGCGGCGGCAAATTGCGAGATTTGAATTCCTATACGCAATGGTCGTGGCCGGAAGATGGCAACGTTGCGGCCTACTTCGGCTATGACGTCAACGTTGAGTTCAACGAGAGCTACATCAACGCGCTTTACGTTGGCGTGCCGGGCGCGAATTCGCCTAACAACTCGTTGCACTTTCGTTGTCGAGATCGCAATGGTGCGCACCTGGCCTTTGTCCCCAATGCCATTCACGTCCCGTCCATTCGTCCGCAGAGCGCACTCGCCGCGATGCATGGCGTCCCGCAATTGCCCGCCACGCTTCGTCCCAAATATCAGTTCCCATTTGCCGCTTCCAAATTCGGGAAAATCTCCGAGCTCGTCGCGATCAAAAAGGCTCTTGCACCTCAAGCAGTCAAAGCACGTGAAAGCCAACCAAAGAAGGTTCTCGAAACACTGCTCGATATTTTCGCGGCGGAAGCCGATCTGCTTTTCAAACAACAGGAGCGAATCGCTAGCGACTCATTTATCGAAACGGCTTCCACGCTCGCAGAAATCGGCAATGTCAAAGTAACTCGTGACGAACTCCGCCGGGTAACGGAACTTGATCCGATCATTGCCGGCCTTTTGCTCGAGCTGGCGGAAGCAGCCGCAGCGGCGGAAGCGCGCTCGCTTTGGTTTCAACCATTGCGCCCACGCACCCGCTACACGCTCGATGTCGTTGCCGGCCCGCTCGTCACATTCGAACGCATGTCACACGGCATCGCGACCTTCGCCTCCATCTATTCCGCCACCGATGCGATCAGCGCGCTGAAAGCGTTAAAGGCTTTTTACAAGCATGAAGATGAGCTCACGACACTGGAGCGCGTGCAATTTACCACTTCACGTTATCGCACTTTCAGCGAGCAGCTCTCGAACGCAGTGGCGCAAACAAAGGAACGCAGCGGTGCGCCACCCTTCCGCCGCCTGCGCGGCAAAGTTGATCCCATTTCCTGGTATGGCGTGAACGGGGTCACGCATCGACAACTGGCCGAAGGTTATCTTAACACTGCGAAATCACTCGGGAGTTTTGTCACGGCCTTTAATCCGATGGGAGATAACGTTCCTCCGATCAAGAAAACGATCGGCCAGCAAGGTTTGATTGCGCGGCGAGCCGTGACAGAGACCGCGTGGCAGGCATTTACGGCGCAGACGATCTCGCTTTTTGATCAACTCATTGCCGCGCTGGGCCATGAATATCTCGCCAGCAATCGACTTGCGCCGCCGCCGCCCGAGACCGAGCTGAGCGCGCTGACTGATGATCAGGATCACATTACTGCGCTTTTGATCGAAAGCCCTGAGCCGCTACCGTGGCGACGCATCTGGCGATGGATCAGCCTTCGCTTTGTTGATCCAGAAACCACGCAGCCGGGGCGCACGAAATCATCGCTCCTCGGGACGGCCCCGTCATTTCAATCAGCTTTGATGGAAACGCGGTCGCCGTTCTTGTCCGAATTTTTAGATCCCTCGCTCGTCACCATTATCGGCGCCTTGGCTCCCAAGTCATCGCAACTAACCGCACTTCGAAATCGCGATGGCACGCGTGGGCTTTTGATTCCCGATGCTGTTCTCGGGGGGACATGGACCATGAGCATGGAATTTCACGGCAATATCGGAGCCGAAATGCCGTCTATCACTTCGGCGGGTAAGTCTGTGCGCGAAACCGTCGAGTTTGCTCCTTTAGTTTTTCGGCCGCAGGGAAGAAGATTTTCTCCCGCTTACAATTTCTCAAAGTCGCGTCATCGACTCTTCCGCATTATGACCGGCCACGGCGGCGAGATCTAGCAGAAGGGATTGATCGAAGGTCGCGCACCCCACGTTATGCGCAAACGATGGATTTTACGACTCTGGTGTTTTTCTCGCTCTTTACCGTGTTCAACTCTCGTTCGGACAAGGAGAGCGCATTCCGAGGACTTTTCTCAAACGGTTGGCTGTGGGGCGCGGTCCTGTTCTCGCTCTTGTTGCAGGTTGCGGTGATTTACATACCGGTCTTGCAGCAAGCATTTTCGACTGTAAGCTTGAGCTTCAATGATTGGCTGCTGCGTACGGCGGTTGCGAGTTCGGTGTTGGGCATTTCGGTAAGGGCCAACGCGATCAAAAGAACTTGGTGTCTGTTTGGTGTCTATTATAGGAGCGCACCAGTGAGAGGTGAGGGAATCAGTGAGACTAAAGAGAAAAGTTCTAAGTGCACCGGAAATAATTACTTGCGAGGAAATTCTTTGTTAGCCGCAGTAGATCAGAAGAAGCAATGAGTTGTCTCCCCCTTCGGCAAATCAACTCTATAAGTCCGCTGGATTCAATAACTTACCGAGGGTGCCGAACCTCGCAGTCGGCACTCATGCAATAGACAGACACCAAATGCTTGAGCGATACAATATTTAGTGGGCTCGTGCCGAAAAGTGAGCTCCTCATTCTGCTTCAAAATAGACACCAAGGCTCTCTTGCTTTCAGCCTTCTGCGATCGAAATCGCTATCCGCGCTTTAGCATTGTGAGAGGCGGCACACAGATTGGCACACAAAAATGTGCCGCACGAGCACTTGAAGCAGTGGATGCAGTGCGAATTCTACTGAGCAAATTTAGTGCTTGTTGATTTCAGAAGAGTTAGCCAGCACTAGAGCACTACTTGACACGGTAGGGGTCTGGGGTTCAAATCCCCACGCGCCTACCAATCTTTTCAATAACTTAGCCCTCCAACAATTTCCGCCGCCGCTCCAAAACGCTCCAATCAAACCTCAAGAACACCTAATTGATCCACTCCAATGTGACGCTAGCATGTTCTGAATCGCTCTCTCCAATCGAATGATCACGATTGAGGTCTTCCGGAAAAATCATCTGCATCACGCGCTGTTGTGCTTCTCGCTTATCCCCAGTCCGTGCCTGAGAATAAATCTCGAGGGTGGAGCGACTGCTCGCATGACGCATCAGTTCTTGGATGACTTTCACGTTCTCACCATTGGCTACTAACATCGTCGAGTACGTGTGTCGAAACGTGTGCCAGCCAATGCGCTTGTCAATGCCAGCGCGAACCGCCGCTGGTCTAACCGTCTTGGTAAGCAGCATTGCCGGTCGGTAGGGGTACCGCCCGCGCATCCTAGGGCTGGCGAATACCCAATCGTCGGTTTCTTGATACTTACTTTGTTGCCGCCAATGCACGAGTTCGGTAACTACATAAGGTGCCAAGGGCAGGTCTTTCTTTGATGTAACCGATTTGCACCTTCCAATTATGCGGTTGTAGATAGAACGTCTCACGTGCATAGTGCAGGACGTGATGTCGACGTCTCCCCATTTGAGCGCAAACAGTTCGCTTCGTCGCAGACCTGTAGTGACTGCCAACAACACCATGAGCTGATATGGGGACCCGAGCCTGGATAAGAGCCGTTGTATCTCCGAAGGTTCGAGTACCTCTGGAGTACTTAGCCGTTCGGCACTCTGGCGCACAAAAGTAATTGGATTCTTACCCTGTTCCAACCACTCGTAACGGATCGCGTGATTAAACAGCACACTCATTAGACTGCGAATCTTTGCTTTGGTTGAATTGCACAAAGGCTCCTTGTTCTGACTACGCAGTTTACTGAGCCAGTGTTCCACCACCACAGTGCGAACGTCACGAATGTCGGTGGTGCTCCAATATGGTCTGATCCACAACTCGAGAAATTCTCGATAGATAATCTTAGTTGCTGGAGAATGCCGCGACGCGCTGGTTGATAATTCAGTCAGAACATAGTGATCGATTAAATCGGACATTTGGAGTGGTCTTTGTTGCTGACGATGTCGTTCCGCATTGATGCGCATTCTCAAGCCGTTCACAGCATTTGTTGCTAACTCTTGGGTTGGATATCGGTCAAGCGAACCAATCTTGAGCGTTCTCCGCTTTTGTTTTCCTTCTGGCCCCATCTCACGCCACAGAAACTCCCAACACCAAAATCCATTCTTGCGTTTCACACATCTGACATAACCATCTTGATACCTCGCACCCATGTTAATCCTCCCTCGCCTTAATCTACGGAAATGCAGAGGATACTGTGGACTTGCTGATCTTGCTTGTAGGTACCGGAAAGTATAGGGACAGGATAAGATTGCCGGAACAATCCGAGGCATGCTAAGGTCGACACATGGCCATAACATCAGAAACTCTTGCATTCGAACGCGGTGTAAGGCCGATCATGGAGCTTGTACTTCCTGATAAGGCAGACCAGGTTTTGAGATTCGATCCTGATCCAGAACTTCAAGCACGCATCGAAGAACTCGCCAACAAGTCGACTGAAGGTCAACTGACAACTGATGAGCGAAGCGAATACGCAGGTTACGTGCGCGCAAACAAGTTCGTCGCAATCTTAAAGCGACAAGCAAAACAACTCTCAACTTCGCGCTTCTAATGATTGGACGGGAGACTCGAGCTGAAGTCCGATCTCGTGCCAAGAATGCCTGCGAGTATTGTCATCTCCATCAGGATGATTCCCCACTTGCGTCACTTCATGTCGAACATATTGTCCCTAAAATCCATGGTGGCTCTGATGACCTAACCAATCTTGCTTTGGCCTGCATCGATTGCAACTTACACAAAGGTACAAACTTGACTGGAATAGATCCGGAGACGAATAAGATAACGGTGCTTTTCCATCCGCGAAAAGAGCAATGGGCCGATCATTTTGAATGGAATGGAATCCATTTGGTGGGGAGGACTGCGATTGGCAGAACGACAGTCCGCGTTCTAAATGTGAATTCTGAGGATCAACTATCGTTACGCTCTTCCTAATTAGGCTCAGCTCTTGTCATCGGCGAAAAGTTCTAAATCAGAGTCTTTGTACCGCAGCGGAAAAGTGGTATAAGTGGCACACAATTTGGCACACAAAAATGTGCTAATCGATCAGTTGATGCAGTGGATGCAGTTCATGCAGTGCGAATTTTTCTTAGGAAATTTAGTGCGTGTTGATTTCGAAGGGGTTGGCCCAGGGTAGAGCACTTGACACGGTAGGGGTCTGGGGTTCAAATCCCCACGCGCCTCCCAATCCTTTCAATAACTTAGCCGAACAACCTCGTTTTCTGTTGCTCCAAATTGCTCCACTTTCGCACCTAAATCCGCTAATTTATCCACTCAACGTAAGTATTAGAGAAATCTGCTTCCTCAGGTGTCGTTAACTGATCGTGGTTTAACTCTTCGGGAAAGATCCTCGGGTGGTCACCTCAAAACCGGCCATACGTGGTCACCTCAAAACCGGCCAATGGATCAGCCGCTTGGGACCATAGGTGAAAGTCTTTTACGCTCCTGCCTCTCAGTTGTCTAGACAAAAGTTCTTGCCTGAGATGACGGTTCCTCTGACAATGTGCCGCAGTTGGCGAAGCGGAAGCGGGCGCTGCTGGAGAGCAACCCGCCAGGAATAGCCAACCGGAAACTCATCGAGACGATGAGCGGGGAGCGGCAGCCAGTCTGTTGCTCCCCCACCACCGCCAGTTCATCGGATCGAAAGATTTCCCAATGCCTCAGAAAACTCATGCTTGAGATACGCTCTACGTTTGCCGACAACGAGCCACGTCACTTGGGGGAAAGATCAGTTTTGGTGCGCCAGCTGCGCGGACCGCACTTGAGTAGGTGTCCATGGTGGAGCAAGCGATCGAGCATGGCGGTTACGGCGGCTGCATCTCCCAGCAGCTTGCCCCAGTCTTCCACCGGACGATTTGAAGTGACGATAGTACTGGCGCGCTCGTAGCGACGCATGACGATCTCCAGCAGATCTTCGGCCGCGGTCAGCGGCAGTTTGCGCATCCCGAGATCATCGAGGATGAGCAGAGGCAGCGACACCAACCATTCCATGTAGTCTTTGCGCGTGCCGTCCAGGGTGGCGTCGGCGAGTTCATCCAGCAACATGTGAGTCTCGCGGTAGAGCACCTTGTAGCCTTGCTGGATAACGGCCTGGCCGATGGCTTGGGCCAAGTGACTCTTGCCGGAACCAGGTGGGCCAAGGAACAAGGCGTCTTCGCGGCGGGCAATAAAGTTAGCCGTGGCCAGGTCGAATACCAGGCTGCGATTCATCTTCTTGTTAAAGCTGAAGTCAAAGTTGTCGAGCGTCTTTTGCAGGTCGCGAAAGCCAGCCTGCTTGCGGCGCCGCTCCAGCAGCCGGTCACCGCGACGAGTCAACTCATCGGAGACCAGGCTGGAAAGCAGATCGATGGGCGCCATGGCTTCGGCCTGGGCCTGCTGCAGACGGATCTCCAGCACGGCCGCCATGCCGCCCAGGC
>JALZJF010000059.1 GCA_030859905.1 Acidobacteriota bacterium
CCATATTTGAATGTGGATCCGGTTTATGACGGAGTCCGCAACGACCCGCGTTTCCAAAAACTCCTCCATCGCATGAATCTGCCCTAATCACTTAAGAATCGCTCTTACAGCCACCCATTCAAGACAAAACATAAACCCTATTTTGGTTCGGAGGAAAGTTCCTCGTCACGTCGACGATAATCTTGCTAGTCATCACCACCTTGCTTGCGAGGCAGGTCATTCAAAAGGCTGAGGGTGGCCGCCTTTACTTTGGTGCTAAGTGATTGTATGAGTTTAGATTATCTGGAGCCGGCTGCCGGAATTGAACCGGCGACCTTCTAATTACGAATCAGACGCTCTACCAACTGAGCTAAGCCGGCTTTTCAAGCGACACGCGAGGCGCGTTCTCGAAGAATTGCACTATACGAATGCACAGTTTGTAGTGTCAAGCAGCCGAACAAAACGGAGGAACATGATATGGGCAGAGAACAGATGCGAAACCTTGATACTTCCCGGGTCGGGGGCGCTCAGGTTAATGAATTTGAATATCAGAAAAACCAGGGCGATCTAACCGAACAGTTGGAACAGCACCCGAGCCTAACCAAGGGAGGGAAACGTCTCACGCAGGCAGAGCGCGTAAAGCAAGTAATGGCCGCCGCCCACAAGAAGGTTGAGAAGAAAAAGAAAAAAGAAGCCGCGACCACCGGAAAGAAAAAGTTGACGGCTAAGGCGGCAGCTAAAGGCCCTAAAAAAGCTACCGGGAAAACCTCCGGGAAGAAGTGATCCTGAATAGACCTAAAAGACTGTCTATGCAGGAAGTAATCGTCATCGGCGGCGGACTCGCCGGAGTTGAAGCTGCATGGCAAGCGGCTCGCGTCGGGGCGCGCGTACGTCTTTTCGAAATGCGGCCCATCTCTCAAACTCCGGCCCATCGAACGGATAAGCTGGCCGAAATTGTTTGCTCAAACTCACTGAAATCTGACGAGCCTGGCACTGCTCCATACTTACTCAAGGAGGAATTGCGACGCGCCGAGTCTCTGGTGATGGAGGCCGCAGCGGCCACGCGCGTGCCTGCGGGAGCTGCGCTCGCCGTCGATCGCCAGTTATTTGCGGAGTACATCACGGAGAGAATTGAAGGCGAATCGAGTATCGAGTTGGTGCGCGAAGAAGTGACCCAAATTCCCGAAGACGCAATTGTGATCATCGCTACAGGGCCGCTCTCATCCGAGGCGCTCACAGCCGAGATCATGAAAATCACCGGCAACGATCAGCTTTATTTCTACGATGCCATAGCGCCGATTGTCTCCGCCGATTCAGTTGATCGTTCGATTTTATTTCCCGCGGCTCGTTACGGTAAAGGCGGCGACGATTATCTTAATTGTCCATTCGACCGCGAGCAATATGCTGTCTTCTATCAAGCGCTGATTGAGGCGAAGAGCGTTCCGCTGCAGCGTTTTGAAGAAACGCGCTGGTTTGAATCGTGTCTGCCCATAGAAGAGTTGGCGCGACGAGGTGTTGACACCCTTCGTTTTGGGCCAATGAAACCTGTTGGACTTGTGGATCCGCGCACAGGTCGGGAGCCCTATGCGGCAGTGCAATTGCGGCAGGAAAATTTAATGGCTGACGCGTACAGCCTTGTTGGCTTTCAGAACCATCTACGTTACGGAGAGCAGGCCAGAGTTCTGCGGCTAATTCCCGGGATGCAAAATGCTGAGTTCTTGCAGTTTGGACAGATCCATCGCAATACTTACATCTGTTCACCACGCGTGCTGAGGCCCACGATGCAGATGCGCGAACGGCCGAAGGTCTTTTTTGCCGGACAAATAACCGGAGTTGAGGGATATGTTGAATCGGTGGCGATGGGATGGTTGGCGGGCGTGAATGCAGCAAGACTCGCAACCAGCCAGACCCTTGTTGAAGCGCCGCCTCGAAGCGCCACTGGCGCGCTGGCGCGCTACGTCTCAAACGCGGATACCAAAAATTTCCAGCCCGTTAATATTACTTTCGCCCTGCTGCAGCCGCTCGATGAACAAGATAGACGCCGCTTTCGTAGAAAGCGTGACCGCCATCAATTCCAGGTTGAATCGGCCCTGAAAGAGTGGAACGCTTGGCTTCAAGAAACAAACCATCAGCCAACGGCATTGCCGGAGACGTTGTGACGGCGAGCTTCCGGCGAGGGCGCGCAGAGTCGTTCATCAAGATCGTATTTATTACACTTGCCCTGACCCTCACGGCGGTTTTGTCAGCGAGCGTCGCCGCACAGTCGGGACGGCTGAAAGACCCCAAGCCGAATCCGAAGCCCGCGCAAGGTCGCGGCGGCCAGCCCGGTCGGCCTCGCACCTCACAAAAGTCTCCAGCTTCAATCCCTACACCGGGCTCGCAGAACGAAGCGAGCGTCGAAGTGGATCCAACGGACGTTATACGCATCTCCTCCAATCTGGTTCCGATCCCGGCCTCGGTAATCGACACCACAGGTCTTGCGGTCAGCGGTTTGAAGCTTGAGGATTTTGAGTTATCAATTGATGGCCAGCCTAGGACGATTAGCGATATTACTCGCACGGAGTTACCCGTGCGGCTGGTTATGCTCTTCGATAATAGTGGCAGCATCGATTTTGCGCGCGAGTTTGAGAAGCAAGCTGCCATGCACTTCTTTCGCAGAGTAATGCGCCCTTCCGACGGGGCGGCCATATACTCCGTTGAGACGGACAGCTATCTCGCGCAACCCATGACCAGCGATATACGGAGACTTGAAGCGACGATCTCGAGCTTCGGCAAGCCGGAAGGTGCGACCTCACTCTTCGATGCGCTCATTGAGGCCGCTGCTTATCTGAGGCCCTACCTGGGACGCAGAGTTATTCTCATCGTATCTGATGGTATCGAGACGACCAGTCGGGCCGACTTTGAGACGACTCTTCAGCGGGTGCTGTTAGACGATTGTCAGGTTTTCGTAGTCCAGACTGGACTATATGACGGCGCGAATCTGCGCGCCTTGGCTGCGGAGCGACGCATGGAGCAGTTAGCAGTGCAGACCGGCGGAGCTGCGTTCATTCCCAGGACAACTTCGGACCTTGAAATCGCGTTCAAACAAATCGCCGCTGATCTGGCGCAACAATACGTGTTGAGTTACTACCAATCGGAGGCGCAACGGGATGGGCGCTATCACGTCATCGATCTGCAGGTAAAATCCCGCAAGGATGTGCGCGTGCGTGCCCGCAAGGTTTACTATTCACGGAAGAGCTCTAGCGTCGGCACGAGTGATTGGTAATCTCATGGAGCACCTGTTAGCCCAGTTTTTCGACCACCTGCGTTACGAACGCAACGTCAGCGAACACACCCTGCGTAGTTACCGGAGCGACCTCGGCCAGTTTTTCGATTATCTTGCCCCCGCTGATCGACGTTCGGGAAAGAGGAGCCCACCTGACATTCACGAAATCGATCACCTCACGATTCGGGAGTGGCTATCCACACTTCATTCTGCCCTGAAAAAAAAAGCTTCGGTGGCTCGCAAGCTTGCTGCCCTGCGCACCTTCTTCCAGTTTCTGGTACGTGAAGGGGTGATCGAGCTTAACCCGGCCAAGCTCGTCTCGACCCCGCGCCTTGAAAAAAAGCTGCCGCAGCATCTCTCAATTGAGGAAGCGATCAAGTTCATCGAGACGCCGGACACGGAAACCGATTTCGGTAAGCGCGATCGGGCCATGTTGGAATTGTTGTACGCGACTGGCGTGCGCGTCTCGGAACTCACAAAAATGGATCTCTCCGACATGGACTTCAAAAACAAACTGATTCGCGTGACCGGCAAACGGCGGAAGGAGCGCATCGTTCCTTTCGGCGATCCGGCGAGCGAAGCCTTGAAGTCCTATTGGGGCGCCCGTGATCGATTTCTCAACAACGCGGCGGTCTCCGAGCGCGAGCCGGAAGCTGTATTTCTGAACTATCAGGGTACGAGAATTACCACGCGCTCGGTTGGCAGGATGGTGGAAAAATACATTCGCATCTGCGCCGGGATGCGCGACATCAGTCCGCACGCGCTGCGCCATTCATTTGCGACTCATCTGCTCGACAGTGGAGCGGACTTGCGCGACATTCAAGAGCTTCTGGGCCACGCGCGTCTCTCATCGACGCAAATCTACACGCATGTCTCCATGGAGAAACTGATCAAAGTATATGACAA
>JALZJF010000067.1 GCA_030859905.1 Acidobacteriota bacterium
GAGAAGAATGTTCGTTTGGCGACAAACATTATCTCCACGACGGGAGCTTCTTCACTATCTGTTTGAGAGTTGCTGGCGCTTAGCTGATGATTTTGTATTTGTTAGAGCTTGACACCGCCTGAGGGATTCGGTGGGGCGCTCGTTAAGACAAAGAATCCTGAGCCCTTGCTTCGCAGAAACGACTCGATCTTCGACAGCCTACCGCGAAGCGGTTTTGTTCAACGCCCGCCATCAGCCGCCGCGCACACAACGCAGCTACGGGCCAAGTCTCGCGCATGAAGGCAACGCTATTCGCGGTCGGCTGCATGGCGTTGTTAGATTGCGACCTTTCGCCGAAACGCGGAGCGCACAACCCGCAAAACCGACAACAATCCACGAAGAACAATTGTAGAGGACCCTCATTTTCTCAGAACGTTCGGGCGGTAAGTAGTCCAGAAAATTAGCCAAGGCGGGGCAATAGACGTAAGGTGTTCCGGTGTTCCCGGTTCAGCTTCAAAATTTGGTGTGCCAAAGTTTTCCTCCGATAGATTCAAAACCCAAAAGCCTGTTCAATAAGACCGTTTACTAACGTGCTAAGCGTATGGCGATATTCCTTACATTTTCTGATTGGTTCATTATGATTTTCGCCTCTGAAAATCCAACTTTCATCCTGATAAGTGATTTCCGCGCCGTCAACGTAAGGAAGTCTAAGCGTGTACCCGTCCCCGTTCCAATCTTTTCCTCCAAGACCGATGAAAAACGGATTCGCGCACATAAAATGATAGATGCCTCCTGCTCGCAAGGCGCGAGCTACTTCACGAAAGACCAGGCGAGCATCCGGCACAAGGTTTAACGAATAAGGATGCCACACAATGTCGAATGACCTTTCGCTAAAATGCGAAAGATCGCGCATGTCGCCCTGAAGCAGGTTGAGATTCAAGTTATAGTGAGAGGCGGCTTCCGCATCTCTCCGCAACTGTGCTTCCGAAATATCAACGACGGTGACATTTGCGCCAAGCAAGGCAAAAGCAACCGACTGCTGCCCGCCACCAGCAGCCAAGCAAAGCACGTTTTTACCCGCAACGTCACCAAGCCTTCTTTGAGGGTCAAGATACTTCCTTGCAGAATCTTCATCTAAATCAAGGCGAGGTCGTGTAAATACGGCATCAGCTTGGGCAAGTGCTTGCCACCGCTCTACATTATATTTCGCTACCTCATCCATGCTTGCTCCTCCATTTGAGGCAATGGTCAATATATCGTACCCCATAGCGCCAGCAATCTAACGCCCGGCATCACCCGCGCCCACATTCAACGAGCATGAGAAGCTGCGTCGCAGGGCGTCGGGTGCATGCCGTTGTTATGCGGCGCGTGGCGGAGACTACTCAACGTTCATACATCATCATTGAATCAGTGCTGCTCTCAATTTTCTATGATGTGGTATCAACGCAATTTCAAATCGGCGGGAACGCCTTTCAGCTTGCGGCTCAAGAAGTCTATAACAGGTGAAATAAAATTCCCCCTCAATTGCCCGTGTGTGTGGTCGGGAAGAAATTTAATCTCAAAGTCCTTTTTTAGTTCACTCAATCTATCGCGCAAAAGCAATGCTTGATTAGTCGGGACGTTTCCGTCATTTTCACCATGTATGATAAGCACTGTGGATTTAAGCTTTTCTATCTGTAAAATAGAAGAACGTTCTTTGATTGCCTTTTCGGTCATTCCCGTTTCGGCTTGCATATTCTCGCGGATCCCGTCGAACTTCGTTTCGTTATAAGCCTTCTTGAAATCGTAAATGCCCGCACCGAAAACCGCCGCTTTGACCTCTTTGCCGAGTTTGATAGTCAAGAGCGAAGCCGCCATACCGCCCCGCGAGTAACCGAAAACGCCCATCTTTTCGGAATCAACGAAGGGTTCGCGCTTGAATTTCTTAAATCCCCCAGCAAAAGCCTTAATAGAATCAGGCCCCATATAATCAGGTCTGCCTTCGGATTTTCCGTAGCCGGGTGCGGTGACCGACAGGCAAGTGAAACCTTGCTGGGCGAAGAATGTTCCCAGCGTGATAAAAGTCTTTGCCGTTCCGCCGTGACCGGGGATGAGAATAAGTCCGGGATATTTGCCTTCGGCAAGCGGGCGAATCGTCACGGCTTCAACTCTTTTCCCCTCCGCCAAATAATCGTATTTACAAATTGTGACTTTGTTTTCGGTGAGAGTAACACAGCCTTCCTTTTCTAATTTTTCGTAACGCGCATCACGACTAAGCTGTTGTGCGTACATAGATGACGTTAACAACAGCAGCAATGCGGCAAAATATACCAAACGAACTAGCACGCTTTTGACTGTCTTTTGTCTACCCATCATTGAAGCCTAAGCCGCATAACGCCCGGCATCAGCGGCGCGCACGAACCTTTGATGATAAGAGGCATGCTGATTTGCGCGTCCGCTGCATGCCGTTGTTGGGCGTCGCGGACGATGAAAGCCGCCGCGGGCGTCACACGCCCACGGCGGCTTCCGCTTACACCCGGCCCAGTTCACGAATCAGTGCTTCTTTGGCTTTATATCAGTAGCAGCCGGCTCGGAGGCAAAGAGAGACTCCGCGCTCCTCACTCGCAGTTCCAACGGCTTTAAGCCGTAACGAGCGATATCAGAAACGCGGATCGTATCTCCAACTTTTGCTAAATAGGTTTCGACGAACTGCTCTTCTAGTTCACTTTCTTCGGTTGAGGCAAACTCCTGGCCCTTTCGATTCACTAAAGCGGTGACAATGATCTTAGCCGAGCCGCCTTCCATCCAGCCGGAGAATTTGAAGCCTGAAACTAACCTGCCATCTTTCGTCTTCGGCTGGCGGGTAGGCTGCGCCCAGAACTGAGGCCGATTACCCCTGCCAGACGATAACGTAAGGACCGTCAGGGTACGTTTTCGCTACGGGAACCTCAAAGGCGACCTCTCGCCCTTCATGGGAGAATGCAGCCACACTAATACCACTTCCAAGTATTTTCTTCTCCTGGTAGGCGTGAGCATGGAAGGCAAAGAGCGCAACAGCCAACAATATGACGGCGATTCTACTTGAGCGATTCATGAGATCCTCCTTTACGTTAGCTGACTCCCTATCGATCCAAATTATACTCGCAGAAATTTTAGTTACAAGAATAATTTCTCAAGGTGCAGGACAAAAAGACGCCCAACGCCGCGCTTCAGCTGCGGCGCGCGATCAGCATCCGAGCTGAAAAAATAAGATTACTTGAGAAACACGCTATCGCGCCGTCAGCTGCAAGCGCTTGTTGGGCCGCCGGCGCTAAGCTGATGGCCTTACGACAACTCTATGCTCTACTCCACGGTCGTCCACCGCGAGCATGACACTCTGACCCCCTAACCTGGTGAGTTTGTGGTGGAGGGTAACGTTTTTCAACGCCGATGGATCGATGTTGTGACGGCGGAGATGATCGCCGAGCCATTCCCGATAGTACGCGACAGAGCTTAGAAGACGCTTGGAGTACTCGCCTCTCGGCGAGATGTCACCAGTCGAGAAATTTATCCACACTTCATGCGGCTCTTTCCGGACAAGAGCTTCAACGTCGTACTTGACGTGATCGTCATCGAAGTAGTTCATACCACTCATAAAGGAGTGGCCCAAATTGTGAATGGCGTTGTCGATATTCTTGTACTTCACCACATCTCTCCCATAGGCCGCCGAACGCCGCGCTTCAGCGGCCGGGAGGCTACTGCGCTAGCGGCAAGTCTTCGATAAGAGGCTCGCTGATTCCGGTCCGCTGCAAGCGCTTGTTCGGGGGCCGCTTGGCAGGAACCACTAACGTCCGCGTTCCAACTCTCAAAGTAACCACAGCCGT
>JALZJF010000217.1 GCA_030859905.1 Acidobacteriota bacterium
CCGCCGGCTTGAAGAAACCAGACATCTCGATCCTCTCGGAAGAATTCCTGGCGGAAGTGCGCGGGATGCCCCAGAAGAATCTAGCGGTTGAGTTACTGCGCAAATTGCTTAACAACGAAATCAAGACTCGGGCGAGGAAGAACGTCGTGCAGTCGCGATTGTTCTCAGAGATGCTCGAGAAAGCAATTATCAAATACCAGAACCGGACAATCGAAACGGCTGCCGTCATTCAGGAATTGATCGATATCGCGCGCGACCTGCGGGAGGCGGAGAAGCGCGGCGAAGAGCTCGGTCTCAATGAAGATGAGAAAGCGTTCTATGACGCGCTCGGAGTGAATGATAGTGCCGTACAGGTGTTGGGGGACGAAACTCTAACGACGATTGCGCGCGAGTTGGTTGACATGGTACGACGGAACGTAACTATCGATTGGACAGTGAAAGAATCAGTCCGGGCGAAGTTGCGAATCATGGTTAAGAGAATATTGCGGAAGTATTGTTACCCGCCGGATAAGCAGGAGAGCGCGACGCGGACGGTGCTGGAGCAGGCGGAGGCTCTGTCCGCAAGTTGGGTTGAGACGCTGTCAAGCGACTTTCAGCCCGAAACCAGATTCCGCTTGCGTATAGTGCAACCGAGGCCGGAGGATCGGTACGTCACGTGTGTGCCTTTTGTACCGCTCAAAATGGCGGCTGGAACATTCGGTGATCCGCAACACGTCGAGGATGAGAACTGGGAGTGGGTTGAGATTAGAAGCAACCACCGGCTGCGCCCGGGCATGTTTGTGGCCCAAGTCGTCGGAAGATCCATGGAGCCAGCGATTCCTAGTGATTCCTATTGTTTGTTCGCATCCCCAGTCGAGGGTTCGCGTCAGGGCAAGACGGTGCTCGTCCAGTTGCGCGATGCGGTCGATCCAGAGACTGGCGAGCGATTCACGGTCAAACGGTACGAGAGCGACAAAGTGCAACTGGACGATTCGTGGCGACACGCCAAGATCACACTAAAGCCGCTCAATACTGAGTTCGAGGCTATTGAACTTGCCGACGTACAAGAGGGACAGGTGCAGGTGATTGCGGAGTGCGTTGAGGTTTTGGAAGCGTGATTCACGTTGAGGGCTTTGACATCGAAGAACGTCGCCGAATTCCAACCTGGACGGACCCTCTGCGACTCTTCATCGGCCAAGCTGATGAAGCTGGAATTATGGTTATGTGCAGTGGAGTGGTGCTTAACAATAATTACCGCCCGCTCGATCCAGAAGAGTTTCGCGGGTTTGCGCTTTCCGACAGTTTTGCCCCGCTGGTATTCATAACTGGCGCCGACACGAGGGCCGCGCAGATGTTCACCCTAGCGCATGAGCTCGCTCATATCTGGCTTGGTCAATCCGCCGTTTCGGACGCGCAAGCTTCGTTGGTTCCAGACCATCAAGTCGAACGTTGGTGCAACAATGTTGCTGCCGAACTTCTCGTGCCGCTCGAGATTCTCAAACAGGAGTATGACGGTGGTTTGAGTTTGAGGTCGGAACTCGACCGTCTGGCCAGGCTCTTCAAGGTCAGTACGTTAGTGATCCTCCGCCGCATTCATGATGCTGGCAGCCTCACTAAAGAAGGGTTTTGGCGCGAGTACGAGAAGGAACTGAAACGACTGCTCGCAATTTCCAAGGGTAGCGGCGGAAACTTTTACCTGACTCAAGCGGCGCGCGTTAGCAAACGTTTCGCGCGGGCACTTGTGATAAGCACGTTTGAAGGCCAGACCTTACACCGCGATGCCGTCCGTATGCTCGGCTTCACAAAGTTTGACACCTTTCAGAAGTTAGGACGCAGCCTGGGAGTGATGGCGTAATGCCTGACTTGCTTGACGCCATTAGGTACAATTAGGTAACGAAGTTCCTGACCAGATTCAACTAAGATAGGGCTTTGTGAAGACGGGTTTGCTGGACAGCTTCAGGATGGTCGATCTCAGCTAGGTCATCTGCCTTGGGGCGATTGGGGATTGCCGGATTGAGTCTTTTATGAAGTTTTCTATGGTCACACGGTGTTCAGGTTCATGCGCGTCATCTGCCACGGCGCTCGGCGCGCGATCGCAGTCCATTCCGCAATCCCAAGCTCCAGCGGTCAGCATCTGGAACGGAACATCAGGAATGCTTCCTCTCCTGCCGGCTTCGCCCTGCTTGAACGCTTCAAAGGTGCGCACGACTTCCGGCAGAGCATCCCGGGCGTGTTCGCGACCGATGAAGTAGCCGAACAGCGCTTCGCGGGCTGCATCCTTTGGCTTTGGGTGGACCATCTTCACGATATCTGTGAGCGAAGGGTCCTGGCCCACGTTCGCCTTAAAGAGCGCTGCCGAATCGCGCGCGTCAAGCCAATCGCGCACCAGGCGCTTTGGAGCCGAACCGAGCGACTTACGGCCCACTGCACCCGAACGAATGATTCGCCACAGATGAACACGAATCAAAACAGATCAGCAGACAGAATGCTGAGTCATCTGTTTCTTACCTGTGGTGAATCCGTGTCTATCTGTGGCTGGGCTTTTTGGTGGTCGGAGTTGGAATCGAACCAACCTTTCGGGCTTTCAGACCCGCGCTAATCCGTCTCAGCTATTCGACCCAAGACATTGCCGATTGCCGATTTGCGATTGCCGATTTGATCGTGCGCGAAGCATGCGGCGTTTCAATCGGCAATGCCTAGGGCCCGGATTATTCATGAATCAGCATTCAATCCAGCCTGCGGTAGCAGGCGGCAGCGTAAAGCCTGGGGCGTGAGCCCCAGGAAAGCAACGAAGATGAGCATCAGCCCGTGTTAACGGGCGGCAGCGTATTGTTTGAGACGAGCGCGGAATTTGGTTTGGGCTGCCGCCTGCCTTCGCAGGCTTAGGACTTTGTTTTGCAGAGGCCTGGGGCTCACGCCCCAGTCTTTATGCTTTCGCCTGCTACCGCAGGCTTACTGAAAACACCGCAGTTCATGAATAATGCGGGCTAGTTGCTTTCCGTCTGGTGAGTAGGCGAAGTTGAAGATGCGCCCGTCCCGAACAATTGGTGACTTGGACGGGCGGGTCGCCGTCAATCGGTTGTCGGAAGATGTTGGAAGCGCCGTCGCGGTAGGCGATGTAATTGATAGCCTGTCCGTCCGCCGTCCATCGCCCGGCTACCCCTTCCACTAGTGAAAGCATGAGATGGGAGTTTCGGGAAAGTCTTGATAACTCCGCCGCCTTCAAGCGGAATAAGCGCAATGAGGGAGGGAGCCATTCTCACTCCAGAGAAAAGCGACAAGTTTGCCGTCGGGCGACACCGCCGGCCCGAGCGGATAGCCGGGAATATTCGTTAACCTCACCGGTTCGCCGCCTTCAAACGGCACTTTCCAAAGAGCCACCTGGTCGGCGTATCGGGTAAAAACAATCCATTGACCATTCGGCGAAAACGTCGGGTCAATATCTGTTCCCGTCGTGAGGCGCTTTCTTTCGCCGTCGCTGACGTTCAATCTAAACAGCCCGTAAATTTCGTTATCCTCACTCTGGAAAACCAGATGGCTCCCGTCCGGCGATGAGCCTATTGTTGCGGCGTTAACGGCTACCTGTTTTGAATTACGCCTGTCCGCGTCAACCATCCAAACTTCGCCTTTTACCGCTCGGCACGGCTTCGTAAATTATTTTGTTGTTAGTTGACCAGTCTAGCCCTTCAATACCATCATACTTATCAAACCCACCCGTTACCTGCCCGTTACCGCACCCTGTACGGCTGCTTGAAACGCGCGACCCGGCCAGCCGGGTTGCGACACTCCCGGAGTGCCCCTGACTGCCGGTGGCACACGCACTGAAGTGGCGCGCACAGAGTGCAGCGGAGTTCCGGGTAACGCGCTGGCGATCGTTGGCAATGC
>JALZJF010000104.1 GCA_030859905.1 Acidobacteriota bacterium
CTCCTGTACCACGTCCTCGCACAAAGAGCGATCGTTCAAGCGGCGCAGGACGAAGGCGAGGAGCCGGCCCTCGTAGCGTGCAATGAGCGTCTCCCAGGCGCGGGCATCACCGGCGCGGATTTGATCGACCAGAAGAAGATCGCTCTCGGAGGGCATGGGGACAAGGAGTCAGGAGCCAGGAGTCAGGAGCCAGGAGTCAGGAGCCAGGAGTTCAGGAGCCTACGGTAATTTGCAAGTCACCTTCCTGCAAGATACGGAGACACTACCGGCTAAGGCTTCCGGCTTCTGGCTTCTGGCTTCTGGCTTCTGACTTCTGACTTCTGACTCCTGACTCCTGACTTCTGGCTCCTGACTCCTGGCACCTGGTTCACGTGCATGCTTGCGGTTACGCACTGATTCTGCGTAAAATGGCGCTTCTTTTGAGTGCCCGGCTGTTGAGGAATTGTTCTACAAAACTTCACCGGGCGCGTACTGCTGCTCAGGCTCCCGTGAGCATCTTATCTGCTCGTACCTACGTCTTCATTTCGGAGGTTTTGTGAAGCAAGCCTTTTGTTCGTTGTGCGCAGTGATCGTGCTTGGGCTCGCCGTTGGCGGGTTTTCTTCGAGTTGGGCCCAGACGCCGAGCCCCACGCCGGAACCATTCCTCATTCAATTGACCTCGTCACCAGGCGGCTTTAGGACGACTGCGTACGACATCACAGCTAACGGCCGATTGGTGGTGTTCGAATCCAACGGCAATCTTGCTACTGATAGATCGGAGGCCCGCAATAATTCCGATGGTAATCGAGAAATCTTCATAGCCGATTATGCCCAGCGCCGCATTTTTCAAATAACTAATACCAGAAACGTTCCCAAGCCATCAGCCACTCCCACTCCTACTCCTACACCGACGCCGACACCAACTCCCAGCCCGGCGCCCTCTCCGGTTCCTACGCCGGCTGATCCTGCTCAGATTCAGATTGAGATCAGTAACAACCGTCCCATGATCAGTTTGGAGCCCTCGCTGAATGCGAGCAACCAACGCGTCTACACGATTGTTTTCAGCTCCAACGCGCCGGATCCAGCGAACTTTAACGGGGTAGATACCGGTGGCGCTCTGGCCGCAGATGGAAATCAGGAAATCTGGATCTATCAGGTACCCGCCATTGCCGACGTAGATCTTACAAGCGGCGCCAATCTGCCGATTATGACTTTGTCTGGTGGAGCATTTACAAGAATAACCGATACTCCCGCAACCCTGCGTCCCACCGCCGGAGCGACCGGAGTTGCTCCGCAGGTTGCGGACGACAACCGCGATGCAACCATTTCCGATGACGGCAATCGTATAGCTTTTGTTTCTACGGGTAATTTGGTTTCGTCGGTGGGGAATGCTGACAGAAATCCGGAACTCTTTTTCTTCAATCGGCAAACATCCGCTTTCACCCAAGCGACGATTACTCAAAGCAGTGGCGGGGCGCGACCGTTTTCTGTGTTTCAACAGAATCCGTCTCTTTCATCGGACGGTTCGGTTGTGGCCTTTCTTTCGACCGCGAATCTCACTGGCAATAACAACGATGGCGACGGTCGGGGAAATCTGGAAATCTACGTGGCTAACTATGACGGAGCCGCGGTTAGTAATGTTCGCCAGGCAACTCGTACCAGGGACGAAACCAGACTGGTAAATTCACTCCATCCCGGTCGTCGATTGAGCCGGGATGGATCCCTGATCGCTCTGGAGTCACTAGCTGCCGATCCCAAGGCCAATAGCGCTACCAACGAAGCTGCGCACGCCATATTTGTTTACAACATTGCCGCAGACACTTTTGTAAGAGTTGGACAAAGAGCCCTGGCCGGAAACGACGTCATTCGTTTCCCTACTTTCACCGATTACAATGCTTCGCTCCAGCCAGACACGCTCGTCTTTGCCTCGGCTTTGAACTTCAAACCTGATGGAACGTTCCCCGCTGCGGATCAGGCCAGCACGGGTTTGAATCCGAATACGGTGACGCAGGTATTTGCGACGCAGGCTGCTGCCACACCCTCAAACACATTCACTCGCCTTTCCAAACATCCCGCTCTAATTGGAGACGATTTCTTCGCAGGGGTACGTCCGTTGGCGAGTGATACCCGCCAGCGACTTGCCTACAGTCATGGTGGATCAGAACTCGGTACTGGTAACTCCGACAAGGGAGTCGAAGCTTTCTATCTTTTGAGTCCGCCGGTGAATTCGGAGTTATCAGCGCCCTTGTCTTTCTTTACTGGTGCAAGCGAATTCCCTCTGCCAACTCCCGAAGCCAGCCCGAGCCCGAGCCCCACCCCCTCTCCGTCGCCAGGCGCCATTACGGGTCTCGCGCCCGGCGAACTGGGCATTATTCGAACCACGGTTGAGTTCGTGGCTTCGGACCAAATGGCCAGTGGGGGTTCCGAGACCCTGCGCAGCCCGGCCTTGCCTGTGGAACTCAATGGTGTCTCTGTTTCAGTAAACGGCGCTGCCGCCGGGCTGTACTTTGTAGGCAGTACCTCGAAGCAGATCAATTTCGTTGTGCCGCTGGGAACTCTTCCGAGAGTCGCGACTGTGGTAGTTAACAGCAGACTGAATGGCGGGACACAGCTTCGTGGCCTTCTGCAAATTGTAGCTGCACAGCCTGACCTTTTTAGTGTTGGGGGACGTGCCGCTATTGTGAATGTAACCAATCCCGCGGCGCGGACTGGTGAACCCTTCACTGTGACCTCTGTAGACGGCAGTGGAATGACAGTGCCCACGGTATTGGAAATTAATCTGACTGGAGTTAGAGGAGTGACCCCGGCTGAGGTCAAAGTAACTGTTGGCACAACCGACATCACCGGCGAATCGATTGTGCTGGTCAGACCTAACCTGGAGATGCCCGGGTGGGACATCATAAATTTCAGGCTACCGGCGTCATTGGCTAACTCGCCTGATGTTCCCGTCATCGTGACGGTTACCAGGGGCACCTCTGTTTTTTCGAGCAGACCAACGGCCACGGCGCCGCTCATCACTATTAGCCCGTAGTTCGTGACTGCCAACGAGTAGATTTCATTCTTAAAACCCGCACCAACCTTAAGTGACATCAAGCTTGCTTCAGAAGGGCCGAGGTCCGCGCGAGCGGAATGCTGCGCGCCCCCGTGCTAAAGTGACCCCAAGATGTGGAAGTTTCCAAATCCTGTCAAACACGCGATCCCGGAAACGGGCTGGCCCAGTGCGGAAGAGGCAGCCGGCTCGCTGCTCTTCCAGCCGATACGAATTGGACGGAGTGAGTTAACCAGCCGCACTTGGGTACCGGCAATGGTGCCCTGGCGTGCGACTGAAGACGGTTTCGTAACGCAGGCAAACATCGCTTGGTATCGCAGATTTGCAGCCGGCCAGCCGGGAGCCCTCGTCGTCGAGGCCACCGGAGTGCGGGACATCCCCAGCGGACCGCTACTCAGGATTGGCGACGATCGTTTCATTCCAGGATTGCGACGGCTGGTGGAAGCAGTTCGCGAGGCGAGCGCAGGCCGGACGCACCTTTTCATTCAGATCATCGACTTTCTCGGGCTAAAGTGCCGACCCGAACCTGAGAAATACTTCAAACGATTTCTGCGGATAACTGACCGTCATCGACAGATACTCGCAGAAACCAGCAACGATCAAAGTTGGCTGGGACGTGACGAAGCGGAGGTGCGAGCATTTCTGGCGAGCGCCAGCGATGAAGCGCTCGATCAAATACTTGATGAGCGAGAGTTGGAATCACTCCGTTTTGGTTATCGAGACCGCATCACCGACACCGCGTTAGCGCACGTGCGAGAGTTGCCGCAAGTGTTGCCCGAAATCTTCGCCACCGCTGCCGGACGAGCCCGCGAAGCGGGGTTTGATGGAGTCGAGCTCCACTACGCTCACGCTTACACGATGGCCTCGTTTCTGAGCGCGCGAAATACTCGTACCGATGGCTATGGCGGGCAGCGCGAGCACCGCGTTCGTTTGCCGCTCGAGGTGTACTGCGCTGTGCGCGAGTCGGTCGGTGAGGATTATATCGTGGGTGTTCGTTTTCTTGGTGACGAGGTGATTGAACGAGGGAACCGGATCGAGGACGCGACCTACTTCGGCGTTGAGTTTGCCCGGGCGGGCTTGGATTTTCTCTCAATTTCAAAAGGCGGAAAGTTCGAGGATGCGCAACAACCTAAAGTTGGGCAGGCAGTTTACCCTTACACTGGCAAGAGTGGTTATGAATGCATGCCGACGACGCTTTCTGACGAAGTCGGACCTTTCGGTAGGAATGTTCCGCAGGTTGCGGCGATTAAGCGAGCCGTAAACGCCGCAGGTTTCACCACCCCCGTTGTCGCCAGCGGGGGAATTACCACTTTTGAGCAAGCGGAAGGAATTTTGCGGCGAGGGGAAGCTGACCTCGCCGGCCTGGCTCGTCAAGCGCTTGCGGATCCAGACTGGTTCCTGAAAGTCCGACTCGGCCGCGGCGCGGAAATTCGTCGCTGTACTTACACAAATTATTGCGAGGCTCTCGATCAGGCGCACAAGCAAGTGACATGTAAACTATGGGATCGCTCGAAGCTTGATGATCCTGAAGTTAGTCTGGCATCTGATGGTCGTCGTCGTCTGCTGCCGCCTGAGTGGGAGTTGTAGGGGCGTCCCTCCGTGGGCGCCCCATCGTCGCATTGGCATCACGTGAGCCTTAAAGAAAGCTGGAATGGGTTTCTGCGATGATGGGGCGCCCACGGAGGGACGCCCCTACAAAGTGGCTGCCTCGTAAGCTGCCACAAAAACCGGATCGCGTTTCATTAATTCCTGGTGGTCTACTCTTCCACTGCGCATCATCAGTGAGTAAGCCAATTCTATCGGGCTAAGATGCATGTACCGCCGTACGTTCTCGAACCAGAGCATGCTCTCGAGGGCAGCCGCCTGATACTCCTCGATGTATGGCTTCCGAGTCGATTCAAACCCCAGGAGCACGTCGCTTACATCATCGTGGTGTTGAAAACTACTGGCCAGCGCAATCGCATCCTCCATCGCCAGCTTGGTTCCCGAACCAATCGAAAAATGAGCGGTATGCAGAGCGTCTCCCAGGAGCACCACGTTCTCAAAAGTCCAGCGCGCATTTTTTACCAGAATGAAATTGATCCACTTGGAATTGTTTGAGAGCAGGGGATGGCCCTGCAAATCCGGCGCAAAGACTTGTTCGATGTACGCCCGGGTGTCGGCCTCGTTCATGTTAGCCAACTCCGCCTGCTCCCATGTCTGAGGATCACACTCGACAATGAACGTGCTGGTAGTCTGGTTGAATTTGTATGAGTGCGCTGAGAAGACTCCGGCTTTATACTCACGGAAAGTCAGCGTCAAACCGTGAAATAGCTGATTCGTGCCGTACCAAATATAACGATTCGAGCGCACGCTCAGATTCGGACCAAAGTGTTCTGCAAAGCGCTGGCGAACAGTGCTGTTGATACCGTCGGCGCCCACCAGCAATTGGCAATCGGCACGGCTTGACTCGAGGTCATTGGTTTCCGAACGAAAAAGGACTGCGACTCCGAGTTGCTCCGCGCGTCGTTGCAGAATCTTCAATAACTGCAGGCGGGATACTCCGGAGAAGCTGTTGCCGCGAACGGAGATCTTTTCGTCGTCGCGCACCACGTCGACATTGTCCCAGGCCTCAAATTGTCTGGTTATCTCGGCGTGAGATTCAGCGTCAGCTTCACGAAGGGTTGCCAGCGTTCTGCCGGAGAAAACTACGCCCCACCCGAAAGTGTCATCTGGTCCATTGCGTTCATGGACTGTGATTTCGTTCGCCGGATTCGCCTTCTTCATCAGAATGGCGAAGTACAAACCCGCCGGCCCGCCGCCGATGATGCTGATCTTCATCTATTCCTTCAAAAGCTGGCTGGCAATGATGAGCCTCTGAATCTCGGATGTGCCTTCGTAGATGCGCAAAGCGCGCACGTCACGGTAAAGACGTTCCACCACACTGCCGCGCACCAGCCCCGCGCCACCGTGGATTTGAACGGCCTGATCAATGATTCGGCTGGCGGCTTCGGTAGCGTAGAGTTTAGCCTCGCTGGCCTCCCGACTTACGCGACCGGTGACAGTATCTTTGAGAAACGCGGCGCGAAAGACTAACAGCCGTGCCGCATCAAGCTCGGTGATCATGTCGGCTAGCTTTTCCTGTATGAGTTGGTGCTCCGCGAGTAAGCGACCAAATTGCCTCCGGTTGAGGGCATAGCGAAGAGATTCATCAAGCGCGCGCCGGGCCATGCCGCAAGCGGCCGCTCCTACGCTCGCACGAAAGGTGTCGAGAGTACGCATCGCCAGAATAAAACCATCTCCTTCGGCTCCCACCAGGTCCTCCGCCGGGACGCGACATCCGTTGAAGGCAATTTCACCGATCGGGTGCGGTGAAATCATCGGAGTCCGCTCCACGACGGTGAAACCAGGCATCCGCGCGCCCACCACAAACGCGGAAAGCTCTGCCCGTCCGCCGAGTTGAGTTCCGGTTCGGGCAAACACGGTGTAGAAATCCGCGACTCCCGCATTTGAGATGAAACGTTTGCTGCCGTCTATGACCCAGGCATCACCGTCGCGCTGAGCGGTGGTTCTAATAGCGGAGACGTCGGAGCCGGCCTCGGGTTCTGTCAAGGCAAATGCAGCGATGGCCCGTCCTTCAACTGCGCGCGACACCCAGAAATCGCGGACATGCTCCGGGGCCGCCTGACTAATCGCATAAGTACCTAGCCCCTGCATTACGAAGGCGAGGTCAGCTAACGCTGATGAATAGGCCAGAGCCTCGCGAATCAGGCAGAGGGCGCGGACATCGAACCGCGTATCGGAAGAAGCGACCGCATAACGGAGCAGACCGGCGCTGGCCAACAGTCTCACGTAGTCGCGGATTCGCTCGTCAACATCACGATCTTCGGTTGCCCGAGGTTCAATCTCCTGCTCAACAAACGACGCAACGGCGATCGCGAGGTTGCGATGCTCCGGAGTGAAGAAGGGAATTTGATCGGTGAATAGATCCATATTTTGGAGTGCGCCGGCAGAGCCTGGCGGCGACGGCGCTTTGGATTAATTTAGCTATTCTGGCTCACAGTCAGCCTCATCATATGGCTTTTAGGGTCAATCGAACTGGCGCGAGCCGATCCAAAGCGGTGTCGCGCTCCGCTTGCCACCGCGCTCCAAATTACCTGAACTTAGGCGCTCGCTTCGCAACGAAAGCTTCATAAGCTTCGCGATAGTCAGGATGCTGCATGCAAATGGCCTGTGCCTGTGCCTCGCATTCCAGCGCTGCATTGAGATTCATATCAGTTTCGCGATTGAGCATTTCCTTGGTCTTGGCCAGCGCGAAAGCAGGTCCTTGAGCCAGCCGTTCCGCGAATTCGCGAGTAACGCTCGGCAACTCTCCAGCGGATACCACCCTGTTATACAAACCAATTCGTTCAGCCTCTGGCGCGGAAATGAAATCGCCGGTATAGAGCAATTCTGTAGCCTTGGCCAAACCGACCACTCGCGGCAATAAATGCGCGGCGCCCATGTCGGCTCCTGAGAGACCCACCTTCACAAAGAGAAAAGCGATTTTGGCTTCATCACTCGCGATCCTGATATCGGATGCTAGCGCGATACAAGCGCCGGCGCCGGCAGTCGTGCCATTCAAACTCGCAATCACCGGCTTGGGCAGAGCCCGAATGTTGCGAATCAGATCGCAAGTCATGCGCGTGAACTCCAACAGGCCTTCCATATCGCGGGCAAAGAGTTCGCCGATAATGTCGTGAACGTCGCCGCCGGAACAGAAAGCCCGTCCTGATCCGCTGATAACCACCACGCGCACGTCGTCTTCAGCGCGCAGCGCCGCGAACGTGTCAGTCAGCTCTTGATAAACTTCAAAGGTGAGCGCATTCAGGCGCTCCGGGCGGTTAAGAGTGATCGTAACCACTCCCTTATCCGATCGTTCGTACTGAAAACTGGTGGGCTCGTTCATGCTGATGATCAATCCGACTCCGCATAAAAATTGTAGGGGCGTCCCTCCGTGAGCGCCCGCGTCTTCCGCACCTCACCCTTTCGAGATCACCTGCATTACCGCGACGTTGGGGCGCCCACGGAGGGACGCCCCTACAATCATCCCGAGGAGGTTGCAAACCGGGCCGACATCACAACGCCGCGATCGCTTCGATTTC
>JALZJF010000114.1 GCA_030859905.1 Acidobacteriota bacterium
GACAGTTTCATAAGCCTCCGATACTGGTTATCCGTGATCATCACTCACGGTCTGATCCGGTCGGTTGATTGTCAAAGAACGGGAATTCTAATTGTCGTTAGCCAGGCGCTTTCAGTGTCGCCCATCAGTCGCGCTATAAAACATATCTCGCGCTGTACACATATCTCGCGCTATACACATATATATAAGGACAGATCTGAGACGTCCTTGATGAGGATCGCAAGGGAAGATCGTCTAACATTGGGTAACATCCGATGACTTTGCGAGCAAGATATTACCGCCATTGCTAATCTCAATGATTACACATTATCGGGTCACGAATCCTCTTTGTTTTCTTCTGCCTTTGTGTTATAAAGTACTTGGCAGTACCAGGTCCGGTTTGACTTTAACTACTCCGTTATGTGCTGTGTTTTCTTGTGTTAATGCCTAAAGTTTTAGGAAAAGGCGAACGATGAAAATTAAGATGATTTTGCCTGCGCTAACGGAAGCCAAGAGTCCGTTTTTCCGTCCCGTCAAATACTCACTCTTTCCGCCTCTGGGACTCGCGACGCTGGCAGGCTACTTGTCTGAAGATGATGATGTGACGCTGCAAGACGAGCATGTCGAGACGCTCGACACGAGTGATGATCCGGATGTGGTTGTGATCCAGGTTTACATCACCTCTGCACGTCGTGCTTACGAACTTGCCGACCATTATCGTCGTCGCGGCAGCTTCGTTGCGCTCGGTGGCTTGCACGTAACATCATTGCCCGACGAGGCCGCCGCGCACGCCGATGCGATTTTCTTAGGTCCCGGCGAGGATACATTCCCCGCCTTCATAAAAGACTACCGCGCCGGACGAGCGCAGAAAATCTACCGCTCGCAGGTTCGCACGCTCGACGGTTTGCCAAAGATTCGCCGCGACCTCATCAAGCGGCATCTATACCTTGTGCCGAATTCGATTGTCGTTTCACGCGGCTGCCCGCACTCATGCGACTTCTGCTACAAAGAGGCATTCTTTGAGGGCGGCAAAGGTTTTTATACGCAGATGTTGGATGACGCGCTCGCCGAAATCGAACGCTTGCCGGGTCGTCATCTTTACTTCCTAGACGATCATTTGTTCGGGAATACGAAGTTCGCTGTCAGGCTTTTCTGTGGAATGCGTGGCATGAACCGGTTGTGGCAGGCCGCCGGAACAGTACAGTCGGTGTTACGCCCCGAACTGTTGGAGAAGGCGGTTAAAAGCGGATTGCGTAGTTTGTTTGTCGGCTTCGAAACATTAAGTCAAAACAACTTACGTGAGCAAGGGAAACCGCAGAACTTGAACCGCGATTACGCGGCTGCGATTGCACGCCTTCACGATTTAGGTGTGATGGTCAACGCGAGTTTCGTTTTCGGAATGGACGACGATGATGAGTCTGTATTCGAGCGCACCGTCGAATGGGCGGTTGCACAGGGAGTTGAGACGGCAACGTTTCACATCCTGACACCTTACCCCGGAACGGCACTCTACGCGCGAATGATGCAACAAGGTCGCTTATTGCATAGCGATTGGAATTTGTATGACACTCGACACACCGTGTTTCATCCCAAGCGGATGGAGCCTGGAGCACTCGAAGCCGGTTACTGGCGCGCGTACAAGCAATTCTATCAGTGGCGTTCGATTTTAAGCGGCGCACGCACGAAGCCTGACCTGATTAGCGCGGCTCGTCATGTCGCTTATGCGGGCGGGTGGAAAAAGTTCGAGCCTTTGTGGGATTGGGTAATACGTGCCCGTCGCATTTCACGCATGCTGCCCGTGCTCGAGGGCGTGCTCACCGGATTCGGCAAACACGGGTCGGACAAGAATTCTCTAGTGTCGAAATCGTCGCCGATTTCGCCTTTAAGAAAAACGGAGTTGAGTGAGATTTGCTAATCAAGCTTTACTGCCATCTAAACTTTTGTTTCATCTGTTACTGAAGCCTATTCACACAATTATCGGGGAAAAAGTTGTTTGCCGATCCCTATGATGTCTTCGGTTTTACCGAGCAGGGTGATCGTGCCGTCAATGGCGATTTGGTACTTGTCCGTACCGTAAATATCATCCGGCCTTTAAATACTTGCACTTAGGGTTGACGATGGCTCCGCCGAAAGCGTACTCGATCCTTGCTCACGCACGGTTCATCTTTTGAAGCTGATCGGACGCCCGCAAAAGAGATATTTCGGATGAGGTTTGACGAGGTCAGCCGCAACAGCAATTGCGTTTGAAGTCTGCCTACAGTCTGCCAAATCCGGCGGAGGTTGAGGACGGCTCGATGGGCGTAAATACTTGACAATGCGAAGGATACTGGTAGGGCGCGTGGGGATTTGAACCCCAGACCCCTACCGTGTCAAGGGAGCGCTCTGCTGACCGAGGCATCTGACGCTCTCCGCTTATCTGCGAAAAGGATCCACAGACCGTGTTCCTTTTCATTATTTGTTACAGGCAGTTAGTCGAATGGGGTTTCCGTTTTCGTAGGCTGTAGTCACCATTCGATGGCAGTTTCGGCCATGCGATAGCGTTACGATGGAGCGGGCGACGAGGATCGAACTCGCAACTTTCAGCTTGGGAAGCTGACACTCTACCATTGAGTTACGCCCGCTTGCGGGAAGGAGGTGACTGCTTGAAAACCATTCGCGTCACCTTAGATCATTATCTTTTGGCTAGCAAGGTTCGGAGTCATTTTCCATTGACTCGCTACGATTGGCTTAAGCTTAACCTGCTCCAGGAGACGCAACTGTTCTAAATAACCGTTTGAGCGTCCAGGGTTGGTGCGAACTTGGTACGCGGCTTGCAAAGCGCAAGGCTTAGTCACGCGCCTTGCGCAATACTTCAGTGGCGCGCTTCATTGCCGCCACGATTCTGTCCAAGGCTTCTTTTGCATTGGCCGTGCTTCGATCTTCAAGCGCCTGACGAAAATCAGGAAGCGGCTGAGCTGCGTAGCCCGTATAAAACCCCGGCGCGTATATCTGATGCCGATACCAGGGCCTTCCACGCAATCCGCGAGCGTCCGTTAGCGCGCGCTCCGTTGCCAGCAACGCGTCGTTGATGCGTTTCAATCTGGACTCTGCCCGCCGATGCCGGTCGTTCGCTTCTACCCGAGTTCGCTCAACCTCGAGCAGTGTTTCCTGACGGCTCTTCTCGACCCGGCCAGCCTCCCTGGAAAAGTCTGCGATCGCTTCGCTCATTCCCTTTTCATCAAATGCGGCTGAGAGATTCCGGCGCCTCGCTGTCTTTACGCTCTCGGTAAAGAAGTCGTTGATCTGCGCCCCGTAGTTTGTGTAGTCGAACGGAAGTCCGTCCGCATCAGTCAGACGCATCGCCACTGTGCCCCACAATTGCGCAGCCGCGACGTGGTAAGCAAAGGTTGGATCGCCGAAACGTGTCATCCAGTGAAATGAATCGTAGGCGGAGTGGTAAACGCCGTAATCACCACCGAACCCCATGTCGAGGGAGGGGATACCCAGATGCTGCAGAAACGGTGTGTAATCCGACCCTGAACCCAACGCGCCGATGCGCGCCTCGGTGATCTTCACGTCCGAACCAGTTTGAGGATCGGTCAAATCCGGCTCCGGGCGCGACTCGCGACTTCGGTCCTGCCATTGTTGATAGACGCTCTTTCCCGTTTTGGGATCGCGGATGTCCCGCGTCGCGTCGCGAATTAACCTCCACAACGACGGGACCGATGAGGCGCCAAAGTTTGCACCCGAAACTGCCGCGTCCATATTCAGGTAAGCAACTGCTTTCTCTCTTAACTCGTCGGCATATTCTTCGACCCATTCCGTTGAGCCGATCAGTCCATACTCTTCACCGTCCCAACTACAAAGCACGATCGTGCGACGTGGTTTCCAACCGTTTTTCAACAACTGGCCAAAGCCTCGCGCGGCTTCCAGCATTGCGGTTGTACCGCTGTTTGGATCCACCGCCCCGAAGGTCCAGGCATCGCGGTGATTGCCCATGATCACCCAACGATCCTTTTCTTCATTACCCTCTATGCGAGCTACTACGTTCCAGATCTTGCGAATCTGGTAGTCCATCACAGTTTTCAGATGGACCCGCAGATCATCAGTACCGCCGACGTGATATGCGAACGGCAATCCACCCTGGAAGCCCAGAGGTCGCACAGGCCCGCTCATTGGTTCCAGCAGCCGGCGCGCGTCTCCGTATGAGATGGGCTGTACGGGGATGCGCGTCAGATTGGTTGCTTCCTCGATCTTCAACCTGGCGACACCTGGAATCGAAGGCTTTCCGGGTGTCAGAGGATCGCCCGGATACAGAAACAAATACTGGACCGAGCCCCGCTGTGCGGAGCTTTCGGGACGCCAGGGGCCTTTTGGATAGATGTCACCACGCACGTAGCCGTCATCTGCCGGATCTGAATAAATGATTAATCCAATCGCGCCATTTTCCTCGGCCACCTTCGCCTTTACTCCGCGGAATGAGTTGCCGTAGCGCGCCAGGACAATCTTGCCTTTTACATCAACGCCGAGTTTCTTTAGCGCTTCATAATCAGGAGGCAAACCATAGTTGACATAAACCAGCGAGGCCGTGACATCACCACTCGGACTATAGCCGTTAAAGAGCGGAATTATTTTGGAACTCGACGAGGTCGGGTCTTCGGGAACGACTGCTTCCTTCACGTTTAACCTTTCCCGCCGTCTTCCCACTATCTCCACAATGCCCGGCTGCTTTGGGTAAGGCAGCAGGACGTCATACTCCTTGAGTTCAGCCGGAATGCCGTAACTGCGAATCTGATCGCGCACATAGATCGCGGTTGCGTAGTCTTCTTTCGTGCCCGCCACGTGGGGCTCGGCAGTGAGACGTCGCAAATGCTCGCGAGCGGAGTTGGCTTCCGGAACTGCGCGAAACTGTTCCTCGCGGCGACGCTCCTCAACTGTTCCCTCAGGCGTGAAGCCGTCGAGCGTGGCAGCACCTAAATTTCTGTTTTGGGAATGCGTTGGCCCAATGCCGACAGTTGAGCCCAAGAGACGAGTGACGAGAAGCAACGCCAGAATGCTGCTAGTTGTTTTCAATTCATTGCCTCCTCGGTGTAAACCCACGTCCTGTATGCGTATGTGAGCTGGCTTTTGCGTGCGTATTTATTCTCGGGGCGCTTGCAAAATTCCGAAAGTAACCACAAGCTTGGACTATAGATTTCAACGAACCTGCAAAGCAGGCAAGATTGTAGCCCAGGGTGGAGCGAAGCGAGCGCAACCCTAGCTATAGCTAGCAGGCTGCTGAAAAAGGGGTCGGCCATTATAAAAAGGATAGGACGATCCACGAAAACACACGAAATGACTCGAACTAAGGCCTCTCTTCGTGTCCGTTCCTGTGATTTCCTAGCACCCCGCGTGGGCTGCCCGCGTGGGGACCCCGCGTGGATCGTTCTTGGTTTTCAGCAGCCTGCTAGTCCGGATTATTCACGAACTACGGTGTTTTTCAGT
>JALZJF010000116.1 GCA_030859905.1 Acidobacteriota bacterium
ACTCCGAGTTCTAAAACTGAACCCGGGAAACGCCGGCAGCAACCGCCCGACCTGTTCTCTCGCAAGGCCTGGAAAGTATAGCAAACCTGTGTTCAACACGTATAGCACTAATGGTGCGGGTTTTTAACTATGGTTGGTGGGTTACACCTTGTGAAAACCCCAAAAGGGCCTACCGTAATTTTCCAGTCTCAGTAGGCACTCAACCTATGGAGTGGCAAGCGCAGCCGCTTTGGGTTTTGCTGAGGAAGATCCAATCCAAAGCGCCGGCGCCGCTTCGCTTTTGCCGGCGCAATCCAAAAAGTTGAGTGATAGCATCGGGTCGATACCGCGAGTAATACTCTTAATTTGGAGCACCATCGCTTAGGTAAGCGGTTGAGCCCTAACAGGCAGCTACGCTCGACATAACAGAGCCGGACGGCCTTAACCGAAATACTTGAACCCCACACGTAAACTATTGATGGAACTGGGTGGGACCGCGAGAGCGAGAGCCAGCGAAGCCACCGTATGGGAAGCGGCTAAAGCGAATAGATTAGGTGCACGCTGATAAGCACTTGCCCAGATCAATCCCCCCAGAAATGTAAAAAGGCTGAGCAAAGGGTTCGGCAGATGCATCAGACCAAAGAGCAAGCCGACCACCAGCGTAGTCTTCAAACCTTGCCCCAGAGCCATCTGAACTCGGCGGTTGATAAACCCATGAAGAGCATATTGTTGGAAGAGCGCCCAGAAAGGCAATAGCAAGAACCGAGGCTTGAGCGTCCGTGCCGTGAACTCAGAGCCGCTCAACCACCACCCAACAAAAAGGATCAATCCAATAGCGGCCAGAGTTGGCAGGGACAGAATCCGGCAAGCCACAAAAAAATTGTCCCAACGAAATCCGATGGCCTGAAGGGTCTCGTTGCGATGGTAGTGGGAAAAGACTATAAATCCGACGGCGAGCAGGATGGGTATAGCGATTACTATTCTGCGTCCGCCGGCAAAGGGAATCACAGCCCATTGCACCACGAGGCACGATGAGATCACGGCGGCCACTTCCCATAGGGCCAACCCTTGCTCTGTGATTCCTGGGGCCAGGTCTTCAGAGTTCTGATTCTCAGTCAATATTCTTCACTCGATAGTTGAGCTGGTTTCCCGGACTATAGATTTTAACGGTTCGAGCGTCCCGTGCTCAGAGACCACGAAAGGGATAGGATCGCCGACCAGTTGCAGCGTCTTCCGAGCACCTTGACCGCTATCATGTAACGCGTAAACACGAGCCTCATGGGCGCCAGCCCGCACGGGACTAATTGGGATGGTGTATCCGTGCCATTCGTCTTCTGACCACCCTGCGGCTACAACATCAGTACGAGATTGGTTCGCCACCGCACGGCCAGCGAACTTATCATCCACGAAAAGCTGAACTTCGACACGGTGCCAGGGGGCACGATTATTGACCACCCATCCCGAGATCGCGTGAGGTGTCGCTTCTCCCCACCCCTGAAACCGCGGAAATGCATCAAGAAAGAAGAAGACCGCGAGACTGACAACCAGCAGCGTTTCGAAAATCGATTTGCCAATCAATATATGAACCAGGCTAATCGGTCGCTTGTTCATTGCGTTTGTTTTAGTCGGTCCCGTTACTACTCTCACTGGGGTTGGGGCAGGCTATCGAGCGGAAAGATATGGGCCCATTGTGAGCGAAAACGTTCACGCACAAGATGCTCGACTTCGTCAGCGGTCGCACACGCGAGGCACTCAACGGCAATCGCCCTGGCATCTCGGGAATCTATACCCGCAAGTGAGCGGCGCACACGGGGGATGGAAGTCGGTGTCATACTTAAGTCGACTGCGCCTAGCCCTACCAGCAAAGCTGCGTACGAGGGAGTCGAGGCCATCTCTCCACAAACGATGGCTGGAATACCGGCTTGCTTCGCGGCATTTAAGCTCTGGTAGATGCTGCTCAACACGGATGGGTGAAGGGTTCGAAACCAACCGGCAACGTGATCGCTACTACGATCCACCGCCAGAGTGTATTGCACAAGATCGTTAGTGCCCAGTTCGAAAAAATCCACGCTGGCCGCAATTCTATCCGCAGTTAAAACAGCTGAAGGAACCTCGATCATTGCTCCAATGCCAACGTCGCCTTGCCGCAGACCCTGGTTATCAAGCCGGGTCTTTTCTTCCTCAATCATTGCTCTGGCGCTCCTGACATCGCCAACGTCTGCCACCATTGGCAGGACAATGTCGAGACGTCCCTCCGCCGCTGCCCGAAGGATCGCTCGCACCTGAGTGCGCATTATTTCTTTGTGGAACAATCCGAAACGTATCGCACGCAGACCCAGCGCCGGGTTTCGTTCCGGCTCAGCCATAAGGTCGCCCACATTCTCGCCACCGAGGTCAAAGAGACGAACAATCGCGCCGTCATCACCTGCAAGTTTGGCAATCTCGGCATACGCAGCGTACTGATCGTCTTCTGAAACCATGACCCCACCGCGGGAAAGTAAAAACTCGGATCGATACAGCCCGATGCCTCGCGCGCCGTATTTGCGCACGCCGGCAAATTCGGCCGGCACTTCTACATTAGCGCGCATCCGAATCTCCACGCCATCCATTGTTCGCAGGGGTCCTTCCGCCTGCCAAGTCTCGATTGAACGACTTGAGGCCCGTTCACCAACTTCCGACAGATATCGCTCGAGGGTTGTTGGCGAGGGGTGAAGAATCACTTCTCCTCCCAATGAATCTACAATGATCTGATCCCCGGTGCGGGCGCGGCGGAAGAAGTCTCGCAGGCCCACGACAGCGGGAATGCCGAGGCCTCGCGCAATTATGGCGGTGTGCGAAGTCCATCCGCCGGTGTCCGTGGCAAGCGCCCGAGCGTAGTCAAAGTCCATCTCGGCCACCGCGGAAGGAAGAAGATCTTGCGACACAATCACTGCGTCTTTTGAAAGCTTGCGCCGCGGCCTGCGTTCGCCGCTCAACGCCACAAGCAATCGCTGGACAATGTCTTCAATGTCCGACTCGCGTTCGCGCAAATAGTTGTCCTCGATCTCCGAATACATAGTAATGAGGTGATCGCCCACCACTCTTACGGCCCACTCAGCGTTGGCATGTTCATGAGATATCTGTTTCTCGATGTCGCCGATCAGTTTTTGGTCTTCAAGCAACAGCAGGTGGGCGTCGAAAACGTAGGCGTGGTCTTGGCCCAATTCCGTTGCGGCCCGCTCTCTTACCGCCGTCAATTGACGCCGGGCCAGAAGCAGAGCCGCACGGAAACGCAGCAGTTCACGGTCTATTTCCGCCGCGTCGAGGCGGGAGCGATATACGTATTTCGTGCCGTTGTGCATCCGCAGGACTCGGCCTATGGCAACCCCATCAGAAACTCCCAGACCCTTCCAATGGATTTCGGAATGCTCAGTCCGCGCGGGCCGCGCAACAAGCGCAACCTCTCCGAATCCGCCAGAGAATAGCTGGCCCAACTCCTCTATCGCTTTTTCTTCGTCGGGGCCTTCCGCGATGGCCCGCAACTCGGTCCCACAACTCGCCGCCAGCATCAGCACGCTCAATATTGACTTTGCATCGGCGCTGCGTCCCCCCTCTTTGCGTTCGAGCCGCAAGCTACTTTCAAAACAGCCGGCCACCCGCACCAGCTTGGCTGCCGCTCTGGCGTGCAGACCAAGCTGCCCGGTGACGGTGAAAGTGCGTTCGATCATTTACTCCTTCCCGCTCTTCTGAGGGGTGAGAAGGTCCCCTGCTACATAAATGCCCTGGCGTCCGAGATCGCAAACGCGGCGCGCAATCTCGTTCAACGATCCCTGGCCAGATTGGCTTCCGATTTTGATAACCATCGGCAGGTTTATCCCGGTGATCACTTCCACTTTGCCAACTTCAAGGAACATTGAAGCGATGTTGGTCGGGGTACCGCCAAACATGTCGGTCATCAATAACACTCCGGCGCCCTGTGAAACTCGGGTAATGGCGCGCTGCACTTCGTCGCGCGCGGCATCCACGTCGTCATGCCAGCCGATGGAAACAGCGGTGATGTGGGAGATGGGGCCGATAATCATTTCCGCCGCCGCCAGCAGTTCACCTGCCAGGTGGCCGTGCGTAACAATCACGCCTGCAACTTTTCGTTGATCCTCCCGGACAACATCTTGTTCCGGATTGGTACTCATCCCTATTTCTCCTGGTCATGCGCCTACCCCAGCCGGATCCTTGCGCGGGCCTTGTTTCACCCGCGGCGGCTAGCTAATTTGATGTCGCGGTGGATGGCGTGAGCATCGAAGCCCGCCCGTCTCAGCCTCGCCGCGAGTTCGTTGCCAACCATGACCGAACGATGACGTCCACCTGTGCAGCCGATTCCAACCGTAACATATGACTTTCCTTCACGCTTATAAAGCGGCAGCAGATAGTCAAGCAAGTCGCTGAAGCGTCGCAGAGTTTCCTCAACCTCTGGTTGCGCTCGCAAATACTTGACTACTCGCCGATCGTGGCCCGATAGACGCTTAAGCTCCGGCACAAAGTGAGGATTCGGCAAATGTCGGACATCAAAGAGCAGTTCCAAATTCCCGGGGTTGCCGTATTTGTGACCAAAACTCAAAACCTCTACCCGCATCGAGCCACCCTTGCGGTCGCGACTGAACCGCTCAAGCAGCAGATTGCGAAGTGTGTGAACGGTATGTTCCGAGGTATCGATTATCTGGTCGGCGCCGGCGCGTATGCGCGACATCGCGGTTCTCTCGGCACGTATGGCGCGTAGTAAACCTGGGCCATTGTCCGCAGGGTGAGGTCTGCGAGTTTCGCTAAAACGGTGCCGCAGGATCTCATCAGATGCCTCCAGAAAAAGTACGTAAACCGAGAGACCCGTTGCCCGCAACGCGGCGAGCTGCTTTTCGAAGCCAGCCAGGAATGAACCTTCGCGAATATCAATGACCAGCGCGGCCTGACTAATACCCTTTCCGTCTTCGGTCCCCGTTACCAAACGGGCGAAGGTCTGCAGCATCGTAATAGGTAGATTATCGACGCAGAAATATCCCAGGTCCTCAAAGGCATTCGTGGCAGCAGACATCCCCGAACCGCTTAGCCCTGTGATGATCACGATGTTGGGCGTAGCTTCGCTGCTTTGAGGCACAGGTGTACTTGTTTTTCGCGCCATAGTCTCGGTAGACCTCTAAACAGTGAACTCGGGACCAGTTTACTACGAAATGAGTTTTAGTTTGCGGGCGAACTAAACGGTAGTCAGACGCGGATTGGGCCAGTGGGTAAGTTTGAAGAGGGTGGTGTACTTTACTCCTGCACTGAATGCTCGTCAGTAAAGTTCCTATCAGGTCGCCGGCTTGCATCGGTTGCAGCCGGACGCCTGGCAAACTGGAAAAACAAGCACGATCCACGAAACAACACGAAACCGCACGAAATGGATGCCTTAATTCAAGCTACTTCGTGTGATTTCGTGGATCGTCTCACCGCTTCGGTCCTGCTCCACCACTTTTCAGCATCTGCTAGGGCTCAATCAGTCCGAAGTTTCCGTCCTTGCGTTTGTAGAGCACACCCAGCCGATCGGTGTCCGCATCACGAAAAACTACAAACTGGTCGGTCTCAGAAGAGAGCCGCAGCACTGCCTCTTCTGCGGTCATAGGCTTAACTGCGTAACGCCGCGCCGCAATGATCCTGGGGGGCTGTGGGGTGGCTTCAAGTTGTCCACCTGGCTGGGGCGCCACTGCCGCTGTAGGCCGTCTACCCTGTTTGCGGTCGATGATTTTTTTCTTGAGCTTGAGACCTTGCTTCTCGATCTTTGCGATAGCGCGTGTTAACGCCATATACATATCGGCATTCGTATCTTTAGCTGTCAAGGTGTGATCACGCCAATGAACTATCATTTCCGCGATGTGACGAGATTTCTCGACTTCCATAATCACGTGTGTCGACGCTGTGGTATCGTTAAAAATATGTGCCAGCTTTTTAAAATGGCTCTCCACGTGCTTCCGCAGGCCGGGCGTAACCTCGACGTGGCGACCCGTGTACTCGAATCTCATAATTCCAGTTCCATCCTCGATGCTTCAAATACGTAGTGCTTGTCAGGACTCAAGGCTTGCTGATACCAGTGGATGGGGCAAAGGAGAACTGCAACCCTAGCGTGGCCGGACACTAAACCACAGCGCGACGCTCGCGCGAGCCGGGGATGTGCATCTGGTCACGGTATTTGGCGACCGTGCGGCGTGATAGCTTTATCCCGTCCTTGGCCAGGATCTTTACCACCTGATCATCAGTGATGGGATTATGTGAATCTTCATCTTCGATAAGCTTCTTAATCTGCAGCTTGATTATTCGAGTGGAGATCTCTTCACCGTCTTCGTTCATCATCCCTTCAGTGAAGAATCGTCGTAACTCGATTACGCCCTGAGGCGTATGAGCATACTTACGGTTCACCACTCGAGACACGGTCGAAAGATGCATGCCGATATCTTCGGCGATGTCCTTCAACATCATCGGCTTGATATACTGCACACCCTTATCCAAAAACGCTTGTTGGCGATGAACAATCGATTCCACCACCTTGTAGATTGTCTGCCGTCGGTGCTCGATGTTACGTAACAGATCAACAGCCGAGCGCACCTTCTCTCTGATAAAGCTCTTGGTTTCGTTAGTCACTCCCGGTTGACTGAGCATCTGCTGGTACTGCGGGCTGATCCGCAGGCGCGGACTACCGTCGTCAGCAAAGTAGATCACGTATTCGTCGTCGTCTTCGTCAAGCTTTTCGATGTATATCTCGGGAGAGATCAGGATCGGCTCTTCGACTGAGTAGCGGCGACCCGGATAGGGTTCCAGGGTGCGAATGAACTGCAATTCAGTAAGCAGCGTGTCGATATCAATTCCCAGTTGCTTGGAAAGATTTGGCAGCTTGTGCTGTTGCAACTCGGGAAAGTGATCACTTATTAATCTGGCGGCCAACCGTTCGCTTTCACCGCGAACCTCAAGTTGTACAAGCAAGCATTCACGAACGTCCCGCGCTCCACACCCCACGGGGTCCATGCGCATAATTGCCTGGCGGGCCTTTTCGACAGTTTCCTCAGACCAGCCACCCATCGCCGCGATCTCTTCGTTGGTGGCGTTGAGTCTGCCTTCAGCATCAAGGTTGCCAATCACGAAAACTGCCGTGTTACACGCATCGCCTTCAATCGGGCTCATGTGCAACTGCCATTCGAGATGATCCGCAAGCGACGGCGGTCTGGTCAGAAACTGTTCAAACGTCGGCGCATCTTCTTTGTATTCCACCTCCTGAGTTTTGTACCCAGGATCGAGATAGTCCTGGAACTCACGACCGAAATCGATCTCCTCAAAAGCATCGCGGGACGCATCTTCGCCCACCACCTCATCACCAACCGAATCCTCACTCAGATCCGCCTGGCCCGCCAGCTCGTTCCCTTCAGTATCAATCTCCGAGTAAGCGGCTGCGGCTTCCGGATCGCCGGAGCCATTAGCACCAGGACTGCTAAGCTCCGCCTCCGCCAGTTCCACATGCACCTCAGGCGCTGCTCCCGGGTCTGCGCTGGTAAGGTGGTCGAGAATCTTCTCCGCCAACTCCTGTGCTTCTTCCTGGGTCGCAACCTCTTCGAGCACCGGGTTCTCCAGCAGTTGCTGCTGTATCAAATCGGTGAGCTCGAGCGTGGTCATCTGCAACATCTCGATGCGCTGCCGCAACTGCGGTGTCAGCACGAGACGTTGAGAGAGGCTGGTAGTGAGCTTAAGGGACATTCCTTAGAAAAAAGCGATCGTAATATTGTCTGGTTTTGCGCCCGAACGCGCCGGAAGATTATAACCGATTATCTGGCGGTTTGCGCGACAGTTTCACATTCGGAATTTTTCGCCGAGGTAAAGTTTTCGAACCTCAGCATCCTCTGTCAAGTCCCGCGGCGCGCCCGAGCGAAATATGCGGCCTTCAGCCATTATGTAGGCGCGATCCGTCACGCCCAGGGTTTCGCGCACGTTGTGATCGGTAACCAGAATCCCAATGCCCCGCTGGCGTAGATACAGTATGACATTCTGAATGTCATCCACAGCCTTGGGATCGATTCCAGCAAAAGGCTCATCGAGGAGTATGTATTGCGGGTCGGTGGCCAACGCTCGCGCGATTTCCGTTCTTCTTCTTTCACCGCCTGACAACGCATCACCACGCGTGTTGCGCACATGGGCGATGCCAAACTCTTCCAACAGCTCTTCCAGTCTGGTAAGACGCTCCCGACGGCGCATTCCCATTGTTTCCAATACTGCGAGGATATTCTGCGCGGCCGTCATTTTTCTGAAAATTGAAGGCTCCTGGGGAAGATAACCCAGACCTAACCGCGCCCGAAGGTACATGGGAAGCCCAGTAACATCACGTTCGCCCAATCTCACCGTGCCACCGTCGGGTTGCTCGAGGCCTACAATCATGTAGAAGGTCGTAGTTTTCCCCGCGCCATTGGCACCCAACAGTCCCACAACCTGACCCTTCTCGACATGGAGACTGACGTTGTCGACGACGCGCCGCTTTCCATAAGATTTTTCCAGATGAAACGTTCCCAGAGCAGAAGCAGAAGGCGTCTCGGTTGGCAGCCGCGGGGTCGCGCCGACTTCCGCAACAGCAGACGTTTCCTTGTGCTGTAACGCGACTTCCAAGTCTTCTGTCTGCGTGCCCATTTCGCCTGACCGCTTCTTGCTGCCTGATTACTGCTTCCTGGTTACCTTGTGTGTTGAACGCACGCGTCCCGGTGACTGTGAACCTCTGACATCGTCCGCGATCACTCTAGCTTCCTTGACGTAGACGGTCAATCGACCCCCTTCGGTATTACCCTTTTCCGAATCTTCGACTCTCGCCGGGTTTCCTTTCAGCACGGCGACCTCATCGATCGTCGTATACTGCATCCAGTCGCCGGTGCCTTTTCTGTTCGGTTGGGTTAGTACAACGTTTCTTTGGGCGATAGTCTTTTCCACTTCGCTGGTTTCTCTAGAGAGATACACATCGGCAACGCCGCTCGTCACGCGATCTGTTGCAGTACGGATATCGACGTTGGTCTCGTAGTGCAGCAGCCGGTTGACTTCCGAATAGAACATTGACTCGGCTGAAGCGAAGACGGGCACAGTGCTGCTTGCGCCTTCAACACGACGCCGGGAGTTATAGACCGCGCTCTGCACGCGACCTGTCCCCTCCATTTTCTTGTCGTTAACAGAGATCGTTAGTTTGTCAGCGCGCACAAAATTATCATCCTGCCAGGCCCGAGCGTTGCCGGTATAAATCGCTACGCCACTCTGGTGGTGAAATTCGCCACGATCGCCGACGACATACACAGGACTCTTAACTTTGGAGAAGGGAGTGGCGCCGTTGGTTTGTTCCTGGCTGTAGTAGGTTGTGGCTGTCTTTCCGCGGCTGTAGGACACCTTATCACGGAGGTTGGAGTCGAGTTCGATGGCTTTCGTGCGCGCACGAGAATCCCAAACTGTTGGTTCGCCCCCACGCATGCGTACGACTTCGTCGGCAGCATCGTAAGAGATGTTGGCGGCAACTCCGTTGCGATCGTTCTCATTAAACTTTGCGTTTCCCGCCGCATTCAGACGGTCAACATCCTGCGTTTCTTTCACAAAAACGGCGGTAATCGTCTGCGAGGTGAGGGTGCGAGTCCCTTTCTTCTCGCTGGCCTGCGCCGGCTCGATTACCGCCTTTGCGCCCCCGGTTGCCGTAAAGGTCCGAGCCAGGTTTCCGATTTCGAAGAAGTCACAATCGAAACGAGGGGCGGTGAGTGTTTTGCGCTCTGAGTTGGCAGACTTGACTGCGGGATCCACAAACAACTCTGCGTTGCCGAGCGCCTCGGCTTTCTCCAGGTCTCGGCCAGTAACGCGCCAGAACAGTTTAACGGAATCGGCGCTAAGACGTTTATTTGCGGCGTGAGGGTCGTTTGCTTTCGATTTAGGGGCCGAGAGATTGATCACCGATCGGCCCTCGGTGCGCATCTCGCGCAGCAAGCTGCGTTCCCCCTGAGCCTGGAAAGTAACTTCAATCAGATTGGCCACGGTCGCTTGCATCTCGGCATCGGCATCAAGACTCTTGGCTCGCGCGTCCCTCAATGCCAGTGCGCGTTCCAACCGCTGGTCTTTGTCTAGAAAGAAATCCATGTCGACAGAATTCACGTCCGTCGCGCGTCCTTCTTCCATCGATCGCAGATACGAGTTTCCGCGTAACTCAACTTTCTGGAGGCGCTTCTGCTCATTCAGCGTGGCGAAAAGATTATCGCCGCTCATGACGTCGCGCTCCTGCTCGGCTGTGACCGATCCGGAAAATGAAAGCTTCATCGAGGCTTGCTCAAAGGTGGCATGAGCCGAACGAATTATTACCGGCCGCGAGCGCGACGAACGGGGCTTAGCCTGAGGGTCTTTCAATACCTCCGGCGCCACCGTGATCTCAACTTCCTTCTTCAGTTCAAGTTTCTTGTTCTTAGCTTCGACGACGGCGCCTATTGAACGCCCTGAAACGTTGTCGCGTGTAAAGGTCATGGGCACATCAGTATGCGCGATTTCAGTGGCTTGGTTGTACGAGAGCGATTCGGTATTTACCTTCAGCGCATCCTTGGTCTCAATTTTCACGTTGCCAAGAAAAGTGATCAGTGAATTCTTCTGATCGTAGATAGCCCTGGTGGCGGAAATCTGATCGGGTTTGTCACCCTCGGGGGGATAGATCTCCAGGCTCACTGCTTCAAGTTCATGGTGGCCATCAGAGTAAGTAATGTCACGCGAAGCCTTGAGCAGCAGGTACAAACGATCGCCTTTGGTAACGCGTTGTTCATAGCCTTCAATAATGCCGGTGATCTCTTTCGACAGCTCGGGCGTTTCCGACTTGAGGCGAAAAGGCTTGTTGTCGCGCAGACGGTAGTAGGAAATGGCGATGAATGCGATTCCCACTGTAAGTATGAAAATCGCAACGGTGCGCGCAATTAGAGGAAACCGCGCCTGCAGCCCAATCGCAAAAGCTCTCTTTCGTGTTATTTCCTGCACTCGATCTCTCAATCGTAAGGGCCCCCGGCATGCCGTGCCCTGGATTATTCGGCAAACCAACCATCTGTGTCGAGTAGCCTAACACCGATCCTCCGAGTGTTGTCCATTTCGTCTGTCCACACTCCATTAACCTGAGCCTGGAGTTTTCCCCCAAACGGAGGCGTTAGGGTGACAACAGATCCTACGACGACCTCTTCGTCGAGGATGATTGTGGCGCCGGCACGACTAATCTTAATAGCTTGCGCCTTTATGTGGAAACTCTTGCCGGCCGGAGTGTTTCCTTCAACTTCGAGAGCAAATTCGACAGGAACCCGGGGACTGCGCGGCCGCTGAGACGGACTTGTCCCGCCTCGGTTATCTTTAACATTCATTCAAACTCACCGCCCATTTATTAGCAATTGATTCTGCCAGCCGGAGATTCGGCCAGGGAGGAGCAGGGGCCTGAGCTAGTGTAACCGAATCTCGCAGGTCATAGTTAGTCTTTTCATTCTGGAGCGTGGCGCAGGCAGGTTCCAGAAAATCGTTGGAGCAGTGTGAACAACGAGTTAACTGCAAGATACTTAACTCACGCCGGCGGTAATGTAGCCGCCAGCGAGCGCCAGCAGGATTAATCCGCCCACAATCAGACGATATCCGATGAAGATGCCTGTGGAATGCGTCCGCAGAAACCTGAGTAGGAACCAGATCGACGCGTAACCCACCAAACCCGACACAACGGTGGCGACAGCCAGCGATCCGTATGTTTCCGTTGGCAGTTTGACCAGCGCTTCTCTAAGTTCCAGAAGACCGCTGGCGGCGATGGCCGGGATAGAGAGCAAAAAGGAGAATCTTGCGGCTGTCTCGCGCGTTTGGCCCGCGAACAAACCGCCCATCATCGTCGATCCCGATCTGCTTGACCCCGGCAGGAGCGCCAATACCTGTGCTGAACCAACCGCGAGCGCGTCCCGAACTGTAAGATCCTCCATGGACCGGTTTCGTTTGCTAACTAATTCGGCGATGCCTAACAGGATTGCGACCACAATCATCATCGTCGCAATCACCCAGAGGTTCTTTGTGAAAGTACCCTCAATTTGTTTCTTAAAGATCAAACCCACAATGCCCACCGGAATTGAGCCAATTAGTATTAGCCAGCCCAGCCAGGCATCTTGCGACAGCCGCAGGTCAGAACCCGGAGCGGTAGCGATGGGGTTTCGGCGAGCAAGCAGTGCCAGATGATCGACAACGAATGCGCGTGAGATGTTAGCGATGTCCCGAGCAAAATAGACAAGAACGGCCAACAGCGTTCCCAACTGAATCACCGCAATCGTCGCAGTCGTTTGCTCGGCCTTAAGCGTACTCTCGATACCTTCGAAGAGCCCGATCGCGCGCGCCGCAAAAACCAAATGGGCGGTGGAGCTTATGGGAATGAATTCGGTCAAACCCTGGACAATGCCAAGAACGATAGCTTGAAATAACGTCATGAAATCTTAGATTTTTGATTTTAGATTGTCGATTTGCGATTTACCCCGACCTACTCGGGTGAATTCATGCACGTAAATCGAAAATCTAAAATCAGAAACCCTCCTATTCCCTAAAAGAATTTCTTCTGGAGATCCAATCGTACATTGCGGTCGGCATGACCATTCCAACACGCACAACGCTTGCGAGCTGCCAGGGGAATGCATACGACTTCTTCTTCTTCTCAATTGCTCGCAGGATCTTTTCCACGGCCACGTCGAGATCCATCAAAAAGGGCATCTGAGCGTGGCGACCGGCAGTCAAGGCAGTTTTGATAAAGCCGGGATGGATTATCGTCACATCAATGCCCCGCGGCTGTAAGTCCAGCCTCAAACTTTCAAAGAACGCGGAGACTGCGGCCTTACTGGCGCAGTAGGCCGCTGATTTTGGCAGGCCCCGATAAGCTGCCAGACTCGATATCACTACTAGCTGCCCGCGGCCCTGCGCCACCATCTCGGGAACAACCGCGGCAACGCTATTCGCTGCTCCGATCACATTTACATTGATCACACCTGCTACTTCGCTGGCTCGCAACTCCGCGGCATCGTTGGTCGAGCCGATTCCCGCGTTTGCTATAAGTACATCGATGGCCACAAACTTCTCGCGGAAGCTATCCGCGGCCGCGAGCACAGCATTCGCATCCTGAACGTCACCAGGGAAAGCGAGCGCTTGTCCACCGAGGGATTCAATCTCGCTGACAATCTCCTGCAGCGTCTCGGTACGTCGCGCAATCAAACCGAGCCGGGCGCCACGACGGGCAAGTTCAACCGCGACCCCGCGTCCAATGCCAGACGAGGCGCCGGTCACCATCACGACTTTATCCTGCCAGTAACTCACTTGAGTTCCCGTTCGACCTTGGAGACAAGTATGTTAAATGTCCGGTTTAGCGCCTAGGCTGCTAAAAACCTTGAACGATCCACGAAATCGCACGAACGGGCACGAAGAGAGGCCATAGTGCGAGATCATTTCGTGTGTTTTCGTGGATCGTCTTATCCTTAACTTAAACATCTCACTGCTAACCGGGGTGAGAAAACGGTCGAACAAAGAACCTCTTGTCTCGAAAGATTGAGTTCGTTATCGTCAATGCTTTTTGGTTGTGGCCCTGGCCGCGAGGTGAAAACTGCAGACTAAACCTGCAGCACGACCGGCATGATCACCGGCCGCGCCCCTGTTAGCTTCTGGATGAATCGTTTCAATTCAACGCGGATGTGTTCCTTAAGAAGAGTCCCGTCCGACAGTGTCTCGCGTGAGGCGCCGGCGACCGCAGCCGCAACAATGCGCTGCGCGTCTTGCAGATTGCCATTCGAGGACTCGAATCCGCGCACCCCGCGCGTGACAATTTCCGGATCACCATACAGTGCGCCAGTGTCCGCATTGAGGGTGACTATCAGTGTAATCATGCCATCGTAGGCCATCTGCTTCCGCTGGCGCACGGTCTCGTTCTCTATCTCTTCAAACCCCGAATCATCGATGAACGTGCGGCCAATCTGACGTTTATTGACGACCGCAGCCCGTTCGCCATCAAGTTCGAGCACGTCTCCGTTCTCGATGAGGATAATATTCTCTTCCGAGTATCCGAGATGATTTTTGACAAACTCCTTATGACGAAACAACATGCGATACTCGCCATGAATCGGCACCACAAACTTCGGCCGTACGGCTTCGGTCATGATGCGAATGTCTTCCTGGGAGGCGTGCCCGCTGACATGAATTAACCGCCGTTTCTCTTCAATGATGTTTGCGCCGCGCTTGTAGATGAAGCCAATCATTCGTGAAATCACCCGTTCGTTTCCCGGGATGATTCGGGCCGAGAGCACAACGGTGTCACCTTCTTCAATCGTCATTCCCTTGTAACTCTGAGTCGCCATTTGCGAGAGCGCCGCTCGTGATTCACCCTGAGAGCCGGTGACGAGAAACACGATCTCATGGTCGCGTATCTGCTTTGATTGATTAAAAGAGACGAGCAAACCGTCGGGGATATCCAGATAACCCAAACGATCCGCTATTTCGACATTCTTCAACATCGACCGGCCCAGCACGCAGACCTTCCGGTTAAACTGCTGCGCAATATCCAGGACGATCTGCAGGCGATGAATTGAGGAAGCAAAGGCAGCAACAATGATGCGCCCCTTGGCCTCGGCAAAGATCTCTTCAAAGGCAGGTATTACCGCCCGTTCTGACGGGGTGCGCCCGGGTACGGTCGCGTTGGTTGAATCCGAAAGCAGCGCGAGCACGCCTTCCTGTCCGTAGCGCCGGAACGAACGCAGATCAATAGGTTCGCCAATTACCGGCGTTTCGTCCACCTTGTAGTCGCCGGTATGGATGATCGTTCCTACCGGGGTCTTAATCGCCAGCGAGAAGCAATCAACCAGCGAATGAGAGACCCGGATGAACTCGACGCTAAAAACGCCGATATCAACTACATCGCGCGGGTTGACTCGATGGACCAGCGTGTCGCCAACCAGGTCGTGCTCTTCGAGTTTACTTTCCGCCAGACCGGCGGTGAAATGGGAACAGTAGACCGGAACATTAAATTTCTTGAGGATGTAAGGGAGCGCGCCCAGATGGTCCTCGTGACCGTGGGTAAGCACTATCGCAGTGATGTTGTCGCGATACTCTTCGAGAAAATCAAAATCAGGAATGCAAACGTCAACCCCATAAGCACTCTCTTCAGGAAAACCCATACCGGCGTCGAGGATGATCATTTCATCCTCATAACGCACAGCCATGCAATTCATACCAAACTCGCCGATACCGCCGAGCGGAATGATCTCTAAGACACTACTCACTTTTCGTATTAACTCTACTCTCAGGGAAAAAGCCCGATGGCTTCAGGTCTCTATCGACATCAGGGGGGCCAAAACCAAGGAAAGCAGTATAGCACACGAAATTGGGCCTTGGTTCACGGCACCTCTAAGGCAAGCGAAAATTGAAGTGGGATGCCGCCCGGCGATTCGATTTATTGACTTCATTGGTTCGCTGAAATAGAGTGCACACCTCTTAAGCCAGACCACGAGCCTTGCTTCAGACTCGGCTCGGAGGTTTCGGAGTTTCGCTAAAGTTCAATGCTCCCTTTTCTGCGGATTGCGGCAGAAGAACCGGGTCCACCAGCGATGAGACTCGATTCGAATACCAGACGCCTACACATTAGACCTGGAGGTTGAGATGTCGCTTGACGGCAAATACGCGCTGATTACTGGGAGTTCCCGGGGCATCGGAAGAGGAATTGCTCTGAAGCTGGCGGCCAATCACTGCAAGGTTGCAGTCCACTACTATCAAAACGAGGCGGCTGCAAAGGCTACGCTGGCGGAGATTCACAAACTTGGTTCCGATGGGTTTCTAGTTCAGGGTGATGTATCGCAACCAAGAGAGATCGAGGAGATTTTCCGGACCGTCCAGACCGAATTTGGCACCCTGGACATCTTTGTTAGTAATGCACGGCCTGAAATACCTGAATTCTTTCAACCGCCCATGGAAGTCAGCCTGGATCAATGGGACACCGCTTTCGACTCCCAGCCGAAAGCATTTCTTGTGGGGGTCAGGCAGGCGGTGCCCCTGATGGGTCAGGGGGGTCGAATTTTTGCTATCACATACGCTCAGGGTAGCCGTACTGGGGGGCTGCAACCCTGGGCGGGCATGGGCTCCGCTAAGGCAGCGCTGGAGTCTCTGGTTCGTTACTTCGCTGTAGGCTTGGCTAAACAGGGCATCACGGTAAATGCGATTAGCCCCGGCTGGACTGAGGATAGCGTGTTGAATTCTTTGCCGTCGGAGGCCCAGGACCTTATCAGAAACTGGCACCAACGCGGTTGGACTCCCATGGGACGTTTGGGAACGCCAGAAGATGTCGGCGACGTTGTCGCTCTGTTTTGTGCCAGGGAAGCCGGCTGGATAACGGGGCAAGTGATCTATGCGGATGGCGGCGCGTCATTAATGAATCCAGAAGTCCCGCCCGAAATCCAGTTAAGGTCTTGACGTGCATCGGCTGGAGTTACCATCCCCTGGGCAAAAACAAGTCTCTCGTTCAGGCGCGTATCTGAGAGTGTTCCACAGCTCGCTTACAAAGCTGTCGCATGCGCGTACCACAGTCCGAAGACGATGCCCAATATACCTGCTAAAGCTTGCAGACTGTAATGAATGCCGGAAAGGCGTCTCGAGGTAAGCACGAACGGCAGACCCACCAGCCCGGACATTAAGACCATTCCCATTCCAGGCCGCTCAACATATCCGCGGTAGTTGCTCTCCCACCAGCATGTCCACTATGCGCGTCCCTCCGAAGCCCGTACGCATCGCGACAATACCCCGCGGCTCCGCTTTTACTTCCCCAATGATGGAGGCTTGCCGTCCATAGCGGTTTCGTTTCATCCTGTTGACCATACGTTCGGCGATCCCGGGCTCGACGATCGCTATAAGCTTGCCCTCATTAGCAACGTAGAGGGGATCCAATCCCAGTATCTCGCACGCGCCCTTCGCCTCTTCACGCACCGGGATCAGATCCTCATCGATCTCGATGTAAACCTCCGAACTCAAGGCGATTTCGTTGAGCGTGGTGGCGACTCCGCCCCGAGTGGGATCGCGGAGGCAATGAATAGCGTCGAAGGCGCGCAAACTCTCAGCTTCTTCAACCATCTCCTGAACCAGGCCGTTCAAGGGAGCAGTGTCGCTCTCTATATCTGTTTCCAGTTCAAGCTCACCACGCGCGATCATGATAGTGGTGCCGTGATCTCCGACCGTACCGCTGAGAATCACTTTGTCACCAACCTCGGCACGAGCGGCGGAAATATTCAAGGTATTCTCAATCACTCCGATGCCGGAAGTATTGATGAAAAGCTTATCGGCACTGCCCTTTTGAACTACTTTGGTATCGCCGGTGACCACCGCGACACCCGCCTCGCCGGCAGCGTCCCGCATGGATTCCAGGATGCGTCTCAAGTTTTCGATTGGGAAGCCCTCTTCAAGAATGAAGCCAGCGGAAAGGTAGATCGGTCGCGCGCCGCTCATTGCCAGATCATTGACGGTGCCGTTGATAGCAAGTTTTCCGATGTCGCCGCCAGGAAAGAAAATCGGATCAACTACGTAGGAGTCAGTGGTGAAAGCCATCCTGGTTTGCGCGTGGCCGTTATTGCCAATGCCCGCAATCCCTGCTGCGGGGGCGCCGAACTCAAAGACCGCCTGGTCTTCGAGTTTTTCCAGCAGCGGGTTGCGCAAGTATTCAAGAAACAGCCCTTCAATCA
>JALZJF010000128.1 GCA_030859905.1 Acidobacteriota bacterium
GTTCCCTGTTGGAGAGCACGCTCGATATCAATCGTTCCACATACCCGATCCTCGGTGGCCCCGAGCGGGAGATCGACGACGGCCACAGCCGCGACTTCACGCTCCAATGGTCCGCCGCTATCCGACTTCTTTTGACACTCGGCGCAAAGATTGCTTCGGCTTGCTGGGTCGCAACGATATGCGCAGCCCGCAACAACCTTGATTTCGGGTAACAGCTCAGCGAGCCCTCGCACTACAGTAGATTTGCCGGTGCCGCGATGTCCCATTATGAGAACGCCGCCAATCGATGTATCGACCGCGTTCAGCATCAGCGCGAGCTTCATCTCTTCCTGGCCAACAATTGCTGAAAACGGGTACTGGGGAGGCGCTGGGGACTTGGTGTGGCGGAACTTTCCCGGTTTGGAAAGGTTGGTCGACTGCGAGCGTTTTGTCCGTTTCTTCATTCTGGATGCAATTCTTTTATCGGAAAAGACTGGCGCGGGCAAGGACAAGTCTTCCATGAGAGACAGAAACCAAGGAACGATGAAAAAATGCTATCAAGGCATCGGCTGGAAATGAGTTGTTGGGCGGCGAGCGATTACGGATACGCCAGCAGATTGAGACCTGCTAAGAATCGGTAGTCTCGCTGATTCATAGTGAAATCCGCCACCTTACTTTATCCACTCATGCTCACGACTGTTGCGAACCCATGCGCTACCATCCTGCATATCTTCGCGGTCTCGCCACATTCCAATAAACCTGTCTTTAGCAAGCTCGGAAGTTTCAGGTTCTTCGATGCGGTTAAGGCGTCCATAACGCTGATGCAGGAAGGCGATATAGTTCAACACTTGACGCTGACCTTCCGGCGGTAAAGAAGCAATCTCACGCAAAATTTCTTCGTGTGTCATAAGCCCTCCAAAGCCATTGTCTTACATTCTTATAGAACCCATCAGGGAATGCTGAAGCCCTCACGAGCTTCCAACCCATTTCTGACGCAATTTTGCCGACATCGGCTTGAATTTCACGTTTGAGCTTCGGGGCAGGCATTCATCGAGCAGAATTTTCATATTTGCGCGTCCGCAACCATGTCCTTGACTCGCTTTAGTAACTCAAGAACTTGGTCACGACGCACAGTAGGGAAATCATCGAGGAACTCATCAAGTGAGCTGCCGACCGATAGTCAATAATTGTTTGCACGGGTACGCGAGTTCCGACAAAGACGGGGGTGCCACTCATAATATCAGGCGAGCGAGAAATAGTCTGGGCTTCAACTTCGGTTTTCATGCTGATAATCGTAGCACCGAGTGAGAATTTCAGGAAAGGACATTATTGACGACAAGCGTAGGTCGTCTGCCTTTTTGTTCGTGACCGGATTGCGGATCAAAGGACAGCATAATGAAGGCGCCTTTCTCGGGAACATCAACGGCATCTACCATTCTTCCTTCCCACAGGTTCGCCAAAGCTCTCTTCACTCGCTTGATAGTCCGGCGACATCCGCGAAATCATCTCGGCTAGATCAAACTTTTCGCCGCTCGCGTCTTGTTCAAGATCAGGGACAACAACATAAACCGTTGCCGCCAATCCCATTGCTTTCCGCTACCGGTCGTACACATCCTTCCGATGACCAACGCGAAATAATCTCGACCACCAGAGACGACGCGGCAAGTGTGTAGATGATGCGGTAATCTCCTTCTCGAACGCGGTAAGCTAAGTGAACGGCCTCATGGCCGTCTTGAAAAACATCGATTCGGACGGATGATACCGCGCGGCTCGTTAGTTTCCCAGCACAACATCAGTCGCTTGGATTGCTATGCCTCATCGAAGTGGTTTGGGGCCGTCGGACATTCACTTAAAGCTTAGTACGCCGTTTCAAGAAACTATTAACGTGTCCGAGCCCTTTGGAGTGCTGGTGGCAAGCGCAGCGCGACACCGCTTTGGATTCTCGATTTAACTAGATGGAAGCCCGACCGGTATTCAAAACGCCGTCGCCGCCTCGCTTTGCCGGCGCACTCCAAATACGTCGCCGTAACTGGGAAGGGCAGTAGGTAGAAACTTTTAGGTCGGTGCTGGAAAACTGCGTGTGTGCTTTTCCTTCCCAGGTTCAATACAATGGATTTACGAACGATTGATATTGGGCAGAAGGACTAGCGCAGATGCTGGAAGCCACAGATCTCGGATGCATTCGCGGCGACCGTCGATTATTCCGCGACGTCAACTTTGCCCTGAGCCCGGGTTCCCTGTTGCAAGTGCAGGGACCCAACGGCAGTGGCAAGACGAGTCTGTTACGATTGCTCTGCGGTCTACTTGCTCCCGCAGAGGGTCAGATTCGTTGGCAAGGAGCGAATATTCGTGCCCTCGGTGAGGATTACTTCACTTCGCTCAGCTACATTGGTCATCGCAACGGACTCAAAGAAGAACTAACTCCGATTGAAAACCTCCGGGTGGTCAGCGGACTGGCGGGTACGCCGCTTAGCCAGCAAGAGGTCACGAGCATTCTGGGTAAGATAGGTCTTTCAGGCCGTGAGCACTTGCCGGCCAGGTTGTTATCCGAAGGACAGCGACGACGGACAGCACTAGCACGCCTCTTGACTTGCAAAACATCGCTCTGGGTCCTTGATGAAGTGCTTACGTCGCTGGATTCGTCGGCCGTCCGATTCGTAACGTCGTTAATCGAAGAGCATTTGAACAAGGGTGGGATCGCGGTTGTTGCAACACATCATGAATTGGATCTCCCCGCAGATTCCTGTCAGCGGCTCGACCTGGCATCGTGAGCGCTCCCTCCACCCTATTAATGTTCCGTTGGATCGTGATGCGCGATCTAACTCTGGCGTGGAAGGGGCGCGTAGATGTCGTATCGACTCTGTTCTTTTTTTTGATAGTTGTCAGTCTATTCCCCTTGGGGATCGGACCTGAAACAAACTTGCTCCGGCTCATCGCGCCGGGAGTAGTTTGGGTAGCGGCTTTGCTGGCGTCGATGCTCTCGCTCGGAAGGCTCTTTGCAAACGATTATCAGGATGGCACACTCGAGCAATTGTTGCTGACGCCCCAGCCACTGTATCTGGTTGTGCTGGGAAAAGTGTTGGCGCTGTGGCTGGTCTCCGGTGCGCCTTTAGCGCTGATCTCGCCGCTACTGGGGATCCAGTTCGGGTTATCGGGCGATACGTTGTTTGTCCTGGTTGTGTCATTATTAATTGGAACTCCGGTTCTTGCTCTAATAGGATCAATTGGTGCAGCGCTGACGTTGGGGTTGCGAGGCGGTGGCCTTCTAATTTCCATACTCGTGCTGCCCCTTTATATTCCGGTGTTGATATTTGGGGCCGGCGCTGTAGACGCCAGCATTATCGGGTCGGGGGTGCAAGGTAGCCTTTCGCTGCTCGGCGCACTGCTGGTGCTTTCTTTGGTTTTCGCTCCCTGGGCAACTGCCGCAGCGCTGCGCATATCTTTGGAGTGATGGTCTTTGGTCTTGGGGTTTTGATGATTGACCCTGGCGTAGAATTCAGAACTAAAGAGATAAGATAAAGGATCAAAGGCCGAAGACCAAAGCCCATCTTTGGATTTTGATGTAGTGATAAGAAGATGAATTGGTACAGATACGCCTCGCCGGCAAACTTTTATCCGCTCGCAGGAAAGCTGGTTCCGTGGTTTGCCATCACCGCTGCGATACTATTTGTTGTTGGACTCTATATGGGGCTCCTTGTGGCGCCTACGGATTTTCAGCAGGGCGATGCTTATCGCATAATATTTATCCACGTTCCCGCAGCGTGGATGGGAATGTTGCTCTACGTGCTGATGGCGATTTATGCGGCAATCGGATGGGCATTCAATGCGCGCTTGTCGTCGATGATGGCATCCGCAATATCCATCACGGGGGCGATGTTCACATTTCTGTCGCTCGTGACAGGTTCGTTATGGGGCAAGCCCACCTGGGGCACATATTGGGTTTGGGATGCTCGCTTGACATCGACGCTAATTTTGCTTTTTCTCTACATCGGCTTCATCTCCCTGCAGGCGTCGATTGATGATCCCAGGCGAGCTGATAGGGCCGGGGCGGTGTTAGCCATTGTCGGAGTTATTAATGTCCCCATCATCTATTTTTCGGTGCAGTGGTGGAACACTTTGCACCAGGGGGCGACGATCAGGCTGATGGGCAAGCCTACAATGGCGCCACCGATGTTGAGGGCAATGTTAATAATGCTGGCGGCGTGCTGGCTTTATTCCATCGCCGTGGTGCTGATTCGTCTGCGTCATATCATACTCGAGCGGGAACAGAATGCTGCATGGGCGGCTGAAGCGGCGGGGTCCCCGGCGGGGCAGCCCCGCTGGAGTGCCTGAGGGCCTAAACATGAACTGGTCAGAATTCTTTTCGATGGGCGGCTACGCCTTTTACGTTTGGGGTTCCTATCTGGTGACGCTGATCGTAATGGGCGGCGAGGTTGTGTTGTTGCTTCGCCGTAGGAAATTGTTGCGTCACCAGAGGCGCCCTAGTTCAGAAGCTGGAGGGAAGTAATAAGCAATGAAACGACGTCATAAGAGGATGGGATTTATTATCGCCGGGCTTGCCGGTTTGGGGATCGCCGCGGCGCTGGCTCTCAACGCTTTTCAGGACAATTTAGTGTTTTTCTTTAGTCCCTCACAGGTGGCCGCAAAGGAAGCCCCGACGGGAAGGACTTTTAGAGTTGGTGGACTGGTGCAGGAAGGCACAGTCAAGCGCGATACCGATGGATTGACCGTCAGATTCGCTGTGACGGACACTGCGCAGAGCATTCCCGTAGTCTACAAAGGAATCCTTCCGGATCTTTTCAAGGAAGGAAAGGGTTGCGTCGCGCAGGGAAAGATCGGAGCCGATGGCGTGTTTTATGCCGACCAGGTGTTGGCAAAACACGACGAAAATTACATGCCCCCGGAGGCAGGACAGGCGATCGATAACGCAAAAGCCGGAAAGACGTTGGTCGATAAGTAGGAACCATGGTCCCCGAAATCGGACAATTTGCACTAATCATTGCGCTCCTGCTGGCGTTGACGCAGACAATCCTTCCGATGATCGGAGCCAGCCGAGGCAATCAATCGTGGGTGGCCGTTGCTGTGCCGGCCGGACAAGCCCAGTTCATTTTCGTAGCCATCGCCTTCTGCTGTCTCGGATATTCTTTCATCACCAACGATTTCTCTGTTCTCAACGTCGCCACCAATTCGAACTCCCGGTTGCCGCTTCATTATAGATTGGCAGCAACGTGGGGATCGCACGAGGGTTCCCTCCTGCTCTGGTCTTTAATGCTCGGTCTTTGGACCGCGGCGGTAACCCTCTTCAGCCGTCATCTTCCAGACGATATGGTTGCGCGCGTCTTGAGCGTGATGGGCGTAATCAGCGTGGGCTTCCTTTTGTTTATGCTGCTCACCTCGAATCCGTTTGACCGTCTGATCCCCGCAGCAGCCGACGGTCGGGACCTCAATCCCCTGCTCCAGGATCCGGCCATGGTGGTCCACCCACCGATGCTCTACATGGGCTACGTGGGCTTTTCCGTGGCTTTCGCTTTTGCCATCGCTGCCTTGATTGGAGGTAGGTTAGATGCCACCTGGGCCCGTTGGTCGCGACCCTGGACCACGGTGGCCTGGATGTTTCTGACTTGCGGCATTGCTCTCGGCAGTTGGTGGGCCTACTACGAGCTTGGCTGGGGCGGCTGGTGGTTCTGGGATCCGGTTGAGAATGCCTCGTTCATGCCATGGCTGGTGGGCACCGCTTTGATTCACTCATTGGCGGTCACCGAGAAGCGCGGCGGGTTCAAGAGTTGGACGGTGCTGTTGGCTATCTCTGCTTTCTCGCTGAGTCTGCTAGGAACATTCCTGGTACGTTCCGGTGTGCTCACTTCCGTGCACGCCTTTGCCACTGACCCAAAACGCGGCATCTTCATTTTGGCCTTTCTGACGCTGGTGATTGGCGGGTCATTAGTGCTTTATGCGTGGCGCGCCAAACAAGTCGGGCTGGGCGGTAAGTTTGATGTTGTCTCTCGCGAGTCGCTGCTGCTATCAAATAATGTTCTGCTAACAGTCGCCGCGGGCTCGGTGCTGCTGGGCACGCTTTATCCACTAATAGTAGACGCTCTCGGCGGAGGCAAGCTTTCCGTAGGTCCACCTTACTTCAATACCGTTTTTGTCCCGCTGATGGTGCCGGCGATCTTCCTAATGGGAGTTGGTCCAATCGCACGTTGGAAGAAAGCCAGCGTTCCCGAGTTGGCAGTACGCCTGCGCTGGGCGTTTCTGGCGAGCGCAGCCACGGCATTGTTGCTCCCATTCCTGTTCGGCGAATGGCAACCACTTGTCAGTCTCGGGCTGCTACTCGCTGCCTGGGTTGTCGCAACCGCCGTGGTGAATCTTTGGGCTCGCGTCAAGTCCACCTCGGGCCAGTTGACTGTCTGGCAGAAACTACGAACGCAGGGCCGAAGTTACTACGGAATGCAGTTGGCCCACCTGGGAGTGGCTGTGTTCATCATCGGAGTCACCCTGGTCACTGGATATCAAGCGGAGAAGGATGTGCGGATGAACACAGGCGATACTGTGAATGTAGGTGGTTACGACTTTCGGATGAAGGGAGTAATCGACGTCATGGGTCCGAACTACCGGGCTGCGCGCGCCGAGATCGAGATCACCAGGAATGGTGAGTATTTTCGCGCGATGTATCCGGAGAAGCGTTCTTATTTGGTCTCCGGGAATGCGATGACGGAGACGGCGATTGATACCGGGCTGTTTCGCGATCTCTATATCTCGCTGGGTGAGCCATTACCGGGTGGCGCCTGGAGCGTGCGCGTTCACTATAAACCTTTTGTAAGTTGGATCTGGGGAGGCGCGCTGTTGATGGCCATGGGTGGCGCCCTGGCCGTAAGCGATCGTCGCTATGCGCTGGCCGCACGGAAGCAAAAAAGCGTGCCGGGAACAGCAAAGGCGGACCCTGCACCGGCCCTAACGCCGGCACCCGCCAAGCTTGAAGCGGGAAATTAACGGACCGTATGGTTACCGAACGTCCCAACACCCAGCTAAAGCAGGGTGTGAATGAGAAGTCGCTAACGAGCGTTTGAGTAAACCACTAGGGGACTCCCTGAATTTTCGTCTGACTAAGGGGATCAAACATGAACCGTTTTGTAATTCCACTATCGCTGTTCATCGTCCTGGTTGCTTTCCTGGCAATCGGTTTGGGCCATGATCCCCGTACGGTTCCTTCGCCACTGATAAACAAGCCGGCGCCGGATTTTCGTCTCGCCCAACTGCACGAACCGACGAAGAGTTTCACGGCGCAAGAGCTGCGGGGCCAGGTTTGGCTTCTAAACGTCTGGGCCTCCTGGTGCGTATCCTGCCGCGACGAACATCCGTTGCTCGTTCAACTGGCACGTTCGCGGGCCGTTCCCGTTTACGGATTGAATTACAAAGACAAACGCGAGGATGCGCTCGCATGGCTGACGGAGTTTGGCAACCCCTATCTGTTAAGCGCAACCGATACGGATGGCAGAATCGGGATTAATTATGGGGTCTACGGTGTGCCGGAAACCTATCTGATCGATCGCGATGGGGTGATTCGGTATAAACAAGTCGGGCCCATCACACCCGAGGTTCTCCAGGGGAAAATTCTGCCGCTGGTGAAGGACTTGAGCAAATGAAGCGCTTCGGATTGCAACTGCTGCTGGTCTGCCTTGGGTGCCTGGCCGTCTCCGCTCAAGTTGTCGCTCAAGAGGCCAGGCCCGTCGCGGATGATCCGGAACTTGAAAAGCGCGTCATGAACCTGTCTCAGGAGCTTCGTTGTTTAGTCTGCCAGAACGAAACGCTGGCGGACTCGCGCGCGGACCTCGCCGTGGATCTCCGGGATGAGGTTCGAGAACAGATGAAAGCCGGCCAGAGCGACGAGGAGATCATCGCCTTTCTCACCGCGCGCTACGGAGACTTTGTACTCTATCGGCCTCCTGTGAGACCTACGACATACCTGCTCTGGTTTGGTCCTTTCGTTTTGCTGGTCATCGGATTTGGGGTTCTCTATCGATATCTGAAGCAGCGACGCGAATCTATTAGTCAGCAACCGCTCTCGCCGGAGGAGCGCCGGCGGGCTGAAGAACTTTTGCAGGTCACTCCCGGAAAGGAGGCGGCATGATTATTTTCTGGCTGGTCTGCGCGATTTTTGTCGCCCTTGCGCTGGCATTCATACTTCCTCCACTATTGCAGGACCCGGATTCCAAGGCGGAGGCCCGTGGCGAGAAGGAAGCCAACATCGCCGTCTATCGCGATCAGATTTCCGAGCTCGAGGCGGATCTTGCCGATGGAAACGTCAGTCGGGAACAGTTCGATCAGGATCGGGACGAGATTGAGCGGCGACTGCTCGAGGATATGGCTTCTTCCGACGCCGCCGCTTCCAGACCTCTGATGCCCGCAAAAAAAAGTCGCGGCGCTGTTTATGCCGTTGCGCTGGGCTTACCGATCCTGGCAGTGGCGCTATATCTCCGTATCGGAAATCCGTATGCAGCTCCGACGCTGGCGACCGGCTCCGTCACAGCCGTGGCCCCGCCTGCGAATGAGGATTTTTCTCAACAACGCATCGAAGGCAACGTCGCTTCACTCGCGAAACGACTCGAGCAGAATCCCGGCGACGCAGAGGGCTGGAGCATGCTCGCGCGATCCTATACGTCGCTGGGAAAATATGGAGAAGCAAGCGCCGCGTACGCCAAAGCGATCGCTTTCAAGTCGGACGACGCGGACCTTTGGGCCGACCATGCTTTTGCGTTGGCCATGGCCAGCGAACGAAAGCTCCAGGGCAAACCCCTCGAACTAATAAAGAAAGCGTTACAGCTCGATCCGGAGAATCCCAAAGCCCTGGAACTCGCTGGCAGTGCTGCGTTCGAGACACGCGATTACCAGCGAGCTATCGAATACTGGCAAAAACTGCTCGTGGGAATACCGGCAAATTCAAAAGTAGCCGCTTCGCTTACCGAGAGAATCAATGAAGCGAAAACCCGGGCTGGAAACCCAAGCGCAAAATGAAATTGCCTGATTAATACATTGTCCCGAAAAGTCTTTGACTAAACTCTCATGACCAGAGAAAACATTTTATTCGGAATCATCGGAATCTTGTTCGGTTTCATTGTGGGCTTTATGTTCGCCAGCAGCATGAGTCAACGCTCAGCGCCGATTGCAGCAAGTATGGCCGATAACCGCAACCTGCCCGCGAACCATCCGCAGGTGCAGGCAGGAGACTCGAAGGACCCGCAACAAGTCTTCGCCGACGTGCAAGAAGCGATCGGCAAAGCTCGCAGCGAGCCAAACAACTTCGAAGCGCAGATGAAAGCTGCTGAGCTCTACTATCAGATTCAGCGCTACGATCAGGCCATCGAGTTTCTGCTGAAAGCGAATCAGATCAAGCCGGACAGTTTCGAAGCGGTGGTGGCGCTGGGACAGGTAAATCTCGACGCTGAACACTACGACACGGCCGAGAAGTGGTACCAGGCTGCACTGATGCAGAAACCAGACGATAAGAGAGTGCTGGCGAGTTTGGCGTTTACGTCCCTGCAGAAAGGTGACGCGGCAGCAGCCACGAAAGCAATTGCCAATTTAGAAAAGGTCGATTCGAGCAACCAGGATTTACCGCAGTTTCGCGAAAGGCTTGGGAAATTGAAATCCGGTCAGCAGGTCAAGTGAGTGAAATCACGCTGCGGGAAATCCGGAAGTTCAGAGTTCAGCCTTTAGGTTGTCGATTCGAAACACAAGCTAAAGCTAGATGAACTCTAAACTGCGGAATTAAGGCTCAATGGCCATCCGCAGGACCTCGAGCATTCGAGTTCTTTCGATCCGACCATCCTTGCGCACAACTACAATCTGATCATTCTCTACTGTCACGCGTCGGATCGTGTTCATGAACCGCTCAACACGCGTTCCGTCATGCAGCTCGATGATCAAGCGCGGACCAGTCTGAGGCTGCGACTCAGCAGGCGATTCCGGCGGGCTGGTCGTTGTGCTTCGCCTTCCCCTCCGCGTAGGCTTCGCGGCAGGTTTGACTTCGGGTTCAGAGGCTTCCGCCAACTTCTCATCGGTCGCCGTACCGGCGACTGGTGCATTCTTCCTGGCGGGCTCTGAGGCTGGTCTTCTGCGGATCGGTGGCACGCGTCCCCTTGATCTTCTTGGAGCCGGCGCCGGCGCTGGCTCTACTGTTGTAACGGCGGGCTCCGGAGTCGCAGGCACCGCCAAGTCGTCGGGAGTTGGTTGCGGCGTTGGCGCAGCCACCACCTCCTCTCTTACGATCGGCGCTTCCACCGGCGGTTCCGCAATGCGAGCCCCCACAGAAGAAACCCGCCTGGCGCCGCTGCTACTTGAGGCGACTGTGGCAGATTCCGATGTCGGACCAGGAGCTTCGGTGAGGGTTTCATCGGCAGCTATTGGCTCAAAGGTTCCGCCCAACCTTATGTGGTAGATACCTTCATCATCGTTTGGGCTGCGCGCTTCCACCCGCAGAACCAGATTTTCCCGAATTCGTAGAAAGAGAGACCGTGTGACTGGCGAGGCGTTTTCGGCATAGAGCGTGAATTTCATCAGTGGCCGCAAACTACCGGCGGTGAAGAGATCGATATCACCATTCAGGTTACTACTCTTAATTGTGATTAAGAGGTCGCCGGGCGCTCCCGTGAAGGCATAGAAATGGTCAGTCAACCGTGAGTCGCCCAGATCTCGAGCGGGAATTGTGCCCACAACTTCGTTCGTTCGGATTGGGGAGGGAGAACCGATGTCTGTTGATTGCGCCAGAGAGAACTCTGCGGACGAACAGATGAGGAACATTAATGCCGAGCCCCGCGCCCCCCGCAGAATAAGTTTCAGAGCAATTAAGATTGATATCTTCAAGAACAACACCTTATGAGTGGCAAAAGCACAAATCGCCATGTTTTGTTGACACGAGAATATAGCTTAGGACGCAAATCCGCTACTTTTCAACACGCGAAGAGATATGCTCAATGCGGGCGCTGACCTCGTTGCTCCAGGAAGTTGTTCTGGCACTGGATAGCGGCAGAACGAACCTCACCAAACTCAGGCTTCGTTCGGAGGTTGGTAAAGAGCGAATCTGAATCGATCGCGGGGTATGAACAATAGTTCCCCTTGATGGCTCTTCGCAGCATTTCGAGAGCGGCCTCCGTCTGGCCGCAATAAGCGAGATGGCCAGCCGACAGGTAATTCGCCTCGGGATCGCCGGAGGCCTTTACTGCCTCTGCCAACGCACGAATCTCAGGCTGCGGTCTTCTTTGAACGTGCGCCAATAACATGTCGTAGCTTGGCCACTGAGGAATTTGCGGTGAGCCCAATTGCACCGCTTCCTGCTCTTTGCCCTGGCGTATAAGCAGGTCGATTGAAAGCGCTTTCATCCAGTTAGAGCCGCGATCCAGATTGAGATAGTTCAGTGCGCCGGGATAATCACCGCGTTGGAGAAAGACAATCGCACAAGACCGCAAACCCGCGGTGTGAGTTTGAGGATCAATCAGGAACGCCTTGTCGCAATGATTAGCTGACTCCTCCAGGAGCCCTGCGAAGCGGAGCACATAGCTCAGCACAAAATGTGCATCAACGCTATCTGGGCGCCTTCGTACCAGGTCTTCAGCCTTTGCATATGCCGCCAGTAAATTGCCGCGTTCGGCGAGACCCACAACGAAGCCAGCGGCCGCGGGAATGTAGTTAGGATCCAGCGTCGCGGCTCGTTGCATGGCAGCATCGTAGCGATCCATCACCGTCGGATCTCCGCTCCCGTAGCGAGCAACAACATAGTAACGTCGGCCCAGAGCCAGCCATGCCGGCGGATAAGTTGGATCGAGAGCAACGGCTCGTTCCAGCATCTCGATACCGTTTTCATTCGGCCCGGGGTCGAACGTCAAGGCCACGCTCCGAAGGAATAGGCCATATGCCTCTTCATTCTTGGGCTGCCCTCCGGCATCGGTAGCTGTTGAACCAAGCGCAGGTGCAAGTCCTCCCTTGACTCTGAGCACGATCTGGACCTGCGTCGCGATCAGGCTTTGAGCGGGTGCGTCAACCCTATCCCGCCACAATACGCTGTTGGTTTCCACATTGATTGCTTCCAGCGTGATGTGTAGTTGATCACCTTCCTTGATGAAATGGCCGGTCACGATATTGCCCACACCCATCTCACGGCCGGCTTTTTGGAGATCGAGATCGGGCTGGTTGTACTTATTCGTGGTAGCAAAGGGTCGAACCGCGAGCCCGTGCGTGTGGCTCAGAACGTGAGCGATTTCGTCAGGCAGTGCGAGGCGCAGGTAATCGATGCTCGCGTCGGATCTGGCGTTCTCAAACGGAAGCACTGCTACTGTCTTCACCTTTGGCGTTGATGAGGGCGAACTTCTGGAGAAGCTCAGGATCGCTGCAGACACAGCTAACAAAGCGATGCCGGCGAACACCAGCCAGAGACGTCTGGAGCGCGTTTCTCGGTTGCGTTGCGCCATCTGCTGGCGCACCTGCGCCTGTGCAAACTCTTCGCGTTCGATGCGGCGACGGTCGAGATTGAGCAAGCGCTCTGCCAGTTCGGCTGCCGTTTTGATACGACGCGCTGGATCTCCACAGGCAGCCTCGGCAATGTCCTCCCGGATGAGCGGGTCAGCAACATCAGATTCCCACCCCGGCGCCAGTGGCTTGCGGAAGTCGCCGACCACGAGTTGGTACAGCAAAACCCCGAGCGCATACACGTCAGAAGCCGCAGTGGGAGATTGTCCCGCGAACACCTCTGGAGCGACGTACATCACAGTGCCCGACAAAGTACCGGCATCCCCAGTCTGCGAGAATCCCATGTTAGTGATGCCTAGTGCTCCGAGCCGGGCCGGCGCGAGCAGCGACGCGCTTCCGAAATCGGCGACCCTGATCTGCGGTTTGCCGGCGGCTCCTTCTGCTACCAGGATATTTCCCGGCTTGAGATCTTTGTGCAGGATATCCAGTTCGTGTGCGCCAGCAACGGCTTGGGCCACTTCCACTAACAGACGCAGTCGTCGCTCCAAGGGAATTTTGCCCAGCCCACCCTGCGCCTCTGCCCACTCCGACAAGTCCGGGCCGGCGTATTCGCTTTCCACAAAGTACGGCCGCGTGTCGAAGTTCCACTCGAGTACCTTCACAAACTCGGGACGCTCGCCCAGTGATTCGCGCAGCAGGCGGGCGAGTGTGACTTCTCGTTTCAGGTTTTTGAGTCGAACACCATCGGGCGCGAATTTGAAGACGCGAGCCTCACGGGTCTTGGGGTGCTCGGCCAGCCACACCTCGCTCGAAGGCGAGAGATCGAGGCGGCGAGTGAGACGCCACTGATCGCGACCCGGCACGCGATCAAGAAGGCCAGCTTCGAGGCCATGCTGCTGGAGGCGCCAATTCCTGGCGCGTCGCGCGCATACCCGGAAAGGAAAGCCATCAGGATGCGTTGCACCTACGACCACTCGATCTAGCCTTGAGACTTATGCGCACATTCGAAAAATTTGAAGATGAATGCTAAGCTACTTTTGGAAACACCCCCTTAGGATTGCGAACGTTAACTCCCCGACTACCTAACCCGAATTGAACATTGCTCAACTGCATCTCCCTGTGCGCGGGCAGCAGGAGCGCAGAAACTAATGTTTCAGTCGAAAGGCGACCGCATGATCTTCGTGTGCCGAAACGGAGCGGCAATTCTGGCGCTGCTCATCGCGGCCCTTTGCACCGTTGCGGTTTGCTCTCAAAGCGCAATGGCCCAAACGGCCGCCGACCTCCATGCGTCGGCGCGCTCGGACAAGGTTACGGGCGGGCGCGTAGAGTCTGCCGAATTCGATGCCAATGAGCCCGACATCAAGGTAACGTTGAACGTACCTTCATTCCGGTTGACGCTATGGCAGAACGGAAAAGAGGTGAAGTCTTACTTTGTCGGTGTGGGACTGAAAGACCATCCAATCTACATCGGCGACCGTGAGGCGACTGAGATCATCTGGAATCCGGCATGGATACCGCCAGCCAGCGATTGGGTGCGCCAAATGGGCGTGAGGCCAGGCGAGGTAATTAAGGCAAGCGATCCGCGCAACCCTCTCGGCAAACTCAAAATCCCCCTGGGCGATGGCTATCTCATCCATCAGGCGGCGAAAACAAGCGACCTCGGCAATCTCGTCTCCCACGGCTGCGTGCGGATGCTGCGATCTGATCTCTACGATCTTGCCGAGAAGATTGTAGCGGTGCGAAGCCCGGAGGTCCCGGCCAAAGGTATCAGGGCTGCGAAACGCAGTTTGCGGACGCTCGTGGTTCGACTTGAAGAGCCGGTGCCCGTGGATATCAATTACGACACGTTCGTAGTCGAGGGTGGCGTCCTTCACATCTATCCCGACGTGTACAACCGGCGTATGAACTTACCCTCACGCCTACTCAACGAGCTCAAGTCGTCGGGCGTTGATGTATCGAACCTTGACGAAGCGACGATCAGAAAGATGCTCTCGAAAGTGACGCGTAAGACGCAATTCGTGGTCGATAAGACAAGCATTGAACAGGGACGATCTCTTGAGGACGGGCAGGTGCTTCCACTTATACCGAAAAAGAAAGTTCTGAAAGGCAGCAAGCGCAGGTAGCAGGCTTACTCAACAAACTCCCAGTGCCACGGTTCGAAGTAATAGGGACGAAACCCAAAGCGATCGGCGTTGCGGACGAGCCACTGGTAGACGCGTGTTTGAACCTGGAGGGCGCGGTTTGAGTCCTTCGTTTCGACGGGCTGACCACCGACGTAGAGATCGAGTGCGCTGCCCGTGAAGTGAGGGCTGTTAATGGCGAGGCCGGCGCGGCCGGCATTAGGCGACTCGCGGCGCAACTTCTCCTGATATTCGCGCGACCGGAACGCGGAAATAATCTTCAAATACTTTTCCGTAGGAGCGAGTTCACCCTTCGAACTGCGGGCCAGACCGAGCGAGCGGTCGGCAACTGCAGTTGCCACCAGACGCTTGTAAGCGGCGTAGGTCTTGCGTTCGACTTGTCTGAGACCATCGGCGCGTGTTGGGTCATAGAAGTCGGAGGCGGGCGCGGTGACGAGATCTTCTGGAGGTGGGTGGCCGCGTTTCTTAAGCCGTTTCCCTTGCCACTCGGAGACCATCTCGTTGAGCGATTCTTCGTCAAGTACGCCAGTGGGTCTCAAACCGGACCGCTTCTGCCAGCTCGTAAGCGCCGCAGCAAACCCCTCCGAAGCCGCGTTGTGTTCGGTCTGAAGCAGGCGGCCGATCAGGGCCTCATAGATATGCCAACCGCGTTGTTGCTTGCCGCCGAATGTCCAGTTTAGTTCAAGGCGAAGCGACGCATTCCGAGGTGCCGCCAGTCGTAGGGAGGTGACCGGTGAACTTTCGCGAGAAGCCCCGGCCGGCTTTTCGCGGACTGCGGAAGTTGGCTGTACTTTCGAACCACCGGCGCCGGGGCGAACAGTCTTAAGACCTTCCCGTGACTGGCCATGACCAGGTCTGGGGTCAAAGGAAACGGCCAGACTGAACGCCGCAAGGACGACGAAGAAGAGTATCAGGTGGCCATGAAAATCCTTCATTGCTGCCGGATCATTTAACTTCGTCTCCAGGTCAGGCGGTACGGGTAGTTTTGCCGAACATTGGCTCGATAACCAGATTAATTTTTTTTTAATTGGTAATAGCCTCCCACCCCACAAGGTCTGCAGACCACCAGGTCGGTCCCACATAGCCGGGTTTCTCGCCCGTCGTTAATTCCCTCCCCGCACCGCGAGCAGACAACTCGCGAACGCGGTCGGCCAGGTGCATCGAATTCGCTGTACTGAACGTCCACGTGCTCGACTTTGAAGAGCTCCCTATCCATCGCCTCTCGATAGGTTTGAAACTGTCGATCTCTCCGGCTCAGAACGTGCGGATGTCGCTGGTCTGCTAACTCGCGCGAACTCTCAAGGGCTACGATCCGGACAGCTTGATTGGTCTCGGTATTGAGAAAGGTCGCTGCTACCTTTCCGTAATCCACATACTTGAGACTTCGCTTGCCCAGCCGTGCCCCCGTCACAGCGCTGACAGCATCAGCCATACATCGGTCGATCTCGACCCAAACTATGAGCTTCTTTCTATCAGCCACCTTCGGATCGGTCAATCCGATTGCAGCGCACCCAAGCAGAGCCATACGCGCCCCCAACATCTGCCCCGCACACATGTGGCCGTGCAAAGTCTGACAATCCTCTAGCAGTTCATCCAAAGGCTGCATTTCGCTTACCTGAATGCTGACCGTGTAGCGCTGGGTTTTTCAATTTGACTAACGGACAGGAAGAACAACTTTGCGCACATCGGCTAGTAGCTGTGGAAAGCTATCTTGGGTGTAGACCTGAAGCCCATCCACCAGGTGCTGTAGTTTGGAACGTTTCGCCCATTCACAGAATGATTGTCCGGCATCAACTTCGCGTTCGATGCCATCCCAAAGATACAGTGCTGAAGCTTTACTTAGAGCGCGTCTAGCCGAACCTTTGATCTTTACATCATCTGGGCGAGTGACCATGATCAAATAATCGACGTCAACAAATTGCGTGAAACTGTTACCTTCTATGACGACCCCTTTCGATTGCACGCGCTCGAGAGCCTGGTTGATTCCCTTCTCTACTTGATGCTCAGTGGCGATCATCCAATGCACATTCTTCGCCCCCGCATCCCAGTAACGTCCAGTATCTTTGCCTGGGACGTAAGTCTGTTCGCGACCCGAACGGACCTTCGGCTCATCACCCAACAAATGACTCACACAGCAAGCGTGAGCGTCCTTACCACAGGACCTATAGTGACCCCGAGTTGTCTTAATTGCTTCCCAACCTGGCAGATTCTTCAACATCCGACACATTAGTGTTGTCTTACCGACGTCGGACGCGAATCCCCCCACTGCGACTATTGTTGGACGATTCATACAAAACCGCTCTTAGAGGTCTTCAACGAGGCGAAAGAGAGATCCGTTGCGGCGGCGTGTTGAGGGGCCAGGCTATTTCCGGCGCCTGTCGTCGAGCGCTACACCGGGAGCCGCCACTCTCAATATTCCCCTACCGTCCTTGTAAAGATTGTATTGCGCTTGAGTGAACTGGCCGCCCTGATTTTGTACTCGGATAGTGAAAGTTTTCTTTTCACCCTGCCCCTCTACTCTCAACGGTAAAAAACCCTTTACATCGGAACTCCGGTAGGCTGTGTAGTGCTCCTGATTGCGCTTGTCATATCCGACCACATAGATACGATCGAAATCGGGTTCATCAAGCCTGCGAGGCTGATTGGAGCTGCTCTTCTCCAGAATTATCCAGCTGCCTGGGCGTGCTTCCTTGCCCGCATTCTTATCGGTTAAAGATCCTTCGGCTTCGCTCGGAGTACTGTCAAGTCTTTGCCAAGCTACAAACTCTCTGCCTGTGCGATAGAAAATGATATCGCTAGGCACTGCCAGCTCAACTTGTTTGCCATAAATCCAGCCAGCGGGTGCCGGAGAAATCGCGGGGGGCAGCCTAACTTTGTACCAAAGCTCATTCGCTTCCTCAGTCTCGTTCTCTTCTTGGCCAAGACGCGCTCGGAGGCCGGCCACCGGTTGGGCACTTCCCGCCTTTGGCGCCACGTCGCTTTCGATGGCTTCTGAGGACTTGGGCTTCGGGATCCGTTTCCAACCGACAATTTGAAAACTCGACCCCGTGTCCAGTCTCATCATAATGTTTTCATTGCCGCTCCGATCTGGAGATAGTCGGAGATTCGAACTGGCGCGCAGTTGTCCAGTGGCTTGCGCGGCGACATCCTTGTCTTCCTCAGCCAGTTCACGGGAAGCCTCGAGCACTCCTTCCGGCATGACATTGCGAGCCTCAATCCAGCCCTCAGTGTTCTCTGCGTCACTCATCCGGACGCGAAGCCACCGCTCTTTCCTCGTATTGTCGCTTGGGTCCTGCACATCGATTGACTCAAGAATCTCAACTGCATCTCCCCGGTTAACTTCCAACAGATCCGCTGCTACCACTGCCGTCGAGCTGCGAATCTGAGCACGTCGCGCAACCACCACACCCGAATCGCTCCTTTTCGCGAGGGTGTTACAACCTAGAGCAAAACCTAAGAGCGCGAAGATAAGTAAAGTTTGATAAAAACGGATCGACATTTCAATTTTAAGATGCAGTCAGCCCAACCGTGACTACCGCTGATAACCTAAGGAGCGAAGTAGCCTGCCTTGCTCCACTGTTAGTTCTTTGTTTATCAGAATCCGTGTGCGAAAGTCCCTGGTTTCTACACGAAGGCCATACGGGGCCAAAGTCTGATCTAGCGCGATGTCGCCGGGGTTCTGTACGTAACGCTCAAAAAACTGTTTCATTCCAGGAGGCCGGTTCAAGATCGACATTATAACCTCGTTCGCATTTCCTGATCCCGCTGCGCCCGATCGAAACAGAGCTGGGTAGATAGCAGCTCCTGACGTTCCACTCCGGGTAAGCTGCCGCAACATCAGATCATGGATGAACGCGACCAGCATTCCCTTGTCGTATACAAAAGATCGGCCGGCCGTCCAGCGTCGCTCCGAGGCTTCAATCAGAGACAATCTATCATGGTCCGGCAGGGAACGGTATGAGTCATAAACGCGAGCCATAGTGTCCAAATAGTCTGCAAATCTGATCAGTTTAAGTCGGAGACAAGTAAGTAAGGCCTGGTAGAGAGTAAAGCCCTCGAAAAACCAGTCGTAGTCACCCTCAAGCGCGACCCTGTTTGGAACCCACAAATGAAACAGTTCATGCGCCAGCATCACTCCTAACCTCGCCAGGAGCGCTCGGCCACCGGCATTGCGCCCTAGCAGCAACACAACGCTGACACCGCGTGTTTCGGCGGTCCACCGTTCAGGTCCAACCGCACCGATAAAGGGCGCGAGCAAGATCACGGATCTGCCGTCCAGCCGATGATTGGTGAGTTTTGAATGTTCCTTAACGATCTGGACCGCGAGCTTGAGCGCGTCGCTATCCGCGAAAGCCCAGTCACCCGAAGCAACCAGAGCCAGTTCCATAGAGCCGACACGCACGCGCGTTTCACGCAACTCGCGGCCAATATAAAAAACTGCGCTATCGATGTTCGCAACCGTATACTGATTACCGTCAGGCAGCAGAGCCGATGCCACTGTCCAGCCTGCCGGGAGCTTGAATTCAATGTTCACAGGTGAAGGAACGAGGCTCTCTCTGCCGAGCCGCGGTAAAAGGTCTGCCAACATCAGGAAACCTCGCTCCTGATTTACCCAGGAAACGTGGGACAACTCCGCCAGTCGCGAGCGCTCCTCTAGCTGGATCTCATAACTAAATGTTGAAACCTCCTGGCTCGAGCGAAACTCACCCGGTGCCAGCTTCCTAACCGGAACCGTTACACCGTGAGCCGCCACCCTAAAACTCTCCACTCGATCACCGAGCCGGGGTATTCCTGCGTATATGTTGCGAAATGACCAGGTGTCAACAAGAGGACCCTCAGCTTCGACTAGGACGCTGGCAGGAGACAGCGAAGTAACGCTGACTCGCACCTTGAGCGACTGAGCATGAACTTCTTCAGTGACGGGATAGATGAGAAATCCGAGGATAACGAGGATGATTCGCAGTTGTTTGATCCAGGAAACCCTTTGTTCTACTAACCGCATCGAACCACTCTTGAAATCGATAAGAAACGGGGAGAAGACTGCAAAAGAACGAAGGCCAGTAATCTACGCCGCGTTTGACACTCCAGTAACCCGCGCTTACTATTGCATCATCGGACTGTAACACAACGCTCGGAAAAGTGACTAAAAAACGACACTCAACAAGTTTCTATCGACGCACCTCATTCGTGCGCGCGCTATCGGCGTTACTGCTTGTTTTTATTCTTTACGGCTCATCAATAGAAGCAGCACACAGACACGGAAGACTTCTCAAGGCAGAGGGTTCCGAGCAGTCTGTTTCAGTCTCGCATCCGAGTATCCCCACAAATTTGGCGAGCGGTCAGATGGGATGTAGTGACTGTCTCATCTGTCAATTACAAAAAAGCTTTTCAGCCACGCTGGTAACGATCCGTGCGGTTAGTTCCCAACCTCGCTCGCGACTAGACCTACTACTACCTGCGGCGACAGCTTTCGACTCCCGGACCAACGCAACGCAAAAGGGTCGCGCTCCTCCGTTTACCTCCTAATCTAGCTAACGCTGCTTTCGCAACGATAAACGGCCTACCGGCAATGCGCTGGTGGTTGTCCATTCATCGCGACGGCAGTCCAGATTTTTCCGTTGGTTATTTCGGAGAGGTAAACGTCATGATTATTGATTTTGCCATAAAGGCTTCAACAGGGAGCTTACGCCTCGCGGTTATATTCGCCTTCGTTTCGCTATTGAGCTTGCCGGTATTTGGCCAGACGAACGCCACTTTAAGAGGGACGGTAACCTTAGGTGAAAGTGGCAAGCCGATACACAACGTCCTCATCACCATAATACAGTTGAAGCGGACTGTTGGCACCGATGAACAAGGTAACTACGAATTCAAGAACCTCCCGCCCGCCAGGTACCAGGTTCTTGCCCATTTGGATCGCGTTCCGGACATCGTGCAGACCGTCGTTATCGCTGCGGGTGCAACCGCGACCCTTGATTTTCGCGTCGAGCTGAGTGGGTTGTCGGAGCAAGTCACGGTAACGGCGAGCGGCACGGAACAGGCCGTCTCCAGTTCCATTCAATCCGTGGACGTAATTGGCTCAATTGATTTGGCAAAGAAAAGCCCGGTATCACTTGGCGAAGCGCTGGACGGCGAACTGGGAGTTTCGAAACGAAGTTTTGGCCCCGGGACGGCGCGGCCTGTTATTCGCGGCTTTGATGGTGACCGCGTACTTGTGCTGCAGGATGGAAATAGGATTGGGGGGCTGGGTTTCCAATCGGGCGATCACGCCGAGCCGATCAATGTTCTGACGGTGGAAAGGATTGAAATCGTTAAGGGTCCGGCCTCGCTGCTCTACGGGAGCAACGCTATCGGCGGGGTCGTGAACGCTATCACCGGGCACGACAGCGCGCACAAAGGACTGAATGGTTACGTCACTGCGGTCGGCAGCACTAATAGCCGTCAGGCGGGTAGTAGCGCTGGTGTTGAGTTTGGAACAGAAAGATGGCTCTTCTGGGCCAACGGTGGTGGTCAACGGGCCGGCGATTACACCACCCCTATCGGGCAGGTGAGAAACTCCTTCACTCGTGAGGGCAACGTGTCAGCCGGCGTCGGCTATTATCCACAGAAGGGATCCGTCAGCTTCAATTACCAGTTCGACAAACGGCGTTACGGTATCCCAATTGATCCTGCCGAGGAAGATCCGGAGATCGTAAATCTGAATCCGCGCCGGCACAGTTTTCAATTCAATGGCGGATTCCGAGAGGTGAAGTCATTTGTGGAGGCTGGGAACTTCTCGCTGCAGTACAACGATTATCAGCATTCCGAAATCGACTCATTAACCAATGAGATTGGCACCGCCTTCACTAATAAGACTTTCCTTTACCGCGGGATGTTCGAGCAGCGAAAGAGCGGTCGCTTATCAGGCCGCTTCGGTTTCTGGGGACAGCACAGAGATTTCAGTGCCCTGGGGGACGAGGCCCTGGCCCCACCCACAATACATAAAGCCTTCGCTCTATTCACTCTCCAGACACTGGATTTCGAGCGGGCTTCCTTGCAATTCGGAGGACGCATCGAGACAAATCGCCACAATCCCACTGCAACTGACGCAAGGGGAGTTCTTCCAAGTCGAAGTTTCACTGGAGTCTCGGGCGCAATCGGCGTTCGCATTCCAACGTGGAGCGGTGGGGCATTGGTCGCCAACTACTCGCATTCCTATCGCGCTCCTTCGCTTGAGGAGCTCTACAACCTCGGCCCGCATCCTGGCAATCTGGCTTTCGAGATTGGCGATCCTGATCTTAAACCTGAGCTTGGTGACGGTCTGGACTTCGGCGTTCGGCATTCATCAAAGCGCCTCCGGTTTGAAGTTAATGGATTCTATTATCGCATTAGAGATTTTATTTTCCTGGCGCCCACCGGAGAAGTTGACGAAGACGAGAACCTGATAGTCGCCGAATACCGGCAAGGAACGTCACGCTATGCTGGGACCGAAGCCCAGGTTGACATTGGACTGCATCCGAACATCTGGCTCAATCTAGGGGCGGATTATGTGAATGCCGGAATAATTTCGACCGGTACACCCCTGCCCCGTATTCCACCGCTGCGCGCTAAAGTCGGGCTGGAAATTCGTTACCGAGGCCTGTTATTGAACCCCGAAGTGGTGATGGCTCAGGACCAGACCCGGCTTTTTCCGAATGAGACCAGGACGCCCGGCTACGCCGTTTTTGGTGTCTCCGGTTCCTATTTGATTGCGCGGCAACACGCTGCTCATATCATTTCTTTTAATGCTTTCAACCTCGGAAACCGGCTTTATCGCAACCACCTTTCCTTTATCAAGGAGTTTGCTCCCGAAATGGGTCGTGGATTACGGGTCACTTACACGCT
>JALZJF010000157.1 GCA_030859905.1 Acidobacteriota bacterium
CTACAGAACCGCGAGCGGTAGCGACCGGATCCTAAACTCATCCCCCATAATCGCGTTTTAACTTACGTTGAGTGCTCGGATCCGGTCGCCACCGCGGTTCTGTAGTGACAGTCAAGCCGCAGGTGGCGAACTAAACAGCCTCCCGCTCGATCTCTTCCAAGGCCGATACGCAGCGCTCGCAAACAGTGGGGTACCGGGGCGATTCTCCTAACCGAGTTGAATAGTTCCAGCAGCGGTCGCATTTCTCGCCGGCTGCGGGATGGATCTTGATTATCACGCCACTTGCTCCTTCTTCCGAGGGAAGCAGGTCTACCTGCGAGACAATGAAGATGTAGCGCAGTTGATCTCTGTATCGTTCAAGCAGTTCGTATGCGCTGCCCGCCGCTGAGATTTCAGCGCGCGCTTCCAGCGAACTGCCAATGTGTTTGGCGACTCTTGATTCTTCAAGTGCCCGGAGCACGTCCTCACGAATCTCAAAAAGCCGTTCCCAATCTGGGAGTACGCTGGTATCGATTCGCTGGTTAGCCTCTGGGAACGTGCCGAGATGTACGGACGCCGCACGCTGCTTGGTGGCGTATGCCGGCAAGTTGTCCCAGATCTCGTCTGCTGTAAAAGCGAGTATCGGCGCCAGCAAGAGCGCGAGCGATTCAGCAATCCGGTAGAGGGCCGTCTGCGCAGAGCGGCGCGCCGGACTGCGCGGAGCAAATGTGTAGAGCCGATCCTTGATGATGTCGAAGTAGCGCGCCGAAAGTGTAACGGTGGAAAAGTTGTAGAGCGTATGATAGACCGTGTGAAACTCGTAAGCTTCGTAGGCCTCGCGCACTTTTCTCACCACGACATCAAGCTCGGCCAGCGCCCAGCGGTCAATCTCAAGGAGTTCCTGTTTGGCAACGCTGTCGCGTGTAGGATCAAAGCCGTGGAGATTGCCGAGGGCAAAGCGAGCAGTATTGCGTAGTTTGCGATAACCGTCGGTGACGCGCTGCAGAATTTCAGCCGAGCAGCGCATGTCGTCGAAATAATTTGAGGACGCACACCACAAACGCAGAATTTCCGCGCCCGAGTTTTTGATGACTTCATCGGGCGGCACCGCATTACCCGCTGACTTGTGCATTGCCTTGCCCTGCGCATCCACGGTCCAACCATGGGTCAGTACGGTCTTGTAAGGCGCGCGGCCGTGGACGGCTAGTCCGACCATCAGTGAAGAATTGAACCAGCCGCGAAACTGATCCCCGCCTTCGATGTACACGTCAGCGGGCCAGCGCAACTCCGGGCGGTGCTCCAGGACAGCAACTGACGAGGCGCCACTATCAAACCAGACGTCCAATATGTCGGTCTCTTTAATCCACTCGGCACCGCCACACTTTTTACACGTGTAGCCTTCCGGCAAAAGCTCACGCGCCTCGCGCGTGTACCAGGCATCGGCTGACTCGCGTTCAAACACGTCGGCAACGTTGCTAATAATTTGAGGATCTGCCACGGCCTCGTGGCATTGAGCGCAGTAGAACACGGGAATGGAAACTCCCCAGACGCGCTGCCGCGAGACGCACCAATCCGGGCGGCCTTTGAACATGTTGTGCATCCGCTCCTCGCCCCATGGAGGAAGCCACCTGACGCGTTTGGTCTCTCGCAAGGCAGCTTCCCGGAGCGAAGCAGGGGATGTCGAAGTCGCGTCGGAGAAGTTTTCGGTGAAGTTGGTGCGGTCACGGCCATCTTCGTCGCGCTCCACCACCGGGCCACCGGCTCTGTCCATGGAAATGAACCACTGCGGCGTGGCTCTAAAGATTACCGGATTCTTGCAGCGCCAACAGTGCGGGTACCGGTGCTCATAGTTCTCCGTAAACAGCAGCACTCCGCCTTCGCGCATGAACTCCACAATTCGCGGATTAGCTTCGAAGACGTTCTGACCGGCAAAGTGCGCGACCTCAGGAGTGAATCGGCCCGAGTTGTCCACCGGGCAGTAGATCTCAAGACCGTAACGCTTACCGATTACAAAGTCGTCGTGCCCGTGGCCGGGCGCCGTGTGTACACAGCCGGTACCAGCCTTACCGGTAACATTTTTCTCTCTAGCCTCTCTGACATCCAATTCGACTTCCGCATCAGCCTCGCCGCCCAGAGTTACGTGTTCTCCCACCATCAAGAGTGACGGGCGATCAAGCCAGGCATGACGGCATTCGAGCCGCTCGAGCTTGCTGCCGGGAAAGCGCGCAAGCACTATGGGTGCGACACGATCTCCCCTCGCATCGCGTTCACCCAGATCGCATTTAGCGGACACGGAGTCGAGCAATTCATCGGCGACAATATAAACTTCATCGCCATGCTCGAATGCCGCGTACTCAAAGTCCGGATGCACAGCGATGCCGAGATTGGCGGGAAGTGTCCAGGGTGTAGTGGTCCAAATCAGCACGAACACTTTGCGACTCGCCAAAACCGGATCGATCAACGCCGGATCGCTGTGCAGAGGAAACTTGACGTAAACCGAAGGGCTCGTGTGCTGGTGATACTCGACTTCGGCTTCGGCAAGCGCGGTTTGATCGTGAATGCACCAGTAGACCGGCCGCGCGCCTTTGTACACGTAACCATGCTCGACGAAGCGGCCAAAAAGGCGCGCCGTTTCGGCTTCGTAGTGGTTGGACATCGTGAGGTACGGATTGTCCCATTCTCCCAGAATACCGAGTCGCTGGAAGTCTCTCGTCTGGCGTTTCAAAGCCTCTGACGCGTGTTCCCGGCAGGCGCGGCGAATCGACACTGCCGGCATATTGGCTTTCTTCGCACCCAATTTGCGGTCTACATACAGCTCGATCGGTAGACCGTGGCAGTCATAGCCCGGAACGTAGGGCGCATCGTATCCCATCATCGTTCGCGATTTGACTATGAAATCTTTCAGGATCTTGTTCATCGCCGTCCCGAGATGGATGTCCGCATTTGCGTAAGGGGGTCCATCATGCAGGATGAACTTCTCCGCGCCGGAGCGGTCCTGCCTGATCATTTCGTAAAGTCGAAGTTCGGACCATTTTTTTAGACGCGCCACTTCACTCTGCGCGAGATTGGCCTTCTGCGAGAAAGCAGTCTTCGGCAGGTTGATGGTCTTCTTCAGATCGAGGGGGGTTTCAGTGGACATAATTACTGTTACTTAAGTATCAATCAATACTAACAGGAGAACTGCGTGCGCACCAAAATTGCCCCGAAACCGGGAGTAGTGGCGTTTAAGGGATTGAACTTCTTGTATCTTGAAGGGAGCGATCCATCCTGCATGATCTTGATCCATTCAAAATGAAGCAACCCCTTGAGAGCTACCCAAACCGGAACCAGGATGCTTGGATACTCAATGAGGAAAATGAGTGCAGTCGGCTATCCTCGCATTGGCGCCGCGTCGCATGACAAGCGGCAGAAGCTCCCGGCGCTTGTCCTTCATGAAACGGATGTTCGGAGCCTTAAATTCTTCGTATCCAAAGATCCAGAATTCGAGGCTGCGATCCTTAAAGAACTCATACAGAGTTTGAATGTATATCGAGACTCCTCCGTAAGGTGGCGGATAGGGACCTAAGAGGACAGTCTTTCTGCTCATGTCGCAGCTATAATGACCCGGTAAGCGGAATCAGACTAACTAATGAGCAGGCGAAACACATTTCCCAATAACGCGGCGGCGAGCAACAGTACGCCCAGAGTGTCGGTGGTGGTACCTTCATTCAACCACGCGACTTTCGTACAGAGCGCGCTCCGCTCCATATTCAATCAGACGCAAGCACCGGCGCAACTGCTCGTCATCGATGACGGTTCAAGCGATGGCTCGCCCGAGATCATTGATCGCATCCTGGCAGACTGTCCCTTCCCCAGTGAGCTTATCGCGCGCAGTAATCGGGGCCTTTGCGCAACTTTGAACGAAGGGGTCGCCGCAACCAGCGGTGACTACTTCGCGTACCTCTCATCCGATGATGTTTGGCTGCCGGAGTTCGTTGAAGCCCGCGTTTCTCTGCTCGAAGACAGGCCACAGGCCGCGCTCGGTTATGGTCATTGCTTTCTCATTGACGCAGCAAACCGGATCATCGACTGCACCCTTGACTGGGCCCCTTACGCAAATGGAAACGCGCGCGCGATGCTGCTCCAACAAACATTTGCTCCCATGAGTCCCACCGTTTTATATCGCCGGACCTCCCTGGAAAATGAAGGCTGGCACGAGCAAGCGAAACTCGAAGACTACGATCTCTATCTCCGTTTAAGCGCCGAAGGTGATTTCGCCTTTGACCCTCACGTCTTGTCTGCCTGGCGGCAGCATGGTCGTAACACAAGCCGCGATTTCTCCTGGATGATTGATGCTCGCCTGGCTGCGCAGCGCCGCGTTGCTGACCGTTTGGGTCTAAGCGCTGGAGAGCTCGAACGGTTTCAACGCGTCTTGAAATTCGCCGGGGCAGAAGATCTCTTACGACTGGGCGAGAAATCAAAAGCCTTCAAACTTCTACGCCAGAGCTTCGGTGACGCACCGTCTACTGCCTCATTGCTAATGGCAGTGGCGCGCCTCTGTGTCCCCTACTCTTTGATCAAGTGGCACAAGAAACGGAAGCAAGGACGCGCAGCCGAGCGATATGGCCCGTTGATTGTCTAGTAGCATAGACTTTAGTCTGTGTGTGCGTCCCTGAATATTACGACCTTACACAGACTAAAGTCTGTGCTACTCAATCCATCTTTCGTACCACAGACTCAGATTCAGGAGTGCCCACAGTTGAAAACCCCAGTTGCGCGCGCCGCGCCGGTGTTCGTAACACAAACAACCACCTTCGCAGTTTGTTGCCGGTTGGACTCCATGCCGCGACGTTAGCGTGCTTGACGCGAGCACTTTGCGCTGGCTAGACTCGCACTTCGAAGACAACAACCTCTGTTTGGGGCGCGGCTGAGAATCGTCCTGAAACCGATATGACTCCCCGCACAATACAAAGTAATTGATTTGAACAGCAGCAAAAACCTTCCCGAACCAGCTTTGCTAGTGGATCCCGCTTCGGGTCGGTCCTTTGTCTCTAAGCGTGAAGATGGGCCTTCGCAGTCTGACGATCCTTTACTCCTGATTGATGCGGAAGATAGAGCTTCGACCTTCGACCTGCGTGAGCTTTGGGCTTACCGGGAACTCCTCTACTTTCTCACTTGGCGAGACATTAAGATTCGCTACAAGCAGACGCTGTTGGGTGCAACGTGGGCCATCATTCAACCGCTCTTCGCCATGCTGCTGTTCACGCTATTCTTCGGCAGACTTGCCCGCATGCCTTCGGATAACATTCCTTATCCGCTGTTTGCTTACGCAGGTCTTTTGCCCTGGACGTTCTTCGCGAATGCTGTCACCAATAGCGGCAACAGTCTGGTCGGCAGCACAAGTCTGATCACCAAAGTTTACTTTCCGAGGATGATTATTCCCGCAGCCGCAGTGGCTGCCGGCCTGCTGGACTTCGCCATCGCGTTCCTGTTGCTCATCCCGCTGTTGATCTACTACGGCATCGCCCTTACGTGGTCGCTGCTACTGCTGCCGCTTTTCATCATTCTCCTGACACTGCTTTCGCTCGGTGTGGGAATGTGGACGTCGGCGCTAAACGTGAGATACAGAGACGTGCGCTATGCTCTGCCTTTCGTAATTCAACTCTGGTTGTTTGCCTCACCAGTGATCTACCCGTCAAGCATCATGCCTGCGAAGTGGAGGTGGGTGCTGCTGCTTAATCCGATGACCGGAATTATCGAAGGATTTCGCTCGTCTCTCTTTGGACGAAGTTTTGATTGGACCGCAATCCTGGTAGCGGCCTCGTTGACGCTGATTTTCTTACTCTACTCCGCATACTTCTTCCGCCGCGTCGAAGAAACCTTTGCCGACATTGTCTGAGAGACTCATGAAACCAATCATCCGGGTCGAGAATCTGAGCAAGCGCTACCGTATTGGCGCCCGGCAAATGCATAACAGCTTGCGTGATACGTTGGCCGCGATGGTTCGCTCACCTCTCGATCGCCCGCGAAACGGCGAGCCTATTGCTGATGAAACCATTTGGGCACTCAAGGACGTCAGTTTTGAGGTCGCGCCTGGTGAGGTCATCGGCATCATCGGCCGTAACGGCGCCGGCAAATCGACGCTGCTGAAAGTCCTGTCACGTATCACAAAGCCGACGAAGGGTCGTGTCGCCTTAAACGGGCGCGTAGGAAGTCTTCTGGAAGTGGGAACTGGCTTTCATTCCGAACTAACCGGCAGGGAGAATATTTTTCTGAATGGCGCGATTCTCGGCATGAGCCGACAGGAAATTGAACGGAAGTTCGATGAGATTGTGGCCTTTGCCGAGACCGAGCGCTTCCTCGATACACCGGTGAAGCACTACTCGTCAGGCATGACCGTGCGTCTCGCCTTCGCTGTGGCGGCCCATCTTGAGCCGGAGATCCTGATCGTCGACGAAGTTCTTGCGGTCGGCGACGCGGTCTTCCAGAAAAAATGTCTGGGCAAGATGAACGAGATTTCCAGAGCGGGCCGGACCGTGCTCTTCGTAAGCCATGATCTCAGCGCAGTCAATGCTCTCTGCGAGCGCGCGATCCTCTTACACGAAGGTTCCATTGCCATGTCCGGGACCGCAGTCGAAGTGTCGGCATACTATCTTGATCGGGCCAACAAACTTTACTCTGCCATAACCTGGACCAGTCCTCCGCCTGCCAAGAGCGATGAAATTGAATTGATTAGCGCAACCATTACCCAGCATGGTGTTCTTACGTCGGCGATCGACTGCCGTGAGCCCTTCACGATCAACCTTGAGTACATGAATAAGCTTACGTTGCCAAACTCGCGCTTTTTCATTGTGCTGAGAAACACGAAAGGCGAGGTCTTGTTTACCACTTCCGATTACGATGGGAATGAAGTTATCGAAAGAAAAGCCGGCCGCTTCATTAGTACAGTTACTATCCCGGGCGAATTGCTCAAGACTGGCAGCTATTTCGGCACTGTGGGTGCGGATATCAAGAACGAGCGCATCATCTTTGCCGAGAACGACATATTCCACTTCGACGTTTTCGAATCAGGCGACGACACGATTGCCGAAAGACATAAGCGCGTCGGCCTTATTGCTCCCGTCCTGGATTGGCAAACCACCAGGACAGGATCCTCTCCAGGGTGATGAATCTCTTGCGCCGCGTTAAGCAGAGACTCCAGGAGAAGCTGAGCCTCTCTTCCAAAATCCGGCTGAGGCGGCTCTTTGCCGGAGCTGTACGTCCGTTCAGGCGAGCGGAGCAATACTCATTAAGGGTTCCGGAGATAAAACCGTGGGACGCCAGTGATCTTTTGGCCGTTAGGAACACGCTGTCCGGCAAACGACCCTCGGCCAAACACGACGGTGGAATTCAGATCTCAATAATAATCCCCGTCTTTAACAAAGTAGACTTCACGTTTCAATGTCTTCGCTCGCTGCTACCCGAGATCGACTTCAGCACAAGTGAGATCATCGTCGTGAACAATGCTTCGACCGACTCGACCAGCCAGGTTCTCGGTCATTTCGGCGACTTGATTAGCGTAATAGACAACCGAGAGAACCAGGGCTTCGTTAACGCGTGCAATCAAGGTGCCGCCGCAGCAGTTGGGGAGTATCTACTCTTCTTGAATAACGACACGGTTGTACAGGCGGGCTGGATCGGGAATCTCCTGGATACTATGAAGAACGACTCGTCGGTGGGAGCGGTGGGCTCCATGTTCCTCTACCCCGATGGAAGAATTCAAGAAGCCGGAGGGATCGTCTGGAAAACCGGCGAAGCTTATCACTACGGTTGGGGCGAATCACCTAGCGACAGAAAGTACAATTTCACTCGCGAGGTTGATTACTGTTCCGCGGCTTCTCTGCTGGTGAAGAAGAGCTTATTCGACACACTGGGTGGTTTTGATCGGCGCTACGCCCCAGCCTATTACGAAGATGTGGACCTTTGTTTTGGCATACGCTCGCTGGGTCACAAAGTCATCTTTCAACCCCTGTCGAGAGTTATGCACTACGAAGGTGTCACCGCGGGGCGCGACTTGGCGGGAAGCATTAAAACTTATCAGCTTATGAATCGAAAGAAATTTGCGCATAAGTGGAGTGCGTCTCTAGACCAACAGGTCGAAAATGATCCGGTTTTGGCTCACCAAGCAGCCAATCGCAAAACCGGCCCACCGATGATTGTCTTTGACGATCGTGTCCCCACCCCAGATCGCGATGCTGGCAGCGCTCGAATTGTGAATATCCTGAAGCTGCTGGCTCGGATCGGCAAGCCAGTTTTCGTTCCGATAAAACCACTTTACGAATCCGAGCAGTTTTTGTGGCGCGAGGGAATCGAAACCGCAAACGTCGTTGACTACGTTCGGCTAATGAAAAGCCGCAACTTCCAGGTAGCCATTCTGAGTCGCCCGGACGTGGCAACGGGGTTACTGCGTTCGATCAGACGAGCCGACCCGAAGACGAAGATAATCTTCGATATGGTCGATGCTCACTTCGTCAGGTTGGGTCGAGAGCACGAGATCACGGGAAATCAGAAGCTGGCACTTGAAGCGCGCCGATCCAGAGAGCTTGAGTTGGCGTTGGCCCGCGCCAGTGACCAGGTGTGGTGCGCTTCAGAGGCAGACAAAAAAGCGGTTTCCACTGCAGTTGGGGAAGAGCGGCTCGTGGTGATCCCCACCATCCATGCCCTACGGGATCGAGGGAAATCGCCTGAGGAAAGAGAGGGTTTGCTATTCATCGGACACATGAGTCATAGACCGAACAGCGATGCCGTGAACTACTTTATGCGGGAGATCTACCCGCTGCTCAAACAACGCCTACCGTCAGTAACATTTTATATCGTTGGTAGCAGTGCCTCTCCTGAGATCGAAGCCTATGATTCCGCTACCGTGAGAATTATGGGTTACGTTCCTGATATCAATCCCATCCTTCGGAGTGCCCGAGTCTTCATAGCTCCTTTGCGTTTCGGCGCCGGCGTAAATGGAAAGATCGCGGAGGCCTTATCGTACGGAGTGCCAGTCGTCACGACCTCAATTGGGGCCGAGGGAGTTGGGCTGACGTCGGAAGAGAACGCGATGATCGCTGACGACCCGGAGGAGTTTGCGAATAGCGTGTTACGGGTTTATAGGGATATGGATCTTTGGCGCCGCCTTTCTGAATCCGGCTGCAAGCATATTGAAAATCATTTCACTCCCCGGATTGTGGGCCAGAAGATCGAGGACGCTTTGAAGCTGTTGGGTGTAAGAGTCACAGCTTGACCCTTGCGGACGCCTTTTCCCTAACCAGTCTGGCTTCTCGCGAATCACTACTGGCTCAAACTGTTTCCATCACCGCTGCGGTTTGGGCCGCGTGGGTGCCGGAGCCTACGCCTAGAAAGACATCAGGTTCCGGCAGATTCAGATCCCGGAAGAAAGCGTCGGACATCATCGAGTAGTGCTGACCCGTATGAACAACAAGCGGCGCAAACTCGCGTTCACGCCGCTTCATAGCCTCGACAATGGGCGCGACCTTCATGAAATTAGGCCGCGCTCCCACGACATTTATTACTTTGAGCATGAGTTGTAGGGGCGTCCCTCCGTGGGCGCCCCGCCGTCGCAACCGGGGGCGCCCACGGAG
>JALZJF010000177.1 GCA_030859905.1 Acidobacteriota bacterium
TGATTAGACGTTCAGCTTCACTTAGCTTGGAAACGTCAGCATGAACTGCCAGCGCTTCCACTCCTTTGCTGCAAGCTGAAGCTACCGCTGCATCTGCAGCCGCGCTATCGCGCACATAGTTAACAACTATGCGCGCGCCCATCTCAGCCAATCGATCCACGACGGCTCGACCAATGCCCCGAGAGCCTCCGGTTACAATGGCTACCCGGTCCCGTAACTGCAAAGTTTCGTTTGCCCCCAAGTCGCTTCCCTCTCTCGTTGAGTTGAATCAGACCGTCGTCTGTTTCGTCTGGTCATTCGGAACCCGGTTGCGCATGGACCAACTGCGGGTGAGTGGTCCGAGCATAGTGTCCTGCTTCATTGACGAAGCGGCTGAACAAAGCCCGGGAAAGTGGATCTCGCTCCCACCCCAGTTCAGGGTGCCACTGCACTGCCATGACGAACCGATCCGATCGCGGATCCTCAAGGGCCTCGACCAGACCGTCTGCCGCCCAGGCGCTGGCAACCAGATCGCGGCCTACGGTCTCAATAGCTTGATGATGATGGCTATTTACGACAACTGCGTTCCGTTCGGCCAGCGATGCCAGCCGGCTCTCCTCGAGCAATCCAATAGGGTGTGAAGGAAGGTCGCGCGGAATACCTTGCTCGTGCTTTATTCCACCCTGAACCTGCGACGCGATGTCCTGGATGAGCGTTCCCCCGCGTGATACGTTCAGGATCTGCATCCCAAAGCATATTCCAAACAACGGCAGGCGCCTTCGCTCGATCTCTTTGAGCACCAGTAAATCGGTTTCGTCTTTGATCCGATGGACGTGTCCCAGCGCTTGATGAGGCTGGCGATTGTATCGCAGCGGATCAACGTCCGAGGCACTCCCGGGAAGTAGGATGCCATCGAGACCATCAGTGACAGCGGCGATATATTCACTATTAGGAATAAGGCTGATGTGTAGGGGAGCGCCCCCGGCCGCTTCAACTGCCTCGCTGTAGTGGCGAGAAAGATAAAAGCGGTCGGTTTCCAACTCAATCCGCATCGTGATGCCGATGCGCGGTCGATAGTCGTGCATCTTCTGAACCCCTCACCTCCCAACAATCTGCTACCAATCTGTCAGCAAGGTATCATAGCTCAAAGTTCGCTTCCGTGCTTTTTCTCGACCACGTACGAGTCTGTCCCTGAAAGGGACTAAGTCAATAGCCGGGGGCAACGCCCCCGGAAAAGTGTTAAAGCTTCCCGACCCTGAAAGGGTCGCACCCTGCCAAACAAAGATTCAACCTGCGTGATGTAGTCCGTCGCGACTGCGACCCTTTCAGGGTCGTGACCGAAACCTTCGCTTACCGGGGGCGTTGCCCCCGGCTATTGACTTAGTCCCTTTCAGGGACACGATCAAGCTTCTAATCAAACTGCATCAGCCCTGAATAGCCTCGCCTTGACTTACATTCAGGCGACTTTCTATAGTGCTCATTGATAATAATGGGAAAAGAATCTCTCAGCATTCGCAGCACAACCGTCTTACTTGTGCGCAAAGACGATCGTGTGGCGATTGCGGGTGATGGCCAGGTGACGCTGGGTGAAACCATCATGAAGGCCAGCGCGAAGAAGGTGCGCCGCCTCTATAACGACCGCATTCTTGCCGGTTTCGCGGGAGCTACAGCCGACGCCTTTTCATTGCTGACTCGGTTTGAAAGCAAACTCGAGCAGTATCACGGAAATCTCGAACGGGCCGCTATCGAGTTAAGCAAGGAATGGCGCACTGATAAAATCCTCCGGCATCTTGAAGCTCTCCTGGTGGTGGCCGATAACAAGAGTTCTTTCCTGCTTTCCGGCAACGGGGACGTGATCGCCCCTGATGATGGAGTGCTGGCCATTGGTTCGGGTGGTACCTATGCATTAGCTGCCGCCCGGGCTTTGATGAAGCACACAAATCTCTCAGCACCTGAAATCGCGGTCGAGGCTTTGAACATCGCCGGCGAGATCTGTATCTATTCAAACGAAAATATTGTCGTTGAAGAGCTCTAATACCCTGGCGAACGACTGACTGAAATCAGAACGAACTAAGCAATGGTTATTTATTTGGCAGGAGAAGTTGACGAAGAAGTTCGATTAGACGACATGACCCCTCGTCAGATCGTCGCTGAGCTGGATAAGCACGTCGTGGGTCAGCGCAATGCCAAGCGCGCGGTCGCCATCGCTTTGCGCAATCGAATACGGCGTCAGAAACTCCCACCGGAGATGGCCGTTGATGTGATGCCTAAAAACATCATCATGATCGGATCAACTGGCGTGGGCAAAACGGAGATCGCGCGGCGCTTGGCCCGCATGTCCGACTCGCCTTTTTTAAAAGTAGAAGCGTCTAAGTTTACTGAAGTCGGGTATGTAGGGCGCGACGTGGAGAGCATGATCCGCGACCTCACCGAGATCGCGGTCGACATGACTCGCCAGGAGAAGATAGAGGAAGTTGCCGAAAAGGCCGAGTTGAACGTTGAGGAGCGAATTCTGGACATCTTGCTGCCGCCACCTCGTTCATCCACAAGCCTCTATGATTTTGATTCACCAACGACTGATGAGCCCGCCTCGGGAGCGGAAAGCGCCACCGGCGACGAACAATTTCAACGTTCACGCGACAAGTTTCGCACCCAACTGCGGAGTGGAAAGCTCGACAACCGTCTGATTGAGATAGAGGTGCGGGAAAAGAACTTTCCGGTTATCGAGCTGGCTGGACCGCAAGGCATTGAAGAGATGGGCATCAACATGAAAGACATGTTGGGCAACATGTTTCAGGGGCGATCCAAGCGACGGAAGATGCGCGTGGACGAAGCAATGGAGTATCTCATGCAGGAGGAGGAAGAGCGGCTGATTGACATGGACCAGGTGGCCCGGGCGGCAATTGAACGTGTCGAATCGTCCGGCATGATTTTCCTGGATGAGATTGACAAGATCGCCGGCAGAGAGTCCGGCCACGGGCCTGACGTCTCACGTGAGGGCGTACAGCGGGACATTTTGCCAATTGTTGAAGGCACCACCGTGAACACGCGCTATGGAATGGTCCGAACTGATCACATCCTGTTTGTGGCAGCCGGCGCCTTTCATGTTGCCAAGCCTTCCGATCTCATCCCCGAGCTTCAGGGGCGATTCCCCATCCGCGTCGAACTCGATTCTTTAACCGTTGACGATTTTAAACGGATCTTGACGGAACCCAAAAACGCCCTGATCAAGCAGTATCAAGCGATGATGGAAACTGAGGGTGTAACAATCGATTTTACCGCTGACGCCATCGACGCAATTGCCAATTTTGCCGCGCGCGTTAATGAGCAAACTGAAAATATTGGCGCCCGCAGACTGCAGACCATCATGGAAAAGCTGTTGGAAGATATCAGCTTCGAAGGCCCTGACCTGGAGCCTAAGAGCCAGCGAATCAACGCCGCGTACGTGGACGGCAGGTTGTTAGAGACCGTAAAGGATCAAGACCTTAGCCGCTACATTCTGTGAGAGAAACTTTGCCGTCTACCTCTCGGATCTTGCTTTCCCCACTCATAAATAGCCAGCAGGCGTTGTGTTTGGCGCTTCTCTTTGCATTCGCCATGGTTGGGTGTGGCAAGAGAAGGCCGCCGCTCCCGCCTGTCGAACGCGTTCAGCAACGTACGGAGCTTCTCTCGGGTGTGCAAAGAGGTAGTCGTGTGGTTTTGAGTTGGCCGGCGCCTCTCCGCAACGCTCCCGATGAAAGCGTGCAAAGCATCCGCCGTATTGATGTTTACCGGCTGGCGGAAAAACCAACCGCGCCTTTGCCGCTCACGGAAGAAGAATTTGCGGCCCGGTCGACGCTCATTGGATCCGTAACCTACGACCAGATTAAGAATGCTACTGACACACTAACGTACACTGATACTCTCGAACTCGCAGGCGAGCCTACCCGCTTACGGTACGCGATTCGTTATGTTAACGCCTCGGAGCAGCGTGCTGCTTTTTCCAACTTTCTCCTGATCGAACCGTCCGCGAGGGTAGCTAAACCTCCCGCTCCGATTTCTACGGGCAAGGAAGTTGGCGAGGATGCGATCGCGATAACCTGGCAACCTCCTGACTCGAATATTGACGACTCAACTCCGGTAAATTTGCTGGGCTATAACGTCTATCGACTTGACGAATCACAGAGCGAAGTCAGTCAGAATCCAATTAACACTTCCTTAGTATCAGGCACCCGGTATGCCGATCGGAGTTTCCGGTTTGGTGAGAATTACCGGTATGTCGTCCGTTCGGTGTCGTTGGGGACGGACGGAGCGCAAGTTGAGAGTCTTAACTCCAATTCGCTCTCCGTGTCACCGCGAGACGTTTTTGCACCCTCCGCTCCCGCTTCAATCACCATTGCCGCCGCCCCCGGCAGGTTATCAATTTTCTTCCCTGCGAATCCCGAAGCCGATGTGGCGGGCTATGAAATCTATCGCTCCACTGAACCGGATCTGCCGAAGGAGCGCTGGACGAAGGTAACACCCGCAACGCTGACGAAGACAACCTTTTTGGATGAGAATGTTGAATCAGGAAAACGGTATTACTACTACATTAAAGCAATCGATCAGGCAGGCAACGTCAGTGCTCCTTCAGAAGTTGTTTCGGAAAGTGTGCCTTAACAGGCAGCGGAAAGTGGGAGCCATTCTCAGGGAGGGAGAGTAAAACGATCCACCGAAGGACACGAAATGACTCGAACTAAGGGCTTTTTTCGGGCCGCTTGGTGTGATTCCATGGATCAGTCCTAGTTTTTCCGCAGCCGCTAAGTAGACATGAAACTTTGTCGAGTCACACATGCCACGTTTGAGCAGCCACGATATGCTTTTATCGAAGGTAGTGATGTGTGTCCCTTGAACGAAGGAGAATGGTTCGACGGATTCGCGTTGCCACGCAGTCATTTCTCGATTCCGTTGTCAGAAGTCAGGCTCCTTGCCCCCGTCACGCCTTCTAAGATCGTTTGCATTGGGCGCAACTATCGTGAACATGCCGCCGAACTCAGAAATAAAATGCCTGAGGAACCTTTACTGTTCTTGAAGGCGCCTTCTTCAGTAATCGGTGACGGAGACACGATCGTGCTGCCCAGCGCCTCTGAACGGGTTGAGCACGAAGGAGAGTTGGGAGTCGTTATCAGTCACCGGGCGCATCACATCTCTGGCGGCGAAGACGCTTTGAGCTATGTCCTGGGCTACACGTGTGTTAACGATGTGACTGCCCGCGATCTGCAGCGCAAGGACGTTCAGTTTACGAGGGCGAAATCGTTCGATACCTTTTGTCCGGTGGGGCCGGTAATCGTTCGCGACATCAACCCTCTCGATGCGGAGGTTACCACGCGCCTCAACGGCGCCATCAAGCAACGGGCACGTACATCGACAATGGCCTTTTCAGTTCCCTTCCTGATCAGGTATATCGCCGAGATTATGACTCTCTATCCCGGAGATGTGATTGCCACAGGTACCCCCGCAGGAGTCTCCCCGATGAAGCACGGCGATGTGGTCGAAATAGAGATTGAGGGGATCGGCGTACTTCGAAATAGTGTCAATTAAACTTTGAAGGCGCGGTTGTGGGTCAGTTTGAGATGTAAGTGTTTTCGAATAGTGCGAGCGAAAGCGAGCGAACATGCCTGAAAGGCATGAAGTTAATAGCCGGGGGCAAACCGCCCCCGGTGAACAAAGGTTTCAGACCCGACCCTGAAAGGGTCGCACTTTCTCGACGGACTGATTCACACGGGTTGAGTCCTTTGTTTGGCACGGTGCGACCCTTTCAGGGTCGGGCATCTTTATCGGTTTTCCGGGGGCGTTGCCCCCGGCTACTAACTTCGTCCCTTTCAGGGACGCGTGAGCACGTGACGCGGGAGACAATAATGAAATTCTTTCTGGACAGCGCAAACCTTGATGAGATTCGTGAAGCGGCAACCATAGGCATCGCCGATGGAGTAACCACCAATCCCTCTCTGATTGCCAAAGAGGGCGACGTTGAATTCAAACAGCACATCGCCGCAATTTGCGAATTAGTGAGTGGTCCCGTCTCGGCTGAAGTCACCAGCGAAGACGTGGACGGGATGCTCCGCGAAGGACGCGAGTATGCGAAGATCGCTGCCAACGTAGTGATCAAATGTCCGCTCACTCGTGCCGGGCTCAAAGCCACTCATCAACTCTCCGATGAAGGAATCAGGGTCAATGTCACGCTTTGCTTCTCCGCTGGCCAGGCAATCCTGGCGGCGAAGGCGGGGGCTTCGTTTATCAGTCCTTTTCTCGGGCGGCTCGATGACATAGGACACGATGGCTTGCTTCTGTTGCGCGAGATAGTGGAGATCTACGGAAACTATCACTGGAAAACTGAGGTGTTGGCGGCCAGCTTGCGTCACCCCCTTCATGTCATAGAATCGGCGCGCATGGGCGCAGATATCGCGACGATGCCTTTCAAAGTTATCGACCAGTTATTTAATCATCCCCTTACGGATAAAGGCCAGGCACAATTTTTGGCGGACTGGCGCAAGAGCGGGCGAAAGTAAATCGATGATTACGGTTCGGGCCCACAAATACGACGGCTCGGAACATCGCAGATGGAATGCCAACGTGATACGACAAGAAGGATCATTGCTTGTTCTCGATGCAACTTTCGACGAAGAGATTACACACGACCTGCTGGGCACCATTGCCTCTGGAACGACGAGCACTGAATTCTATTGGTTGGATCGGTGGTACAACGTTTTTCGCTTCACTGAGCCAACCGGGGAGTTGAGAAGCTACTACTGTAATGTTAACGTCCCGCCGGTGTTCGATGGCCAGGTTCTCAGCTACGTGGATCTAGACATAGACATATTGGTCGAGCCGAACTTTTTGTACCGGATCGTTGATCTCGAAGACTTCGAGCAAAACGCTGAGCGCTTCGGGTATTCCGCAGACGTCCAAACCAAAGCCAGGCAGGGGCTTGAAAAACTCGTCGAACTAATCGAAGCGCGAGCGTTTCCCTTTTCCGGCGCTAGTTCAAAGGAAAGAGCAACTAGCAAGTTGCTTAAAAGTGATGAGCAGGAATAGAAGCAGTAAAGCGATCCACGAAATCACACGAAATAACTCGAATAAAGGCATCCATTTCGGGCGGCTTAGTGTGATTTCGTGGATCGTGTTTTGTTTTAGCAGCCTGATAGTCTCCGCTTGAGTATGACTTCAAAACAACAGAAGAAACAGTCCAAGTCCAAACTTGAAACGCTGAAAGAACGAGCCCAGCGGGCCGAGATCGGAGGCGGTCCGGAGCGCGTCAAGAAGCAGCATGCTGCGGGGAAGATGACGGCTCGCGAACGAGTTGAATTTCTTCTTGACGAAGACACGTTCGAGGAATTTGACAAGCTTGTTGTGCACCGCTCGAGCGACTTCGGTCTCGACCAGCAACGTTACCCGGGGGATGGTGTTATCACCGGCCACGGTTTGATTGATGGTCGTCGGGTGTTTGTCTTTGCTCAGGACTTCACGATTTTTGGCGGTTCACTTTCCGAAACTCACGCGGAAAAGATTTGTAAGGTGATGGACCTGGCGATGAAGGTCGGAGCTCCGATTATTGGCCTCAATGACTCAGGAGGGGCCCGCATTCAGGAAGGTGTGCTGAGTCTGGGCGGATATGCAGACATCTTTTTGCGTAACACCCTGGCGAGCGGAGTTGTGCCGCAGATAAGTTGCATCATGGGGCCTTGCGCCGGTGGAGCTGTGTACAGCCCGGCAATCACCGACTTCAACATAATGGTCAAAGATACGTCCTACATGTTCATTACCGGACCAGACGTAGTTAAGACGGTCACCCACGAAGACGTAACCAAGGAAGAGTTGGGGGGCGCAATCACTCACAATCGCATTTCCGGCGTCGCGCACTTCGCCGCGGAATCCGACGAGCATGCGCTGCGGATGGTCCGCGAACTGCTTTCATTCATTCCTTCAAACAATCTTGAGGACGCACCGGCGGTAAACCCCACTGACTCTCCGGAGCGAACCGAAACGAGACTCAATACGATCGTTCCGGAAGCCTCAAACCAACCATATGACATTCGCGGCGTTATTAATCTGATCGTTGATGACGGCTACTACTTCGAAGTGCATCAGCACTACGCGCCCAACATCTGCGTAGGGTTTGCCCGTCTGGATGGGCGCTCAGTCGGCATTGTTGCGAATCAACCCGCGTATTTGGCCGGCGTGCTCGATATCGATGCCTCCGTCAAAGCGGCGCGGTTTGTTCGGTTCTGCGATTGTTTCAATATTCCGCTGGTGACCTTCGAAGACGTACCCGGATTTTTGCCGGGAGTTTCACAGGAGCATGGCGGGATTATCAGACATGGCGCAAAGCTGCTGTATGCGTTTGCCGAAGCCACCGTTCCTAAAGTGACTGTGATAACTCGCAAGGCGTACGGTGGGGCCTATTGCGTGATGTCCTCGAAACATATTCGCACCGACGTGAATTTCGCCTGGCCTACGGCAGAGATTGCTGTCATGGGAGCGGAAGGCGCCGTCGGCGTGCTCTATCGGCGAGAATTGAATGAGGCCAAAGACAAGGAAGCAGCGCGACGGGCTCGCATTCTGGAGCTGGAAGAGAAATTTGCCAATCCCTACGTGGCGGCTGAGCGAGGCTTCATTGACGAAATTATCGAACCCGCCCAAACACGGCCCAAGCTGATCCGCGCGTTATCGCTTCTGGAAAACAAGCGAGACTCGAACCCACCCAGAAAGCACGGCAACATCCCGCTGTAGCGACTTTACGAACTATCCTTAGATTGACCCGGCGGAAGGGACAGCCTCACATGTATACTTCGAACCTCGTCATCCCTGCCGAGCGAATCGAGCAGCGCATCGTTTTTCTCCGCAAAACAAAAGTCATGCTGAGTTCAGATCTGGCCCGTCTCTACGGCGTGTCAGTACCAACTACCTGTAGGTTCGCCGGCTCCGTACAGGTAAAAGAACAGAGACGAGAATGTGCACGAGACCGTCCGACTGATTCATGAATGGATGTTTGCTCTATAGCTGGCGCAAGCGGGCATTGATCGGATAAGATGCCTACCATTCGCGGCGAATGCGGCGGAATTGTCGTCCGAATCGCTGGTCCAATAATCGCTGTAAATGACCACGTCTATCGCGGGGAACGAGGCCATCGTGGTTGGCAGCAAGATCACGCCCGCATGGTCACTGATTGAAGAGGCGCTGACGGAAACTATGGAGCGAAGTGTTCGGCGCGGATTGCCATCGGCACGAATATTCCCCTCCACGTTGGAATCACAGCCTACACTTATGGGCGTTCTTTGCCTGGTGCTCGCCGGCAAGTTTGCCGCTGCCTTCGCGGCCTTAAATCCAGCCTCTTAAATGAGAAGGAGTAGAAACATTTTGAGACTAGAAGTATTGATCCTCTTCATCTGGCTCTTTAGCCTTAATGCCTTTGCTCAAAGTATACAGTCCCCAGATGGCAAACTATCTCTTTCCTTCGGGTTGACCGGTGATGGTGAACCTACCCATCAGCTTTCATTCGGGGGAAGGCCAGTTCTGCGAAAGAGCAAGCTGGGGATTGAGTTGAAAGACCAACCTGGTCTTACCAGAGGCTTCACTATAGTAAAAGCGGACTCATCGCAGAAAGATGAAACCTGGGAGCCGGTATGGGGAGAAGCCAAACAGATTCGTAACCAGTACAAGGAACTTACGGTTACGCTTCAACAGGCGGCCCACAAGAACCGAAGGATGATCGTCAGATTCCGTTTGTTCAATGACGGTTTAGGATTTCGCTATGAAGTCCCGGAACAAACTGACTTGAAGTATTTCGTTGTTTCGGATGAGAAGACCGAATTTAACCTGACGGGCGATCACAAGACCTTTTGGATTCCCGGCGATTACGACACCAATGAGTACGCCTACTTGACCACAAAGCTCAGCGATATAGATGCCACGAGTTCTAAGGCCGCCCAGGAGATTGCCTTCAAAACGCCCATCGCTGCCAATGCCGTACAGACACCCTTGATGATGAAGACTTCTGATGGGTTATACATCAACATTCACGAGGCGGCCTTGGTCAATTACCCGGCTATGAATTTGATGGTGAATAAACAGACGTTCAGTCTGTCTTCGCATTTAGTGCCTGATGCGGTGGGGAACAAGGCGTATTTGCAAACCCCGGATAAAACTCCCTGGCGCACGATCGTGGTGAGCGACAAAGCAGCGGACATTCTAGCCTCCAAACTGATTTTGAATTTAAATGAACCCTCTCAAATCCGTGATGTGAGCTGGATCAAGCCCCAGAAATATGTGGGTATTTGGTGGGGAATGCACATCGGCAAAACGTCGTGGAACTACGCCGACGTGGGCAATATAAAACTGGCCGAAACCGATTGGTCGAGTCTGAAGCCCAATGGCAGGCACGGGGCCACCACCGAAAACACTAAACGCTACATTGATTTCGCGGCCAAACATGGCTTCGACGGAATATTGGTCGAAGGCTGGAACGTAGGCTGGGAGGACTGGTTCGGCAACTGGAAAGAAGAGGTCTTCGACTTTGTAACTCCCTACCCTGATTTCAACGTCACAGAACTCCAGAAGTACGCGGCTGAAAAAGGGGTGAAGCTTATCATGCACCATGAGACCTCAGCCTCGGTTTCAAACTATGAGCGCCGGATGGACGAAGCCTATCGCTTCATGAAGCAACATGGATATGACGCGGTAAAAACAGGTTACGTCGGTAAAATTATTCCACGAGGCGAACATCACGACGGTCAGTGGATGGTCAATCACTATGTCCGTGTGGCCGAGAAAACAGCCCAATACAAGATCATGTTGAACGCTCACGAGCCGGTGCGACCGACGGGGCTGCACCGTACTTACCCGAACTGGTTGGCTTGTGAAGCAGCACGGGGCAATGAGTTCAACGCCTGGAGTTCCGGCAACCCGCCCGAACACGAAGCAATTTTACCTTTCACTCGCCTGATGGGTGGGCCCATGGACTACACGCCGGGTATCTTCCAGATCAAACTCGACGTTTACCAACCTGGCAAGAAAGAGCAGGTGCATACCACTTTAGCCAAACAGTTAGCTTTGTACGTGACCATGTATAGCCCCTTACAAATGGCAGCAGACCTGCCTGAAAATTACGAGCGGTTTATGGACGCGTTCCAGTTTATCAAGGACGTAGCAGTCGATTGGGACGATACCAGAATTTTAGATGCCGAACCCGGCGACTACTTGACAATCGCTCGCAAAGCTAAAAACAAAGACGAATGGTACATCGGAGCTATTACAGATGAGCAAGCGCGTACCGTAAGTATCTCCTCAAGCTTTCTCACTCCCAAACGTTGGTATGTGGCGACTCTTTACAAAGATGCAGCCAACGCTCATTGGGAAAGCAATCCGATGGCATACCAGATTCAGCACTTCCTGGTAAACGACCAAACCAAATTGAAGATCGCCCTGGCGAGTGGTGGTGGTGCTGCGATCAGCGTGATACCGGCATCAAGTGAAGATATGAAGAAATTGGAACGATACGAAAATTGACCATGAATGAAGAAAACTAATTACTGTGATCAAGTTTACGTTCCATCTGATTTCGGTCAACCTGTTGGTGGCATTATTTGCATTTGCCGTCGCGGGCCAAACGGAAGGACAGCCGACTTCAGACCCTGGATCGAGTTCTTCTATGGTTGCTCAAGCGCAGGCGCTCTTGAGCGCCGGTAAGATTGACGCAGCCATAGAAATTCTGAGATCGCTGCCCGCTTCAAGTTCGACCGATACGACGGTAAATCATCTCTTAGGCTTGGCCTACTATCAAAAGAGCGATTATGCTCGCGCGATCGAGCATCTCTCGATTGCGGTGAGGCAGGGGCCGGAAGACAGCCGTCAGTACCGGCAAGGCGTGCAAATGCTTGGCCTCTCTCGGTACTTACTGGGCCATTTAAAGGAGGCTATTCCTTATCTCGAAAAGGTTGGAAACTGGTCGCCTCGCAATGTGGAAATCGCATATGTCCTGGGCCTTAGTTACATTCAAACTCAAAACCCAATCAAGGCTCGCGAGGCGTTCGCGCGAATGTTTAATATTCAATCGGATTCCGCGCCAGCCTATCTAATCAACGCCCAGATGATGATTCGCCAGCGATTTGAAGAGTTTGCCGAAAAGGAACTGCAGAGGGCGCTCGAGCTTGACCCCAAACTGCCGCAGGCTAATTTCTCACTGGGAGAGCTGGCAATTTTTCACGCTAACATCGAAAGAGGTATTGAGCTCCTGCAAAAAGAGATAGCCATTAATCCCGCGTTCGGTATGGCTTACTACCGGCTTGGCGAGGCCTATACCAGGCAGCTGAAGTGGGATGAGGCGGTTGGTCCGCTGCAAAAGTCTATCTGGCTCAACCCGTACTTCAGTGGTCCCTATCTTGTTCTGGGAAAAGTTCATTTGAAGAAAGGGGATTTATCGAACGCTGAAACCATTCTAAGACGCGCGTTAAAGATGGACCCCAACAACTTCTCCGGCCATCATCTGCTCGCTCAAGTTCTACAACAGGCCAACAGGTTAGAAGAGGCAAAAAAAGAATTTGAACTCGCCGAACGACTCAGGACCAGCTCTGATAAGGAAAGATAGATGGGATGGCTTCGATACAGGGAGCGCCCATGCGGTACCGCGGGCGGTAGAAGAATCTAGAAGAATTAAAGAATTGGATTCAGTTTCACTTCAAGATGCCACCGGCTCGTCCGGTGGAATCTCACGTTAGCTGCTACCAAGAGCTCAAGGAGAATTCTAAAGATGCCACCGGCTTGCCCGGTGGAGTCTCACGCTGGCCGCTACAAAGAGTTCGAGTAACTCTTAAAACGCGACGGCTTGCTGATGCCATCTTGAAAATGATTCGCGCGCTTCGGTAGCTACCAACGTGAAACTCCACCGGGCATGCGGGTGGCATCTTGGAAATCATAGGGGCGCCCATGTAGCCACTTACGTGAGACTCCACCGGGCAAGCCGGTGGCATCTTGAAGTGAATCTGAGTCCAATTCTTTAATTTATTCACGCTTCGGTAGCGAGCGGGTCAGTTCACGCTGTTAATATACTTAGGCCAGTGATTATGCTCCTTGCTGA
>JALZJF010000226.1 GCA_030859905.1 Acidobacteriota bacterium
CTCTTCACGGCCGGAGAAAGACTTTCAATACACCCTTTTTAACGGCGCGCTCCATACCCAACAGTCCATCTCGCAGCGGATATTCTTCGCTAATCAGGCTATCCACATCGATAGCGCCCTTCTTCAGCAGGTCGAGCGCAGGCGCTAACCGGCCGCAGCGCGATCCAATAATGCTGATTTCATCCACTACGATCGTCGGCGCATCTATCTCCGTAGTGCCATGAAAGGTAGACTTTAGAACCAGCACGCCACGCGGCCGCAGCAGACCCACGGCCGTGTTAAAGGCCGACGCGGACCCCGAGGCTTCGACGACAACATCAAACTCACGTTTTCTCCTGGTGGCGCTTTTGGCAGTAGCTGTCTCAATTCCGCGTCGTTCGGCAATACGTAGTTTTTCCGGATGCTTACCGATTAGCAGAACCGACGCACCCGTTAAAGCCACCACCTGCGCACAGAGCAAACCCAGCTTGCCATCACCGATCACGGCCACCTTCTTATCTTTCGTAACCGGCGTGCGGTCCATGATTCCGCAGGCTGCGGCGAGGGGCTCGGCGAATACTGCGTGTTCGTCAGCAATTCTCTCCGGCACTGGCAAAAGGTTCTTGACGGGAAGCCGGAGAAACTCCGCGTGGGCGCCATCGCGTCCTACGATTCCGAGCACGGTCCGTTCGGGGCAGTGGCGCGCATCGCCCGCACGACAGAGTTCACATTCACCGCAGCCGGCGTTTATCTCACCCACGACTCTTTGACCTACCAGCTCGCCATCAGGAGCATCCTCGACTATACCCACAAATTCGTGACCGATAGTTCCCTTGAAGCCGGCGTAGCCACGCGTAATCTCAATATCAGTGTTGCAGATTCCGGAAAGCACTACGCGCACAATTGCTTCCTGCCCACGCTCCGGCAACTCAACGTCGCGAACAGCGATTTGGTTTTTCTCTACTCGCAGGGCTTTCATAGGAGGTGCCGGGTGTCAGGTGCCGGGTGTCAGATGTTTGTTAGGAGAAACGAGTATTCGGGTGAACGGAACCAAGGTTAACCAGCACCAAGTTAACCGGCACCCGGCACCCGATACCTGACACCATTTCAAAAGCTTTTCGTGCGCGTGTAGGCGTTTTGGAGGGTAAGTTCAATCGTCTGTTTGGGCCCGGTAATACTTACTGGCAGCCGCCATTCAAGATCTTCTTCACCTGCAAGCGCCGCGTGCACCCACCAGTTGCCCGGACTGACAGTCACCAGTGCCCGTCCGCTTTGGTCGAGCCGCGCTGTGACCGGCCGCCGGCCATTCATTCGCTCAGTCAGAAAATCATCAAAACGTTTGCCGGCGCGCCGCTCAGTGAAGTATTCATGGTGCACCGCGACAATATCCACCGGATAGAATTCAACTGGCACATCCAGCGCCACACCGGCCCTTTGTGAGGCCGGCCGCATGACTAGTTGAATCAAAGCGTCGCTCTCTCGTTCTTCGGTCGGGTTTGCTACCTGGGTAGGTAGCTTTCGATATATCAGCCAACCGGCGGAGAAAAGCCCCAGCACCAGCGCTGCTTGCAGCACCAGCGTTACCAGCCGGAAGATGATGTCCGGAGTAATCACTACCTTAAGACCAGGACGCGTTGGTTTAATCGAATAGGGGACGTAACGTCATTGTGAACGCTCGCCACCTATTTTTTCAAGCCGCGAACGTACGACGCAAGGGAATTAGCTTCCGCTTCGAACTTCTTACCATAACTTGACTTTACCGACCATCCGTAATCGAGTCGAAGATACGCTCGTCGCTAAGCCCTTCGAACGGGTTGAAAGCTTTCGGAATGCGAAGTAAGCTCAGTTGGTAATCGCAAGGCTGATTGAGGACGGAAAAATTGAGCGAAATAATTCTGGACAAGTTTCGCGATGAATGCGGTGTCTTCGGGATTTACGGCCATGCTGATGCTGCGCGGCTAACTTATTTAGGACTCTATGCCCTCCAACATCGCGGTCAGGAGTCGTGTGGCATTGTCAGTTCGAACGGCTCGGAATTGCGACTCGAACGGGCCATGGGGCATGTGGCCGAGGCGTTCGATCAGTCGAGGCTTGATCGCCTTCCCGGCGCCAGCGCGATCGGCCATGTTCGTTACTCGACTGCCGGCGAAGTCTCGATCAGAGAGGCGCAGCCATTCCTGGTTACCTGTCAACACGGACAAATCGCAGTCTGTCACAACGGCAACCTTCCTTTCGCCCGCGAAGAACGACGCAAACTGGAAAAAGATGGTGCGATATTCTCGGCGACGTCCGACACGGAAGTGATCCTCCACGGGGTAGCGCGTTCGCGGGCAGCAAGCGTTCGGGAGGCAATTCCCGAGGTGATGCGCACGACGGAAGGCGCATTCTCAATGCTCTTTCTAACACCTTCCGAGTTAATCGCCATCCGCGATGCGCGGGGTTTTCGTCCTCTGGCGCTCGGACGTTTGGGAGATGCCTGGGTGTTGGCTTCAGAAACCTGCGCTTTCGATCTGATTGACGCGCAGTATGTTCGTGATGTTGAGCCAGGCGAGATGATCATCATCGATGAAGACGGGCTGCGATCTTCCCATCCGCTGCCGCCGCGGAGGCATTCCATGTGTCTCTTTGAGCACGTCTATTTCGCGCGGCCTGACTCGCTGATTTATGGCCATTCGGTGAATGAATCGCGCCACAAGATGGGGAAACGCCTGGCGATAGAGCAACCTGCCGATGCAGATCTGGTCGTGCCTGTGCCCGACTCAGGCACAGTCGCAGCGATTGGATACTCGGCCCAAAGCGGAATCAGTTTTCGATTTGGCCTAGTGCGCAATCATTACGTGGGCCGCACGTTCATCGAGCCGCGGCAATCGATTCGCTCATTCGGCGTGCGCATCAAACTCAATCCGGTCCGTCACTTGATCGAAGGCAAACGCGTGGTGCTGATAGATGATTCGATCGTACGTGGCACGACTTCGAAAAAGATTGTGAGAATGGTGCGCGAGGCAGGCGCCAAAGAAATTCACTTGCGCATTAGCTGCCCGCCGACAATCAGTCCGTGCTATTACGGCATCGATACGCCAAACAAGGCAGATCTCATCGCCGCGCAGATGTCGGTCGAGGAAATAAGGAAGTTCATCGAGGCGGATTCGCTGGGCTATCTTTCGCTCGAAGGCATGATCGAAGCAACCGGGATCAGTGCTGATTCCTCCTGCGTAGCCTGCTGGAATGAAAAGTATCCGACGCGAATCACGCCACGTGCGGAAACGATGTGGGAACGCGAGCACGAACCAGTTACGCTGGGAGACGGTTAATGGTATAAGGGTGAACCATGGCTGAGCTTCTCGACCGCATCACGATTAATCCTGAGCAATGCGGAGGTCGTCCCTGCATTCGCGGCATGCGAATTAGGGTGGTCGACGTACTCGATCTGTTGGCCGCAGGCCTCGGCGCAGAACAAGTGCTGGAGGAAATGCCGGATCTTGAGATGGACGATCTGAGGGCTGCGTTACAGTACGCAGCGCGTCGGCTGGACCATCCTGTGCTAGCAGCATGATTCTCTGGATTGATGCCCAACTATCGCCAGCGCTCGCACGTTGGATCAATTCAACTTTCGGTATTGCTGCTACGGCGCTGCGTGACCTCGGCCTTCGCGATGCCACAGATCGCGAGATATTTATGGCTGGAAGGCAAGCAGGAGCGATTGTTCTTACCAAGGACGGTGATTTCTTGCGACTGGTGCAAGAACTTGGTTCTCCTCCCTCAGTAATTCTGATCACATGCGGTAATACTTCCAACGCCAACTTGCGTCAGATTTTAGAACATGCGTTACCAGCAGCCCTGGAGCTCTTACAATCAGGTGAAAGGGTAGTAGAAGTGCGTTAAGTACTAGTCATGGAGAGGAAGGATTAAGTGCGGCGGGCAACGAAAGGCTGTGGCTGTGCGGGCGCCGTGGTGGCACTGGTCATTGGCGCGGCGGTTTATTTTGGCAAAGACTTTGCCGTTAACTGGTGGAAGACGAAACCGCCGCCGCCCTCGGGTGGCGAGCTGCAGGTTCATGTTCTTGACGTAGGTCCCATCAACGGCGACGCCATCTTGATTATCTCGCCCGCCGGTAAATCAGTGCTGGTTGACGCCGGCGATGCCGGCAAAGGCAAAGTAGTACTTGATGCGCTCAAGCGTTACAACGTGCAGCAACTCGATTACTTTATCGCCACTCATCCTCATCCGGATCACATGGGGGCGGCTGATGAAGTACTAAAGGTGACCAAGGTTCT
>JALZJF010000235.1 GCA_030859905.1 Acidobacteriota bacterium
CTAATGTTTCTGTCATAGGTTCTAGGAAGCTCCTTTATCTGGCTGCTTATATAGCAGCCAGATTATAGCGCTTCTCTAGGTTAGCTCAAGCTCCCTCTTCTTCTCCCATAAATTTGTCGCACACCCCAGCATAGGGGAGTACTATCCGAAGACGGATTTGCCATGATATAGTTCGCGGCGAACGCGAGTTCACGCTTTCAGCTCTCGGGATCCCCGACCCCCCTCCCAACCGCTGAAAACCTCCCCCAACTTTTTCTTCGTAGTGTTTCTGTACTCCTACTCACGCTTCATGTGGAGGCTCTAATGACATTAAGGGATTGGCAGTACCGCGAGCGCCTGGCGCTTTGTTACGTAGTTCTGTTCGTGACCGTGCTTTTTGTAGGGCTGCACGTCAGTCGCGTGGCGCACGCCGCTACCGTACCGGGTGGATTTACAGATTCCCTGGTAGCAAACGGCCTCCTCAACCCCACGGCTATGGAGATTGCGCCTGATGGCCGGCTCTTCGTGTGCGAGCAGGGGGGCAGACTTCGAGTTATAAAGAACGGAGCTCTGCTCGCGACACCTTTCTTAACAGTAACAGTAAACTCAAGCGGAGAACGCGGGCTACTGGGTGTGGCATTTGATCCTGATTTCGCCACTAATCAATTTGTCTACATCTATTACACCGCGACCACGCCCACTATTCATAACCGCATCAGCCGCTTCACTGCTTCGGGTGATGTAGCCGTGCCCGGTAGCGAATTCATCGTTCTGGAATTGGACAATCTGTCCAGCGCCACAAACCATAATGGCGGAGCGATTCACTTTGGACTTGATGGCAAACTGTATGTTGCCGTGGGCGATAACGCCAGCGGCGCCAATGCGCAGTCGTTGTCAACGCTGCACGGCAAGATGCTGCGCATTTCTTCGAATGGGGAAATCCCTTCCGATAATCCCTTCTTCAATCAGACAACTGGAAAAAACCAAGCGATTTGGGCGTTAGGATTGCGCAATCCCTTCACCTTCTCGTTCCAGCCCGGCACGGGACGCATGTTTATAAACGACGTCGGCCAGAATACGACGGAAGAGATTAATGACGGGCTGGCCGGCTCCAATTATGGTTGGCCGACTTGCGAAGGTAACTGTAATCCTACTAATTCCAACTTCCGCGATCCGATTTACACGTATTTGAACGATTCCTCAACCTGCGCGATTACCGGAGGAACATTTTACAATCCTGAGACCGCGCAATTTCCGAGTGCTTATGTCGGCGACTATTTCTTTGCAGATTTTTGTGCAGGTTGGATAAAAAAACTTGACCCGGTAAATGGTAATACGGTCGCGGATTTTGCAACCGGCATTTCCTCTCCGGTGGATCTCAAAGTGTCGATAGACGGGAGCCTTTATTATCTGGCACGGGGGACCGGCTCGGTTCATAAGATCGAGTACCCGGCTAACATGCAGCCTCCAATGATCTCAGCGCATCCTCAAAATCAAACGGTTGCGGTAGGCCAATCGGCTACCTTCAGCGTCAGTGCAAACGGCACCCCGCCGTTCACCTATCAGTGGCAAAGAAATGGAAGCGATATTGCAGGAGCAACATCGTCCGACTACACGCTCTTGAACGCACAGCCATCGGATAACGGCGCGCTGTTTCGCGCCGTGGTAACCAATAGCTTCGGAAGTGCAGTTAGCAATGACGCCCAGCTTACCGTCACCTCAAATACTCCTCCCACCGGAAGTATTGACCAGCCCCTGGCCGGTACGCTTTACCAGGGTGGCCAAACGATTAATTACGCAGGCGCCGGCAACGATGCCGAGGATGGCGCACTGCCGGCCAGCGGCTTCACCTGGAAAGTAGATTTCCATCACGACACCCATTTCCATCCATTCTTGCCAGCTACCAGTGGGGCAACGAGCGGCTCATTCACGATTCCAACTACGGGCGAAACTTCGGACAACGTCTGGTATCGGATCCACCTGACGGTTACGGATTCGGGAGAACTGACTCACTCGACCTTCCGCGATGTTTTACCTCGTAAGTCAACAGTTACACTCCAGACCAGTCCTTCAGGCCTGCAACTTAAGTTGGATGGTCAGCCGGTTGCGGCGCCGCACGCCTTCGTCGGTGTAGTGGGCATAACTCGAACTATTGAGGCAGTCTCTCCGCAAACAATCGGCGCTACCACCTATGTGTTTGGATCGTGGTCGGATGGCGGAGCTGCCAGTCATTCGATTTCGACTCCTGCTACAAATACGACTTACACCGCGGTCTTTAGCGCTACTGCTGCAGACACGACTCCGCCGACGGTCTCAATAACGAATCCGGCCCAGGGGGCGACCGTCGCCAGGAAGTCGACTGTAACTCTGACCGCGACGGCCATGGATAATGTAGGTGTCGTGAGAGTGGAGTTTTACGTTAACGGCAGTCTTCGATGCACTGATTTAAGCGCGCCTTATAGTTGTAGTTGGAAGGTGCCCAATCAGCCTCGCAAGACGCACCAGATCGAGGCGAAGGCGTACGACCAGGCGGGAAACTCCGCCTCGGCGGTGGTCCAGGTCACCTCGCGCTGATGTTGGCTAAGGCGTGATCTCATAAAGGGAATCGAGGATTTATTGGTCGTGATCTAGGTCTTGCCCTGCAGAAGCCAAAGCGCGAAGGCGGCTCCGCGCTTCACCGGCCATAGACGGATCCGCGGTATTTTCATGCAGTGAAGGTCCCGATGCCCCGGGTATGAACAGTTAACTGGCAGGTGAGCGGACGGTCCCGGAGCGGTAACTGTCCTTCCGAACCGCCATTGACTTACCACTAAGTTTGAGATAGAAGGCACTTTCGCTTTGCACGTCGCGACATTACTTCTGAACTTCTAAATAAGGAGCCAATCACATGAAACAGATCCTTACCCTCGCCGTGATCGTCATCGCGGCGTCATCGCTAGCCTTAGGTCAAACACCAAGCCCAACGCCGGAGATGCCGGCCACACAAGAAAAACCGGCCCCGCAGAGTCCTGCCTCTAAAGAAAAACCGGCCCAGAAGCCGGCTACTAAAGAAAAGCCGGTTACTCAGGAAATGCCGGCCACTCAAGAATTACCGGTCGGGCAGAAGCCGACCACTGCAGAAGCCGCAGTCGGGCAGAAGATGGCCGCCGGCGGCAACGTCGAACAGGAGTTGATGCAACTGGAGCAGAAGTTAGCCGACGCCCTGATCAAGGGCGATATGGCAACGTTCGGAAGCCACCTGGCGGACAATGCTACGCTCACGGATCCGGGCGGTATGGTTAATACCAAGGCACAGTTTGAAGCCGATGTGAAGTCGGGTGCTTTGAAGATCGAATCCTCGAAGATTGAAGACTTGAAGGTGCAAGCCCATGGTGACGTGGCCATCGTCACTTACAAGACGACAGACAAGGGCACCTACAAGGGCCGAGACATCAGCGGCGACTATCGCTGGACTGATGTGTTCGTTAAGAAGGACGGGAAATGGTGGCTGACGGCAGGTCAAGGGACCTCGATCCAAAAGATGCCGCAATAGTTGTTGTCTTCAGACCTTCTTCTGGAACGAGAAAGCCGCGACTTGGCTCGTGGCTTTCGTTTGTCTCACAGACTAACAACCCGCTGCGCTTTTCAAACTTCTCCCACATCTCAAGACCAGTGTTGAAGGTAAACAGAAGCTTGCAACGCATTCAGAAACTACCCAGTAGTTAGGGTCTAGCTATGGTTTTCATTCGTTTCTCGTCTTGCTTGATCTTCTTACCCAGATATTTTGCCAACTTTTCGGCGGTGCTCCGCTTCCCTTTATACGCACCGTATCGGTGTGAAGAATCTGCAAACATCACAACTTTGGTTTTTCGGTTAACCATCGAGATGCTGGCCATTTCACCGGAGCGACCATCTCCCAAGAAGACCATTTTGGCCCATCCAGCACGCTTTGAGTCGGAGCTGCCAAAGATAATGTAATCGGCCTGCGTCGGATCGGCAACAACGATCAAACCAACACTCTTCTTCCTCATGGCAGCCATCAGGTAGTGTTCAAATCCACCCATCTCGTCAACGAACACTGTTGAGTCGCGAACGATAAACGTATCGGCCCGGGCTAACTTAACGCTGGCTGTCTCTGGCGTGTTATCCGTGGCATCCAAAGCGGCCCGGCCTCGCGACGGGCCATTTGAAACAGAGCGTTCCGCCTCCGCCGTTCGCCGGGACTTATCATCGGCCATTTTCCACCAGTCTTTGTCAGACTGGGCGAAAGTTGCCGTGCTTGAAACGACAAGAAGCAGGAATATTAGTAGGAAATGCCGCACGTTCATAAAGAGGGTCCTTTCGCTAGACGTGAGTATCAGACGGAGGTCAAGAGCAAACGCCGTTCCGTCGGTAACTATCGAAACTAAACGGCTGGCGGTGCGAGTATTGATGCGTATCGCCGCAAGTGCTCGCTGCCGAGCGGGAGTATCACTCTTTTGCCAACGATCGGCTGCCCTCAATCTCGTCGGTTCGCCCTCAAGTAGCACTAATGGCTTAACGCTTCCCTGCCGAGGACGTGCCGTGTGCGACCAAGGTAGCTGCGAAGACGTCTTTCCTTTGGACTCTTGGCCTCGTCATTCAGCTAGGTGTTGAAGTCTCTGCATCGTTTAAGATGCGCGTTACCGGCGAACGGATTCCGCTCACTGTGTGTCGGATGCCCAAAATATCGAGGTAGGAAAACTATAGAGGAGGTCACGCCAGGGCGATCTTACCTAATTTGTGGCAACCCATTCACCTGTTGTCCATACAGGATATACTGTGCATTTGACATATACTCGATGATGGCGTAAGGTAAGCCTGAACCGAGTCATGCTTGCTCCCTTCTCAGCTCCTCTGGAATCATCCAGATTATCTGAAGTCAACAGCTTAACAATCTAGAGGAGATGAATTAATGGGAATATTTGACAAAATGTTTGGACAGGGTGCTCAGAAGGCCGG
>JALZJF010000238.1 GCA_030859905.1 Acidobacteriota bacterium
ATGTGATGGCGACCTATCGGCTCTGTATGGATCATCGAATAGAAGGTGGCTACCTCCCAGATGTCCGTGATACGAAGCCCCAGTCTTTTCGCTAGATATCTCACGCCGGAAGGGTCGAGATAGCCGCGTTCTCTTTGCACAATAAACATCAACGGCAGGATTGCCGACCGCGTCACCGGATACTTGGCTAGATGCCCATCAATTTCCGCTTCGATCTCAGGCGAGAAAGACGCGATCTCGTCGCCAATATCGACGGGCTGCGAAAGAGGCTGGATCTGTGTGAATTGCGGGCTCATCTATTCATTTCCGATTATTTCCGATTATTTCCGATTGCCAATTGCCAATTGCCAATTTGATGTTTGTTCGGCAGACTATTCACGGTTTTCATTGCCAATTTACGACCTTCAAGAATCGTTTGCCATGCTGGAGAGTTAGAGTCGAGTCTTCCGCTCGATAATCACAAAATCGGCAATCGGCAATCGGCAATCGGCAATTGGCAATCGGAAATGTAAGAATCGGAAATCGGCAATCACCTATCAATTTCTCCCAATACGATATCCAGCGATCCAATAATTGCGACAACGTCAGCGATCATCGCCCCCTGTGCCATTTGGGGCAGAGCCGAGAGATTAACGAAACTTGGTCCGCGAAAATGCACGCGCGAGGGTTTAGGTCCCCCGTCGGATCTGACATAAACGCCCAGTTCACCCTTCGACGCTTCGATGGGCATGTAGACCTCACCGGCCGGCACGTCGAATCCTTCCGCGACAATCAGGAAGTGGTGAATCAGCGCGTCCATGTGGGTCTTCATTGCTTCGCGATCGGGAAGAACCACCTTGGGGGCATCTGCTTTGACTGGGCCCGGCTTCAATCGGGCCAGAGCCTGGGCGACAATCTTGTGAGATTCCTTCATCTCGCGCATACGCACAATGTAACGAGCCCACACGTCGCCGTCGGACTCAGTGGGGACGTCGAAATCGTACTTCTCGTAGCCGGTGTAAGGATTCGCGCGGCGAATGTCGAGATCGACTCCGCTGCCGCGCAGGCATGGTCCCGAGAGCCCCCAATCAATAGCATCTTCCGCCGAAATGATCCCTACGCCCTGAGTTCGTTTCTGAAAAATCCTATTTCCGGTAAGTAAGGTGTGGAATTCGTCAACCGACTTGAGAAAACCATCTTGAAACTGCATTACCCGACGCTCGAAGCCCGCAGGCAAATCCATCATCAAACCACCGATGCGGAAATATGACGGAGTTAGGCGGCCACCCGAAGCGGCTTCGATCAAGTTAAGAATCTTTTCACGTTCGCGAAAACAGTAGAAGAAAACGGTCATGGCGCCGATATCCAGAGCATGAGTACCCAGCCAAACCAGGTGCGAAGCGATGCGCTGGAGTTCGCAGGTTAAGACGCGAATGGTTTGCGCGCGCTCAGGGATCGCCAGAGCCAGGAGCTTTTCGACGGCCATCACGTAGGCCAGGTTGTTACCGAGTGGATTCAGGTAATCCATTCGATCCGTGATGACGATGCCCTGCTGATACTTCTTGTACTCAAAGAGCTTCTCCATGCCTGTATGGAGATAGCCAATATCAGGCGTCGCCTTTACAACCGTTTCACCGTCGAGGACGAGCTCAAGTCTTAACACCCCATGAGTAGAAGGATGCTGCGGCCCCATCGAGATTGTCATCTGGGTGTCGAGCGGATGATCCACAATCTCGAATTGCGGTGGAACGTTAACTGTGGAAGTGCTCACCGTGAGTATCCTTAGCGTATCCTTCGATTTCCCATTTCCGATTGCCAATTGCCGATTGCCAATTTTAAGAAAGCTGGTCGCCCAAAAAGCTAATCGGCAATTGGCAATCGAAAATCGGCAATCACTTGAGGCTATACGGTTCGTAGCCTCGCAACGGGAAGTCTTTTCGTAGCGCGTGCCCTTGCCAGTCGTCGGGCAAGAGAATCCTTCTCAAGTCCGGATGCCCATCGAAAATGATTCCGAAGAGATCAAAGGTTTCCCGTTCGTGCCAGTTTGCCGTTCGCCACACGTTAGTAACCGTGGGCACATGCAGATCGTCTTCGGTTAACAATACTTTTAGTCTCACTCGATGATGGGTGGTTGTAGAAAACAGATGGTAATTAACTTCAAATCGGGGCTCTTCCTCCGCCCCGCGATCAACGCCGCAAAGGTCGGCGAGAAAATCGAAACGTGCCTCGGGCGAGTTCTTAAGTTGGAAGCACACTGCTTGAATATGCGGGCGCGGCACTGTGGCCGTTAACTCGCCATAAGCCTCTCGAACATCAGTAATCCAATCCGGGTGCTCACGCTGTAACGCCGTCACCAAAGGGGACGGCGTTGAATCCTGAGTTGAAGTTGTGGAGGACTGCCCCGGCAAACCCTGCGTGTTGTCCGCCCCGTTTGTCATTCGATGAATCGCTCCGTTACGAGGAGCGGCGACGCTCGTGTTTAGAAGCGATTGTATAAGGCCGTGATTCCGGCAACACGTTCTCTCTGGCGGTTGACCCGTCAGTGACGGGCAGCGTTCCCGGTACTACCGCCTCGCGGGCTTCGTCCTCGGGAACATCTCTGCGGTCCCGCGAGGATTCTGTCATCACTTTGTCCTGCAACATCATCACTGCATGAATCAGCATCTCGGGACGCGGCGGACATCCAGGAATGTAAACGTCCACCGGGACAATCTTGTCCACACCCTGGACGATCGCGTAATTATCGAAGACCCCGCCGGAGGTGGCACATGCGCCCATGGAAATCACCCACTTTGGTTCCGGCATCTGATCGTAGATACGTCGCAGCACCGGGGCCATCTTTCTGGAAACCCGACCGGAGACAATCATCACATCGGCCTGGCGCGGACTGGCGCGAAAGACTTCGGAACCAAAACGGGCCAGGTCGTTGCGTGAAGCTGTGGCGTTCATCATTTCTATAGCGCAACAGGCCAGCCCAAACGTCGCGGGCCAAAGCGATGATTTGCGCGCCCAATTGATCAGGGAATCCAGACGCGTGGTCAACACTTCCGGCAAGGCCGCGACAATGACGTTTTCGAGTCCCATGAAACTGACTAAGAACTATGCCGCCGTGCGTGTATGTCCGAGCTGTCGCCCTTCCATGTCGGCCAGCAACCGGGCTTCAGCTTCGGCATCGCGGCGCGCCCGATCGCTCCAGTCGAAAGCGCCCTTCTTAACAACGTAGACATAACCGGCCAGCAGCAATACGATGAAAGTTATCATTTCGAAATAGACCACATTTTTAAGACCGTAGGCTGGGCTAGCAAGGGTCCTGAAGACCACCGCCCAGGGAATCAGGAAGATAACTTCAATATCAAACAAGATAAAGATCATCGCGATCAGGTAGAACTTCACTGAAAAGCGCTCGCGTGCGGTACCGACCGGGTCCTTGCCACATTCGTAGGGCATCAACTTCGTTCTAGTCCTCTTTCGCTGGCCTATATACTGCGAAATAAAAATGTTCGCCGCTGCGAAACCGGCAGCTACCACGAACATCAGGAGAACGGGCAAGTAGTCGTTAAGACGAAATGGCATCTTGAAAATCCTGGCTGCGATCCGTCGCAAACCAGACCGATGCGCGTCTGTAGCCGACAACCGCGGCGACTGACACGCGTGACTCTAGATTGAGAATCATTGTACAAGCGGAATCGTAGTCGAAGTGATCGAGGGTGTCAAGCAACCTTTTCTGACAAAAAAGCGCGAAGAAAATGACAATTGACCCTGCAAAAAATCCTGTGTTAACTTGCAGGGAAGCCTTTCGAAAGGCCATCTGGTTGGATACCTCCGGCAGGATGATTTGATTCCGCTTCAGCTAAAGTGATCACCGGCTACAATACCGACGTGGAGCATGATGGCATTGTCTATCATGTGCAGACGGAAGATAAGGGGCTGGAAACGCCTTTGATTCTCTCCCTCGTTTATTCGGGCGGAGCGATTCTAGCCAGCAAACGTTCCCGCTACGAAGATCTGATTGCCACGGGTTTTAGTGACGAAGCGCTGAGCGAACGTCTGAAGCGCCAACACCTCCTGATCTGTGCGGCAATCCACGCCGGACGTGTTGCGGACCTCAAGCGCATGGCTGGCGCGGAGCCTGAGATGGCCGCCGTCGAGACGTTTGTCGACGGAGAGCTGGTAGACCCGGCTTATGGGGAAGAGAAGGCGGATGCCTATGAAGCCTCTGTGCCCCACGACTCGGCAGTCCCGCCCCCGCAGATAGAGACCGTAAACCCGGCTGATGCATATACGATTCACGATCCGCGACGGCAGTCGCCGATGGGCGAGGTGGCAAGGGAGGCAGAGGGTTTAAGAGTGAGTCTGCTCGACGAGCAGGAGTTTCGCTCGGGCGACATGTTGAACCTGCGAATTATGGTTAGTCATCTGTCGGGTAATAACGAAAAGCCAATGAATGGCGCGGCGGTTTCCGTTAAGGTCCTGGGAACGGCATTCAGACCCATGATCTACTCAATGAAGACGCAACGTGATGGAGTGGCCACGGTCTCTGCTCAGCTACCTAAGTTCACTTCTGGCCGCGCGGCCATTCTGATAAGGGCTATGGCCGGGGGAAGTGAGACCGAACTGCGGCGCATTATTCATGCAGGCTGAGCGAGGTCGAGTGAGTATCTTGAAACTGCGAATCAATGGTGAAGGTCGCGAATTTGTCGATAATCTCTCGCTTAAAGAACTAGTCACACAACTCGACCTCTCACCCGAGCGAATAGCAATCGAACTCAATCAGGACGTGGTGCGCCGCGCTGATTGGTCCTCGACTGTGCTGAACGAAAATGATCAGGTAGAGATTGTGCACTTTGTGGGCGGGGGAGAAAAGGAGGCAGGAGCAGGACGCAGGAGCAGACGGGGCAAGGAAAAGAGTGGCCAAGGATAAAGCAAAAGCGTTAGGGGTCCTATTGATTTTCCTTTGTGCTTTTGTGACTTCTGAAGCAAGGCCGCAGTTTCTTGCTGTTTGAGCAATTTCGACCGATATTTACGATCCACGAAATCACACGAACAGACACGAAATCCTTTGTTAGTGCCATTTCGTGTAAGTTCGTGGACCGTGTCTAACGCTGTCTTTCTGTTTACTAGTATTCGGGTGTAGAGTCCTCGCATAACCGACGAGCAGGTTGAGTTTTTAATCATGTCAAAAGCGGTATCAGCCAAGACTGATAATCTGACAATTGGTGACCGAACGTTTGCGGCGCGCTTGATCATTGGCACGGGGAAATACCGCTCCTACGTCGAGATGAAAGCGGCGCATCGCGCCTCGGGCGCGGAGATGGTTACGGTGGCGGTCCGTCGCGTGCCGTTGGATCGTGGGACCGAGTCATTTCTGGATCACCTGGATCCCGCTATGGAGATACTGCCGAACACCGCGGGCTGCTACACCGCCGCTGAAGCTATTCGCACGGCACGGCTCGCTCGCGAAGCCTTGCAGACTGATTTAATCAAACTGGAAGTAATCGGTGACCAAACGACTCTTTTTCCGGATAACGAGCAGACGCTCGAGGCCGCGCGTGTGCTGTTGAAAGAAGGTTTCACCGTACTTCCTTACTTTACTGATGACTTGATCATGGCCAAAAAGCTGCTGGCTGCCGGCTGTCCAGCCGTGATGCCGCTGGCCGCCCCGATCGGTTCGGGCCTGGGAGTTCAAAATCCGTCCAACCTGCGAATCATGCGTGAACAACTTCCTGAAGCCACGATAATTGTTGATGCCGGAGTAGGTACGGCAAGCGATGCGGCCATTGCGATGGAACTTGGTGCGGACGCTGTGCTGATGAATACCGCCATCGCGGAAGCTCAAGATCCGGCGAAGATGGCCCAGGCGATGAAGCTGGCAATCGAAGCCGGAAGGCTGGCCTATCTGGCGGGTCGAATGTCGAAGCGGCTTTATGCCAGCGCGTCGAGTCCTCTTGCCGACGTGGTCCGCTGACGCTGACCTTCTCTTAATCCTCAATGAGATTTCTGACTTTCGTTGCCGTCGGTCGCGAGGCTGCGGACTATCACTCTGCAGCTTTCTGCGATTGAAGGTGCTCCGCAACGACAAAGCGAATCATGTTGTAGCTGATGCTTTCCGGTAGAGAATCATGTAGTGGTTTGAGTTTCGCGGTGCCATGCTGGGAGATGGCGGCTTCAATCAGGGCGCGATTGGCATCGGAGACGAATTGGGCAGTGTCAATCGCGTAGCCTGCGCGAATGCAGTCGATTAGGTGGCTTTCCACCGTGCCGGTCGTGCACTTGCGTTGACGGGCGATTTCTTCGATCGGAACTCCTTGCTGATAGAACGCGTAAGTTTGCATCATTGTCTTCGTGGGGCCGTGGTCTTCCTGAACTGGTGCTGTGACGTGTGACTGATCACAAGTGATTTGGGGAAGCGCCAACTCTATTTGCTCTTGCTCACGCATGACGCGGTCGCCTAGTTCAGTTATTGAAACCGTCGGATACTCACCCGGGCTTATTCTGAGGCAACGCGCTCGAATCAGCGCCTCTATGTAAATCAGGATGTCGTCCTGGCGCATGTCTTTCAACAAGCCGTAGGTTGATAATTCGTTAAGATGTGACTGTATCAGGTTCTTTGCTGCCGAACCGCGCAAGGTCGAGGCCAGCACCTTCTTTCCAAACCGACCCTTCATGCGTTTGGCGCCCGCCAGAATCTTCCGGATGCGGAGGGTTTCGTCGACGCTGAGCGCTCGGGGGGTGGAGTCACGCAATTCAGTACGAGTTTTGCCAGTACGGCCGAACGAAGGCGTATCGTTCAATACCTCTGCGCTGGTTGGGGAATTCCTTGCTGCAGGATTGGGCGCACAGTTTCCGCAGGTGCCACATTGTAGTGGGTGATTCCTATCACCGAAGTAGTCGAGAATGTGCGCGCGGTAACAATGGTCTGTGTAGCAGAAGTCGATCATCTCGCGGAGCTTTCGCCGTTCGAGGTTTGCACGCCGGGTTACGTCGGCTGGGTTCACTCGAAGCTGCTTCGCCTGAGTGTTGTCGAGCATTATGATGTGGCGAGCCCGACGCGCTGCGGCCCCGGTTTGGGGCATGTTGTTGGCAGGCGATACAGCGCCCCAGCGGTGCTGTCCCGCCAGGGAGCCCGCGACGACTGGGCTCTCAGCAGAAAGGGGGACCGCTGCGCGCACAGGGGAAGGCGCCGCACGTTCTATATGACCGGCGCGTTCGAGCAGGTAAAGAGAGGACTGCACCGCCATCTCATTGGAAGCCCCGGCCCGCTTTCCGATTTCAGCGGCCGAAAGTTCTATCCGCTTAAGACCTGTTGACGATAGAGCGTCGTAAACGCTTTGCACAAGTTGGAGGCTCGGATAAGAGCCTTCAATAAAGAAGTCGTGCGTATTCTTGTCCGCGTAATTGAATAGCAAGACACAAGACGATGGCCGGCCGTCTCGTCCGGCGCGCCCAATCTCCTGATAGTAAGCTTCGATCGATCCCGGCATCTGGTAATGGGCGACGAATCTGATGTCCGGCTTGTCGATTCCCATGCCAAAAGCGTTAGTCGCGACAATCATTTGCGTGCGGCCGGCCATGAAATCTTCCTGAGCTTTGACACGCGCAGAATCCCCCATGCCGGCGTGATAAGACGCGACCTGTAGCCCCTGTTCCTGCAGTTCTCTGGCCACATGCTCAACGGCTTTGCGCGTGGAGGCGTAGACGATACCCGAGCCGTCGTGGGTTTTCGCAAGTCGCTTGATACGGGCAATCTTTTCCCGCACTCTTTCAGTTTGCATGACATCGATCGAAAGATTGGGCCGGTCAAATCCACTGACGAATGTTTCCGGATTGCTGAGGCCGAGCTGTTGGATGATGTCCGAGCGAACATAGGGCGTGGCCGTCGCCGTGAGCGCCAGAGCCTGCACTTTTCCCAGGGACTGGAGCACGCCCTTCAATCGCAGGTAATCCGGACGAAAGTCATGTCCCCAGGTGGAGATGCAATGGGCCTCATCAACTGCGAAAAGCGAAATACCGATGGACTGAACGGCTGACACAAAGTTGCTGCTGCGAAAGCGTTCCGGGGCAACATAAACCAGCTTGAACTGTCCGCGCCGTAGGGCATCGACGCGCGCGCGTTGTTCCTCTGGAGCAATCGAGCTGTTGATGAAAGTCGCCGGCAGTTGCCGCGATCGTAGGGCATCCACCTGGTCCTTCATGAGTGCGATCAGTGGGGAGACAACGACGGTGGCGCCACTCAACATCATCGCCGGAAGCTGAAAGCAGAGTGACTTCCCACTCCCGGTGGGCATTACCACCACGGCGTCTTTCCCGTTGAGGATCGCCCCGATTACCTCGCGCTGACCTTCCCGAAAGTCATCGAAACCAAAGTGAGTGCGCAGCGATGTGAGGGCGTCAACAAGAGAATGCATGACAGAGTCTAAGGTTTTCGTATCTTACTTCGCAACTGGTCGAGAATTTAGATAGCTGCCACTCAACGCCAGAACCGAGGAGTGGTAGCGACCGGTGTGGCAGCGGCCCACTCACGCGACTTGGAATCCCATTCATTATGCGGTCGAATGGTCTCGCGACTTGTGACCCGGTCGCTACCGCTCCTCGGTTCTGTGACTGAGTGACTCCGCTGCCGTCGTGACAACCCGAACAATTTGCGCAGGATTACTACCGAGCAAGAAGCCCTGAGCTCTCATTCACATCGCGGCTTCAGCCCGGTGTAAATGCTAGGCCCCAAGATTGAGAACCGTTTCAACGGTTTTCTCTGCGCAGCAATCATTTGGCTCGCCCTCCAAACCGTTGAAACGGTTCATAGGTCGGAGCAACAACTTGCCACCGGGCTAAAGCCGCGGTGTGAATGAGAATAGCGAATAAAGTAGCTTGAGAAATCAATCGCGGTTGCGGCCTGGCAACCCTGATTAGTAGGCAGTAGCCATGCAACCACATTAGCTTGCACTCGCGAAGTGACGGAGTCGATGCATAGATTAGCCGCCGCAGTCATGTTTCGGGGATTCGGCACTCCCGCTGCAAAATCCTCGGCGTTGCTTTGAGTATCTGTGCAGCCGTTGCTCTTCCTCGAGACTGATCTTGCGTTGCTCGGTGCGGCAGTTGAACCAACGCCGCGGAAGCAGTTTGCAGTGCTGCCATAACCCACAAGGTCTATGATAGTTTGGTCTGCCGGACACGCGCCACTCAACTCCGTGGAACCGTTCACCAGAGCCACTTTGCCCGCTGAGGCAGCCATTGCGATTACTCCTATTGTATCGGCTGCGGGAAGGATTGTGCCATTACTGCCGCCTGACGATTCCTGAATTAAATAGTATTGCCCGGGAGCAAGCGATACCGGCGTCAGGTGGGTTACTGACCACGAGGTTCCAGTCGCTCCCGCATATTGGATCGACCAACCCGCGAGACTAACAGTTGCGCTACCGCCGTTGAATATTTCGATGAAGTCGTTTCTAAACGGCGCGCCTGAGTTGCCTCCTCCACCGTAGATTTGACTGATGACTACCTTTGTCAAAGGCGTTGGCGCAGGGGAAGGACTTGGCGAAGGTGTCGGGGACGGTGACGGAGTCGGAGTAGATGCGGGCGAAGGAGTCGGTAACGGAGAGGGTGTCAGTGAGGGGCTGGTAACCGTCAATACTGATGGGGTCGACTGGACGCCTCTGGCTGAGGCAGTTATCTGAGCAGTACCCATCGCCAGGGCTTTCGCCAGTCCGTGGGCATCGACTGTCGCAACCAGAGGATTATTCGAATGCCAACCGAAGATCACACCGTTCAGCTCCTGACCAATCAGATCAAATGCTTTGCCAGTGAATCGCAATTCTTCACCAGTTTTGAGCGAGGTCGAGGTGGGCGTGACTATTATCGTAGAGACTGCGGGCAGGGGGTGAAACACCGCTCCGTCCACTCGCGTCCCCGGACTGAACAGGCGCCCGCTAATTCCCGACGCCGTTTGATGCAATCGAAAACTCCCTGTCACATCAGGCGAGCGAGTAAGGGATTCGTTTGCATCTCCGCGCAACCCAGTTGAGCCACCGTAGTTAAGCGACGTGATAATATCGCCGGTTGAATCTCTCAGGGTAATGACAGCGCCGGAATTCAGGAGCGAAAGGCCGCCGGTTGAAGCTTTATAGACTTGTGCGCCGCCGAAAGCGTTGTCAGTTTGACTAGGATTTCCACCTCCGAACACCACCACCGCCGTCCCTGCCGGTAGAATTGTTCCGACAGCAAATCTGTGGCGAACGATGTCCGTTGCAGCGCTTGGTCCGCGAGTCTGCAATTGATAAGCACTGAGATCTAAGTCTCGTCCGGTTGTATTAACCAGCTCGACAAATTCATCAT
>JALZJF010000240.1 GCA_030859905.1 Acidobacteriota bacterium
CTAATGGGACATTCAAAGTCAGATTGATTTCGATAGGGACAAGTGCGATTCGGTCGGCCTCGTGCGCTTAATTCAGAGGGGGAACAACTTGTCCAGAGGCTTTTCGGTGAAGAAAGCCGGTCAGTGAGGCTGCCAAAACCTTTAACGTTCACGCTGCGAAGATCTAACCAATCTTGCACAAGCATTGAAAAACAGGGAGCATCAGGTCGGGCGCATTGTTAGCATTTCGTCACTGCAAGAAATGACGCGATGACGTTCGACCGAAGGGTTTCCAGAAAAGTCTTGACAGGAAATTCCGCGTTGTCCATATTGCGAGCTTAAGAAGTTTCGACGCAGCGATCTAGAGAGTAAAGTTGATTTAGAGTGACGTGGGGCGTTCCCTTCAAGATTTAGACCCTTCACGACTGTTTGAATTTCTGGTTCAGCAGGAAACTCGACAGGGTTAGGAGAAATTATGGCGGACAACTCTGAGCAGGGGAAGGATAGACAGGGCTCTCATGACCCCAGTCGGCGACGCTTTCTCAAAGGAGTAGGAATCGCTGGGGCTGGAGCGGCATTGGCCGACAAGCTACTGATCGAGACGGAAGCGAGCGAAGCACAAGCCGCTCGGAGCGCGTCTGTGATTGGAGGCGTCGATGTCACACTCGACATCAACGGACAGAAACGCACCGTCAAGGTGGAGCCCCGCACCACCCTGCTCAACACCATGCGCAACCACCTGGAACCCGCACTCACGGGGCCAAAGCTGGTATGTGACATGGGAACATGTGGCGCTTGCACAGTGCTGCTTGATGGCAAAACTGCTTACTCCTGTCTAGTGCTCGCCGTCGATGCGGTTGGCAAAAAGATTACCAGCGTAGAAGGATTGGGCACCCCAGTCGCTTTGAATTCGGTCCAGAGCGCTTTCGTCGATAGGGACGCCTTGATGTGCGGCTTCTGCACCCCGGGATTCGTCATCACGATCTCCGCTTATCTTAAGAAGAATCCTAATCCTTCTCTCGAAGAAGTTCGCGAGGCTTGTAAGGGAAACTTCTGTCGTTGCGGCACCTATCCGCGAATATTCGAAGCCGCGCTTGTCGCCGCAAAGGCAGGAGCGAGTGGAGACCAAAAAGTTTAGAGTTACCTCTGGAGAACTTTATGCAGCAGGCACCTGCCAAAAAGAAAAAGAAGGTCAGAGTCCCCAGAGTCGTCAACGGCGTGGAGACGATGGTAGAGATCGAAATTGACGATGTTGGCGGTTCGGGCTGGGGAGCAAACGACAAACACACGCTTCTCAATCATCGTCTGCCGCGGGTTGACGGACCGCTCAAGGTCGCGGGTGTGGCGGAATACACTTATGACAAACGTGTCCCAGGCATGCTCTATGGACGAGTGCTTCGCTCACCCCATGCCCACGCACGCGTGATTAGAGTTGACGGCTCGGCCGCGCAGCGCATGGCTGGGGTGAAAGCTGTCGTGAGCATCACTGACAAACCGGAGCAAAGCACCGCTGCTGAGAGCGGCACAGCAACACCGTCAGAGCCTCGGGACACGATCGTGCATTTCGCGGGTGAGCCAGTGGCCGCTGTGGCCGCCGATACCGCCGAGATCGCCGAAGATGCGATTCGCGCCATCAAAGTCGAATATCAAGTTTTGCCACACGTCGTGCGAGCCGAAGAAGCCCTCAAGGAGACGGCGCCAAAGGTTTATCCTGAGGGGAATCTGGAACCAAGAGACAGCCAGGGGTATGCCTCTAAAGTGGCTGCTGCGTGGAATACATGTGATGTTGTCTTTGAAGCAGAATATCGAACTCCGATTATTCATCATGCTTCGCTGGAGACACACGGCCACGTAGTTGATTTTCGCGGAGGCAATACGGCCACTGTCTATGCCTCTACCCAGGGGACATTTACCATCCCTGGTGATGCGGCTAAGGAACTCGGCCTGAAGGAGAGCGATGTCACCGCAATCGTCGAGCACATGGGCGGCGGCTTCGGATCGAAGTTTGGGATCGGAATCGAGGGCGCGCTGGCCTGCAGATTAGCTAAACAAGCCAAAGCGCCGGTAAAACTGATGCTGACGCGTCAGGATGAATTTCTGCTGGCCGGCAATCGCTCGGGCTCGTGGCAGAAGTTCAAAGCAGGCGCGAACAAAGACGGAACTTTGGTCGCTCTTGAAGCTATTCAGTATCAACTCGGCGGACTGGGCGACGGCTCGCAGGCGGGCCAACCCTATATCTACAGAGTCGCAAACTCCTACCGGGAGCGCTATGCAATTCACACAAATGAAGATTCCTCGCGGGCGATGCGCGCTCCCGGACACCCGCAGGCTTCCTACGCAATCGAATGCCTGTTGGACGACTTGGCGCACAAGCTGGGGATCGATCCGTTGGAATTTCGTAAGAAGAATCTCAGGGACAAGATTTATCACCGCCAGCTTGATCGCGGTGCGCGCGAGATCGGTTGGGACAGACGCAACAAGACGCCCGGCGCGGGCGCTGGCCCGTTGAAGCGCGGTATCGGATGCGCCATCGGCACATGGGGAGGCGGCGGAAATAACCAGTGCAAAGTAGACGTGACTGTCTCGCGCGATGGGTCGGTAGTTGTTGCCGTGGGCACGCAAGACCTTGGTACCGGCACGCGCACCTACACACGCGCGATCGTTGCGGAAGAGCTGGGACTACAACAGAAGGACGTCGTTGAGAAGATTGGCAACTCAACGCTGGGGGGCGCGAATGCCTCAGGAGGTTCGACAACGGCCGCGTCTTTAGCTCCGTCCGTCAAGAATGGCGCCTACAAGGCTCGGATGGCCATGGCAGAGAAGATCGCGCCGCTGCTCGGAAACATGAAAGCTGAAGAAATCACTTTTGCAAACGGTAGCGTCAGCGGTGGCGGTAAATCGCTTACCTGGAAGCAAGCTTGCGCGGCACTTCCCTCGGCGGGAGTTACGGCCCGGGGCGAGTGGCAAGCGGAGCTTTCCGCTAGCGGCGTGCATGGCGTCTGCTTCGCTGAGGTTGAGGTAGATGTAGAAACAGGTCGCGTGCGGCCCATCAAGATGGTTCATGTCCAGGACATAGGACTTCCGCTCAACCGACTGGCGATCGAAAGCCAAATAAACGGCGGCATGATCCAGTCCCTCGGAATGGTACTCTGGGAGGAACGCGTGATGGACGCCAAACTGGGTATCCAGCTCAACCCGAGCTTTGGCGATTACAAGTTGCCTGGCTCCGCGGAAATGCCTGAACTCGTCGCGATTATCGACGACGAAGACAAGCGCGAAGCCGTCATCGGGGTAGGTGAACCGGCGGTAATACCTTCGGTGGGTGCCGTGGCTAATGCTGTATTTAATGCCTGCGGGGTGCGCGTACACGACCTGCCACTCACTCCGGACAAGATTCTGATGGCCCTTACAAGCGGGAGGACAACTGCATGAAAGCGTTTGAGTGGGCCAATCCCTCCACGATCAACGAAGCCGTTCAATTGCTGGAATCTGCGCCGGCAACGAGCGATGTTGATGAAGCTGCACGACCGATGGCAGGCGGGCAGGATCTCCTGACTACCATGAAGGACTACACCACACGTCCTTCGCGTGTGGTCAATCTTAAGAATATCGCCGGGCTTGATCGCATTCAGGGCAGTGCCAAATCGGGGCTGACGATCGGCGCACTGGTCACCCTGACCCAACTGGAAGAACATCCGGTGGTGCGCGCTGGTTTTCCCGGTTTGGCGCAAGCAGCCCACTCCATTGCCACACCGCAAATACGCAACCTGGGTACTGTTGGTGGCAATCTCTGTCAGCGCCCGCGCTGCTGGTACTTTCGCCTGGAGGAAGTTGTTTGTCTGAAGAAAGGCGGCTCGGAGTGTTATGCCGCCAAGGGAGAGAACAAATACAACGCAATTCTTGGCGGCGGCCCCTCTTACATCGTTCATCCTTCGGATCTGGCGCCGATGCTGGTCGTCCTGGGCGCCAGTGTTTCGGTTGTCGGCGCTGAAGGTAAACGCGAAATTCCGCTTGATAGGTTTTTCACGTTGCCCGCCGATAGCAACATCCGGCGCGAGAACGTGCTGCGAAACGACGAGATCATAACGCAGATTCAAGTCCCTGCTTCACTCGTGGCTGCAAGCTCAGCATATCTGAAGTTCAAGGAACGAGAGTCGATGGATTTCGCGCTTGCTGCCGTAGCAGCCGCCGTGCAAATGATGCCGAACAAAACAGTCGGGCAAGCGCGAATTGTATTGGGCGGCGTGGCTCCTATTCCCTGGCGGGCTGCGGCGGCGGAGCAGTTTCTGCTGGGCAAGACGTTGAGCACAGAAGTGCTGGCAGAAGTTGGGAGGTTAGCGCTCCAAGGTGCGCAACCGCTGGAGAAGAATGCTTATAAGGTGCCGCTCACGCAAACGCTGGTTCGCCGCGCGCTGGCCAAAGCGGGAGGGCAATAGTCCGCAGTGGAGATATTCTCATGGCAAACGAACGGATCAAAGAGAACGAGAGCGCTGTGATTCAAAGTGCGTTCTGCGGTTCGCTGCGCTCTAAGAAATTTTTCATGCTCGACGCTCTCGCCACTGAGCCGGCGCAATATCTCGACGCCAGCAATCATTGCTGGTGCCGGGAAACTCAGCAAGTGATTGGACCGGATGGCGGGCGTGTCCATCCCAGCCGCTGCGTGCCCGACCGGGCATGTTTCAGTTCGGCCCTTACGCATGTATGATAGTGCTGTCAGTTCTTTGGGAGGTATCAAGATGCGAAGATTTTGGATTGTAGCGGTATCGCTTGGGGCTTTACTGAGCCTGGCCGGATCTCTTGCGCTCAGTTCGCGGGCAGAGACTGGTTCTATCAGAGGTGAGTACGTCGAGGTGCGCACGGCAAGTGTTTTCGCTGGCGCGTGTCACTACAATGGCGAGTTCACTACGGCCGGCCGCGAAGCGTTGATGGCTTGGAACGTAAGATCAGGACAGTGGCGAGGGGTTGACTTGGCAGGCGTTCGCGCGGTGGCGATTGTGAGTGCTAATGCGAACCTCGCGGAGAACATCGAGCGACGCTCGGAAATCATCATTGGAGAAAGTGCGACGGATGGGCAGTCGCGCGCAATGGTTGAAGCTTTAAAAACCAGATATGCGGCGTCGTTTGGCAGGATTATTTCTGTCCGCCGTGGCCCTTTGACCTTTGAGCATAAGGGTAGAACCTACTCGGTGGACGCTGGGGATTTGGCTTCGATTAACGTAGAAGCAATGCCCGACGATTTGTGCTGCAAGATGCCGCAACTCGTTTGGTATTCTCCGCTCGTGCCCCTTGAGAATCGCAAAGTGGGCTACACGACAAAGGCGCTCTACGCGGGCTCAGAGGTTTGCGACCCCTGGGAGAGGTCTGGGGAGAACAGTGCTTTCTATGGCAGCTTCGCTTTATAGGGTGAGCATGAACGGTGACCTCTAGCAGAAATCCTTGATTGCCACCCACGCCAACCCGGCACAATTACCCAACTAAACGTGTCTTGCCTCCACCTCTGCTATGGGCTTCGTCAACTTGAATACGGTCCCGCCGCCTTCGCGTTGGCTCCAGAAGATCTCGGCATCTATCAGACTTGCGCGCGCACGCATGTTAGCCAGACCACGACCTTCATGTTTGTTTCCGCTAGCATGTTCAAAGTCCCCACCATTGTCTTCTAAGGTCAAACTGAAATCACCTGCCTGGGAGACTCCCACCACCAACTTTACTTTAGTCGCATTTGCGTGGCGGCAAATGTTGTTAACAGCTTCCTGCGTGATTCGGTAGATCTGCATCTGCACATTGGGCGCAAGCTTCGTACGCTGTTCCAGCGCTTCGTCGCACACAAATTCATACTCGAATTGCCTTTCAGGCGGCGCGTGCCCGACCGCATGTGACAGCGCAAACTCCAACGCCGCCGCGAAACCTACGTTCTGCAGCACAGACGGGCTGAGGTCTTCGCATATTCGCCTTACTTCCTGAGAGATCGACTCAATCTCTCCGCGCAGCAGAGCCGCGTCTGGCTTCTTTTCCATCTGCTGCCGACCGTCTGAAAACTGATCCGCCAGCAAGAGCAAGTGCCTCAGATCGCCAAGCGTCTGATCATGAAGGTCGCGGGCGATTCGGCGCCGTTCGCGTTCGGCCTCGTTGGCAAGATTAAGCCGGGCATTGGCGAGGTCCTGATTGGCCGCGACCAGCGCCGCACTCGTTCTCACAATCCGTTTGCGCTCCAAAATGGCCCATAGCAGAGCCAACAGAGCCATTGTCAAGAGCACGGCCAGGGCTGTCGAAGTCCAGGGAAACGGCGCGGCGGCGACATTCAACTCAAAGGATAGCGGCCTGGAGGGAACCAGATCCTTTGTGAAGGCACGCGCCAGGACTTTGTAATTCCCGGGCTGCAGTCCTTCCATGGCAAACTGCGACTCACGCGAGATCTTCTGCTTGACGATGGCGCCTTTCTCATCCGTGAGCGTGAACGCGTATTGAAACTGCTCAGGGAAAGTGCGGCTACTGTTTGCCGCAACGTCGAAAAGCAAACTGTTTTGGGGGTATTCTAGATTCAAACCACTGCTGAGTTCCCCGGGGTAATGGACGCGCTTGCTGATGATTCGCGTGGTATAAAGAGTGGGCGCGATTTGGCCGGGCGCGTAACGCGCAATACCACGGCTGGTTCCAATCAGCAGGATGTTGCTGCGGTCGGAGTTTTGTGGCGGTAGAACGGCAAAGACGTTTTGCGAAGGCAGACCCTGCTCGGTATCCAGTTGCGCCACGACGGGGCCAAGTTGATCATCGTTTACGATCTGGATCAGGCCTCCTCCCGTAGTTGCACACCAGACTCCGTTCGAGTTGGAGGCGCTAGTGGCTACCAGGCTTCGCGCATCAAGGTCGGGCGCGACGACAACACAATCGTTGCCTGGCCGGCATAAATAGACTCCTCGATTGGTGGCAAACCAGAGTGTGCCATCGTTTGTGCGCGCAATTGAACGGACCGTGCTGCCTCTGAGTTTCGCAAACGCCGGCTCCGGCTCTGCCTCTTGACCGTCGAAACTGAAAACGCCGTCGTTCGTCGTTCCGATCAGCAGTCTTGCGTCTCCGTCGGCGAACAGACTGATCACTTCGCGTGAGCCGCCACCGTCCCTGGGCCACACCATGCGAACGCGCAAATCTTCAAACAGTTCAACGCCGCGCTTATAGCTGGCAATGTAGATGCCGTCTCGAAATCGAGTGATCGCCCGGATGCTGCCCACGGCGTCGGCATTGCCGGCACTTGCTTCGACGCGTGTAAAACTCTGCAACTCGGTTCTCGTTCCGAGCTCGGGCTTTCCTCCCACAAAAAAACCACTGGCCGAGCCCACCAGCAACCTTCCATTCTTGTCTTCGGAGATTGAATAAATAATGTTGCGAGCAAGTTCGGTGACTGTGAGCCACCTCTCCGCAGCGTTATCGTAAACGAAGAGACCACGGTTGGTGCCGGCCAGCACTCGGCCGTCCGAAGTTTGATACAGCGTGCGGACAAAGTTGCTTTCGGCGCTGCCCCCGATACTCTCAACTCGCGGCGCCTGCGGGTCGAAGCGGCAGACGCCTCTATCTGTGCCGAACCAGACGACGCCCTCGCGGTCGACGAAGATCGAATAGACGTGATCAGAACGCAGGCCTCCGGCTGTGCCGTCGAAAGTGAAACGCTGAGCTTTCCTGGAACTGGAGAACCGTAATACTCCATGTCCGTCCGTGCCGACCCAAACCTCCCCATTTCCTACGCGGATAGTACTTATCGTCCCCGTCGGAGCATCAACTCGTAGAAGGTTGTGAGACGCGGTTCCCTGGTACAATCCGCTTTCTTCTTTTCTGCTGCGTGCTCCCAACCAAAACTTGCCATTCGCATCAGTCTCCAGCGCGCGAACGAAGGAGGCAGGTGGCCGCAGCGGCGACTCTCTTGCTGTCCCATTCTCAATCGTGAGCAGCCCGCGGCTGAGCGAGCCGGCCAGAAGTTTGCCGTCTACGACGTTAAGACTCGTGAGCGCGAGAGGTCCGGGACGATCGCGATCTGCGCTTTCGAGTGGCTGCTCCAACAAATGGCGGACATCGAGTGTGCCATCTCCCTTCTTGCGACACTCGAATATCATTCCCTGTTCGGTGGCCATCAGCACGCGATTGCGTTCGGGCGCGATGATTGTGGTTACTACTTTGCCCGCGGTTTCCCGTAGCACTTCAAAGCTGCCATCCAGCATGCGTACGGCTCCGGATTCCGTGCCAATCCATAGCACACCCGCCTCGTCGGTTTTCAAAGCCAGCACACGACCCGATGGAAGATTGGGATGAGTGACGGCTTGGGTTCTGCGACCTTCGAGTTTCGCCAAGCCTGCGTCAGTGCCGAACCACATCGCGTCGTCTGGTCCCTGCGCAACTGCGAGAACGCGGTCAGATGGCAAGCCATGGAATAGCGTCACAGCGCCCCACTGATGCAAACCTGTGACAGGTGTAGGTGATGGGGAAGGAGACGGCGAAGGTGTCGGAGATGGACTTGGTGAAGGCGATGGTTGGATATTGTCGGATTGCGAGGAGGCAGGAGCAGGAGGCAAGAGTAGGAGAATGAAAGACACAAGTAACAAGAACCAGAGAATACAGTGTAGGGGCGTCCCTCCGTGGGCGCCCCTTGTTTCCCTACCCGCCCTTTTCGTTGTCAACATTGACCCCGGTTCCTTACGCCCTTAACATAACCCAACGCTTTACAATCCACTCAAACGCGAGGTTCCTCACGATGCCTCTCTTTTCTGGTTTCTCTTAAGGCGGGATATGTTACCAGACCGCAGTTCTATCCTTTCACCGGGTTTTTGTTTTGAGGAGTTTTGTGTGTTGAGGCGGTGTTGCATCGAGATTCGTCGTTGGGCCACGAGGGGCGCCCACGGAGGGACGCCCCTACAACGTTTGACGCCGGGAGGTGTAGCCTCAGTCACCTTTTCTCCCCGTCAACCCGTCTCCGTATCCCCGCGTCCTTTTTCTGTTCTTCGATGAACTTCTTTCCATCACGCTCGAGCCACGCCTCCAACTCCTGAGCCGCCTTCTCCAACTCGTCGTTATTCAGCAACCCACGTCGAAGTGCTTCGAAGAATGCGCGTGTGCGGACGTTGTAAGCGAGCTTGTCATAGGCCTCATGCTCCGTCCCTTCCGCTATGGACGCGAAGAGCTTTTCGTAAAGCGTCGCCAGGCGGCTCTCGACACCACGCAAACTCAGACTGCACTTGCGCGCGATGGCCCAGTTGGAAAGACCCAGCGCGAGGTAGTAAAGCGCCTCGGCCTCAAATTCGGTCAGCAGTGGTCGCTTGAACGAGTCTTTGAACGCGGGATCGATCATGTCGGCGCCATCTTCAAGCACCGCGGCAACAAAACGCAGGAAACGTGACTCGGGATTGTTTTTGTGAATGAAGCCGTAGGCTGGGGGCGGATCGACTGACTTTACGATCTTCCGAATCTCGTTGATGTAGATCTCATGAGGAAACTGTGTCCAGAAGATGATGCGCGCCGCGGGGAAGTCGCGCCAGATGGCCCGCGCCGCCTTCACGCCAGAGACTTTCGGCATCTGAATGTCCAGAATACAAACTGCAGGCCTGTGCTCGAGCGCCAGCTTGACGGTCTCCTCGCCATCGCCGGCTTCAAGTACAGGTGTGTGTGTGTGAAACTCGCGCTCCAGAATCTCGCGGAGGTAAGCACGCTGGGCCACGTTGTCTTCGGCAATCAGGATTGACATGG
>JALZJF010000004.1 GCA_030859905.1 Acidobacteriota bacterium
CTAATACTTCTAAGTTTGGGGAAAATAAATGTCAGCTCTTAAAGCACGCCGACGAATGAAGAATCTTTTGTTGTTCATTCCCAACATGATCAGGTTGTGCGCCCGCCTGATGACTGATGCTCGCGTCCCGGCAACTGAAAAAGCGCTGGTTGCTGGGGCTGTGATTTACGCAATCATTCCTTTTGATCTTATTCCTGACATGATCCCCTTCGTGGGTCAGATTGATGACGCGTATCTGATTGCTGCCACCCTTCTGCGGCTTGTGGATCGAACGGACGCGCGGGTTGTGCGCGAGCACTGGAAGGGCGGAGGAGACGTGGTCGAACTCATCGAAGCAATGGCCCAGATGACTGCCAAATTATTGCCAAAGCGGATCCGCCGGGTGCTCACTTCGCGCGTTGAAATGGCCCCGAAACAAGGTGAAGGTGTGAAGGGTCTCCCGCGACCCTTGCTGGTAGTCGAACCGGAAACTAAAGGGAAGCCCCGTGCGGGAATTTAACTAGAAGGCGGCTGAAGAAGTGGTGGGCAGAATAGAAGTAGTAAAGCGATCCACGAAGTAACACGAAGTATCACGAATTAAGGCATCCATTTCGCGCGGTTTCGTGTGGTTTCGTGGATCGTGTTTGTTTTCAGCAGCCTGCAACGGGCCCTCGAAACGATTAGTTCGAGGCTTTTAGGGCCCTCAGCAAGTTCTCGTGAATACCGCCAAAGCCACCGTTAGACATGATAGCGATAACATCGCCCTCGCGCAGTTCGGGAATTAGTTGTTCGATTATTTCGTTAGCCCCTGGCAAGGCGAAGGCCGGCTTATTGAGTTTCGAAATATCTGCAATTAGCTGATCGGTATCAAGCGCGCGTCCTTTTTCTGTAACCTTGCCACTGTCAAAAACATTTGCAATCAACACATAGTCGGCGGGCTTGAAGGCCTGAGCATACTGATCCTGGAAGATGGCCAGTCGCGACGACCACGAACGAGGCTCAAAGACCGCGATCAATCGTCGCTTTGAATACTTATTGCGCAAAGCGCGAAGAGTTTCCCGTACTGCGGTGGGATGATGTGCGAAATCGTTGATTACAGTAATGCCGCGCTCTTCTCCGCAAATTTCCAGGCGTCGTCGCACGTTCTTAAAGCTTGCCAGGCCCGCGGCTATTGAATCACGTTCAAGACCCCAGGTGTCTGCCGCGATAATTGCCGCAAGGCAGTTGAGCAAATTGAACTCGCCAATTAGAGGCGTCTGAAACTGGCCCCACTGCTTACCTTCTTGAAACACTGCGAAGCTGGACTTGTCGCCTGCGTAGTTTGCGTCGCGAATCTGCCATTTAGCATCTTCGCTGGCTCCGAAGGTTTCGATTTGCGTGAGGAGTCGGGAACCCATTGAGGCGACAACTTCACGCACGGCGGCGCTATCCCATCCGGCAATCAGCCGTCCATTGGAGGGAATCAGGTTTATGAATCTACGGAAAGCGAGCTTCACCGCCGTCAGGTCTGGATAAATATCAGCATGGTCGAATTCGATATTGTTGACGATTCCGATTTCGGGCAGGTAGTGCATGAACTTCGGACCTTTGTCGAAATATGCAGTGTCGTATTCATCGCCTTCAATTAGGAAGTATTCGCTGTCAGTGACTCGAAAGCTAACGCCGAAGTTCTGAGCGACTCCACCGATCAGAAAGGTGGGATTGAGACCGCCCTGGTCGATTACCCAGGCTGCGATGCTCGTGATCGTAGTCTTGCCGTGGGTGCCGGCTACGACCAGGGAGCGACGGCCGCGAATAAACTCTTCCTTAACCACTTCCGCCTGCGATCGATAGACGAGCCTGAGTTTCAGCGTTTCTTCCACCTCGGCATTACCTCGCGGAATCGCATTCCCCACAATTACGCAATCAGGAGTGGGCCGCAGATGCTCAGAACTATAACCTTGACTTACCGGGATGCCGAGCGATTCAAGCATCGTGGACATAGGCGGATAGATATTTTCATCTGAGCCGGTGACGCGATGCCCGCTCGCTTGCAGCATTCCGGCCAAGGCGGCCATTGCCGTCCCGCAGATTCCTATAAGGTGATAGTGCATTCGTACCACTCAACAGTGCGCCGCAGCCCTTCCTCCAGCGGCATCTGCGCCTGGAATCCAATAAAAATGCGTGCGAGGCATTTTGACAAAATCACCCTACCAAGTAAACGGCCGGCCACTTTGCTAGCTGCAGGGAGCTGACTTCGAAGCTAACTGAGCGCGGATCGATGAACGATCAATTGTTGGGACGCCGTTCTGACACAAATGAAATCGGGTGCGCGTTCCTGGCCATCGGCAGGAGGGGAGTCCGAAGCCTTTCTCTGGAGTGCCAATATGCCGGTGTTTCAGGGTCGCCTGACGATGTTAGGGGCGAGCGAGCCTTTGCTACCGGTGTTCCCCCTATAAGAATTGCGGGCGGAGGTCCCAGCCTCCTGGATAACCTCGGTGCCGAGTGGCGAGTTCGAATCAACGACGACGACGTTATCGATGATTTGCGAGTCTGTGGTGTTGTTAACCTCGAAGGAGAGGATGCCGCCCGTGCCGGTGGAAATCAGCTTGTTGCCGGAAACGTAGTTGCGTGTCGAATTTTCCAGACGGATGCCGCTGTGCGCGACCCGGCGCACAGTGTTGTTGATGACTTTCACGTCCTGCGTAAACGCCGCTATGTAGATACCGGCGGCGACAAAGCCCGAACTGTTCGGGATCAGCCCGCCGCCAATGACCGTGTTGTCTCTAACCAGCACCGGCCCGAACCCGCTCGTGCGCGCGCCGTTCTGGACGAGGATGCCATTGCCGTGGAGGAAACCGGAATTGGTCGAGTCAATCGTGTTGTTCGTGATCTCGATGTTGCGGATGATGTCACCTGGGTCGTTCGGCTCCAGGTCAATCGCGGTCATGCCCTGCAGGCAACAGCGCCCCGAATCCTTGAAAGTGTTGCCGTCAATTTTCACGTCGCGACCGTTGACGACGGCCACTGCCTGGCTGGCGACGCGGGTGAACAGGTTTTTGCTGATCGTCACGTCTTGGGCATAATTCCCCCCGAAGTGACCGCCGCCCGCCTGTACTCCGATTACGCCCGTCCCATTGAGCCATAGGTTCTCAACCCGGCAGCGGTGGCAATTGCCGAGCGAGACGGTCTGGCGGACGCCGCCATCAACGCCGGGATTCGCGCCCTTGATCTGCAAGTTCGAGATGTCGATGTCCGCGTCTGTGCTGCTGTGCGCAGGCAGCGCGCGGATGTCGTTGAAAGACTGGAAGACGATCCAGCCGGTCTTCGCGGGCTCGATTATGATTGTGTCCCAGCCAGAGCCAATGACGCGGGTACGAGACTTGAGCAGGAAAGCGCCCTCCCACAATAGCGCTGTCGCGAGCGTATAAGTCCCCGCCGAGAAACGGAGCGTGTGGCCGGGGCTAAGGATGACCTGCGTGGAGATCGTGCCACCACCTTTGACGAGAATCTCCCCGGACGACGTGCCCAGGTCGCGGTCCGCCGCGTTGATCTTCGCGCCGAGGTCAGTGCCCGGAAAGTTATTCGCCACGCGCGTGCTCTGGCGGCCCCTGGTTTGCGCGCTTGTGAACGATGTGGCCATCACCCAGCCGCTCAACAAAAGCGCAGCTGCCAGTATCAAAAAAAACGTTCGCATCCTTTGCCCTCCCGAACTCATTTCGCCTCTCGGTTCAAAAGTCTTGGTGTCGTTCTTGACGATTTTGGTTGCCGCTCGCCACTGAACGGCTTCCGCCATAAGCAACTCGACGGTCAAGAAGACGATAGACGTTCAAATACCGCGCACCGCCGACGCCGGCTAGATCAAAATGCCTTTGCGCAGTCTCACGGCAACGCGCGGCGATGCCGGACTCGTCGGCGAGAGCCAGCGCTTCGTCCGCTGCACGCGACAGAGCGTCGCGATCGAAGTCTCTGACGACTACCCCAATTCGCTCGCCTTCCAACAGGTCGTCGGTGTCGCCAATACCGCGGTTACTGACGACGGGCAGACCGGCGGCGAGGTATTCGGAAATCTTAGTGGGCGAGGCCGCAATCTGCGAAAACGTCGGTTTGCGGAATGAGACACCAAGCCGCGCGCGACGCAGAAGAGCGGGCACTTGGGCGGCGGGCACGCCCGTAACCTGAAAATCTTCGTCACTCAGCCCGGCGCGCCGTAAGACCGACGCGGCCTGCTCAGACGACGACATCGTCAGGACGCGGAAAAATGCGCTGGCACGCCGCGAGCGTAATTCCAGAAAGAATCGACCCATCTCCTCGAGCATGTAGAGTCCTGTCACGGAGCCCGCGTACACCACTTCAAAACGAGCCTCGGCATCGTTCGTCGCGGCAATCTCAACTGTACCTTGTTTCCCGCCCACGTCGTAGTGCAAGAGGTCTACGCAACACGGAATCACTTCGATCTTCTCCGCGTCCGCCAATTCCGCACCGACGAGCCAGTCGCGCATCCGCCGCGTCAGGACGACGATTCCGTCCGCACGCCTGATGCCTTTGCGCTCCAACTTTTTCACCGCGCGGAAGACACGCGACCTCTCGCGCCAGACCCCCGCATCCGCGTACTCTTCGGCCATCAGACCACGGATGTCGAAGATGATGCGCACTCCTGACAGTCGCTTCGCTGCCAAGAGCGCCATCGCCATGGGGATATGCGCCCGCGCGTGCAGCACGTCGAGACCTTCGCGGCGCGCCAGTCGAACGGCGAAGCGAGCCCCGGCCATGACGTCGTAAGCGGTTGCCGGAACTGAAGGGCTTTTATGGTACGGCAGACAGAACCAACTGATGCCCTCCTTGGCCAGTCGCTCTCGCTGCTTCGTCTTGTCATCCTCGCTCCACTTCTCAAGCAGTCGCGGCTCGAAGGTGAGCAAGTGAACCTTGATTCCGGCGGCGGCAAGTTGTCGCAAGTAGGGCAACACCTGCGTCTGCACCAGCGGTTCGCGCAACCCGAAATAGCAGAGGTAAAGTGTACGTATGGACATGACACACAACACGCGGACCAGGCCGCGACCCACGCCGAGTCGCTTCAGATGTGTCCCTCACCCGCCTCACGCACTCACGCTTTTTACTCCGACGATATTGACTCCGGGATTGGGAAGGCGCTTGAGTTCCACGACTCCGGCGGCGGACAAAGCTTCTTCAATCTCTTGCTGCGTGCGCGGGAAATCATACTGCGGAGAAAGCATGTCGAAAGTATCCAGAATAGCCCAATCGTAACGTTGCTGCGGCGTTAGCGCATGCTCATGCACGTAGTTGGCGACGGGTATAGCGAACATAAAGAGACGACCGGCAAACGGAAGCCGAAACAACACATTCGTTAAAGGAAACATGACTACCATCGCGCCTTTAATCCCGGCGAGCAATTTTTGCTTGTCCAGACGTTTAGTCAAAGGTCGTAGCCAATATTTGGCATAGAACATCGTCCAGGGCTTACGTTCGTAGGCTGTGATCGCGATGCGCCCGCCCGGACGCAGCACGCGCGGCAGGGTCCCCATGGCAAGCTGCGGATTGGGCGTGTGCTGCACGACGCCGATGCAGTAACAGCCGTCGAACACTCCGGGACGAAACGGAGGCTCATAGATGCTAGCCTCCACCAAGTGGACGTTTTTGCGTCCGGCGAGATTAACGCGCGCGGCATCAATCGCGCTGCTGATGTCTAACCCGACGACTTCCGCTTCACTGTCTGCGGCGACATCGAGGAAACGACCTGCGCCGCAGCCAGCATCCAGCACCCACTTGCCTTTGAGCCAGTCTTTTGTCCAACCCGTCTCCGCATAAAAACGCGTCGCCGAAAGTTTCGTCCCGTTGGCCGAATCGAGCTGTTCCAACTTGAACTGGTTCCACTGGTAGCCAAACGACGCAGCATAATTATTGCGCGGCACGAAGCGCGGGATGGTGTCTTCAATCGGAAACTGGTGCGCCCCGCTCGCGCAATCGAGACGGCCGGTCAGCACTTCGCCGGCGTTGTCCGTCTCGGTCGCCGTGCAGGTTAAGGCGCCGCCACATTGCGGACAGGCCAGCACGTCGAGCAATTGTATTTTCATACTCTCCCTCTCAGTATTCACCGGAAGGCATCTCAATTGTTCGCTCACTTCGGCTGCAATCTCAAACATGCTCGTCGCGCCACGCGCCAGAAGCGCGGGTTTGCCAACAAACGGAAGTCTCTAGTCACGGCTTCGGTCAGATATTTTCGCGCCTCGCCGAACAGCCCGCCTGTGTTCGCCAGAATCGCCATGTATAAAAGCGAGTTCGCGCGAATCCGTTTTAAGTATGGGCGATAGACTTGAGACAGATGCGGGTCGGTGGCTAACTTAGTGCAGAGGTGTTCCAGACCGATTTTCATGCTGTCCACACTTTGATTATTAACGCTGCGCCCGCCGTGCTGCAAAATGCCGCTGTTGATCTTCTCGATCCGTCCGAGTTTGTAATCCGCCAACACACGCAACCAGAACTCCCAGTCTTCCCCGCCGGTCAGCTCTTGTGCCGTGTCGAACTGGTAACGCTGATAAATCTCGCGGTGGATAAAGTCACCGATGCAGGTCATGAAATTTCCGCTGGCGATTGCCTTGAGCTGATTCTTCAGTGAGGGCATTGGATAGCGGCGCAAGACGTTGCGCTGCGGATCCACAAATTCGTAGAGATTGTGAAAGCACTTGATGTCCGGGTGCGCGCGCGCGTACTCGGCGGCATCGGCCAGATTGGTCGGATACATGAAGTCATCCGAATCGAGCAGCGTCACAAAATCGCCGCGCGCGGCGTTCATCCCTGTATTGCGCGAGCGCGCCCGTTCATAATTCTGCTCGTGCTCAATGAACCGTACCTCGCCGGCTCGAATGCAAGGTTGCAACAACTCTTTCGTGTTGTCGGTGGAACAGTTGTCCACCACGATGACCTCGTAATGAGGATAGGTTTGGCTGAGCACGCTCTGCAACGTCGCTTCGATGAATGTCGCCCGGTTATAGGTGGGAATCACGACTGAGAAAAAAGGATATTCGTTCATCAGATGCAAGCGGCGCACACATCTCTCAATTAACACGCGCTCCGGAGCGGTTCAGCACGATCCGGCTTTCGACGAGGTTGGCCTGACACAATTAGAAAGGTGATTTGTTTAAGGTCGTCAATTGTTCGATGGTGTCCACGGCAAACCACTTCCTGGGATAGACAGAGGAGACAAACAACTGCTGCTGATCGATCAGTTGCTGCCAGACATCATAGAAGCTGTCGCCCTCGCGTGTGATCTGATTGAGGCGGTAGGGGTTGAGCACCTGAATGCCGGAGCAATAAATTTCGCCCTCTTTCAGACGGCTGATCTCCTTGACGACATGGTTCTCGTGAAAAACGTAATCGCCCTCGAGGCCCGGTACCGGACGCACAGGCACCAGCATGCACGCCGGTGAATTCAAAGACAGATGGTTTTCTTCCAACAACTCGAGATCCAGTTCGACGACGTTATCACACGTCAGGACTATCATCGGTTCGTCGAGACGACTGAGCAGCGTGTTATAAATCCACCAGCAGTTGCTCTGCCCGTTAGTATTGAAAACCGAACTCGCGCCATGTTCGATGACGTGCTGCGCGAGCATCGCCTTTTTGTAGCCGACGGTGACATGGATGTGCTCGATCTTCTCGGCGAGGCGCGAGATACCGCGCGCGATTAGCGTCGTGCCGTTATAAGGAGCCATCGGTTTGGGGATCGCGTCCGTTAATGGGGCCATCCGCATGCCGCGCCCGGCGGCCATGATGATTGCGTGTCGAATCACTGATCTTATCGCTCCTCAAGCGGTGGATGGTTGATGATGTCAAGCATCTCGGCTTCCGTCAAACGCGCGGCATCAGCGGAGCAGAATGGGGCGGGCAGCGGGCGCGCGACCGGCTCGTTAAACTTGATGATGAAATGTGGGACGCCGCCAAAATCGAATTCGCGCGTGTACGCCAACTCCGGCTCGCCGATTAGATACTCGTGCGGACGCTCGCCCGGTCGCCCTTCGATCTGCTCCCACCTGCCACCCTTGTGCTTGATCCACACCTCAAGAAAATCTCTGATCACCGCCGCTTTCATCTTGCGCAAAAGCACCGCGCCTTGTACCTGCTCGATTCTCTCTATTGCCGTGATGACGAGCGCGACCGCTTCATCCACTTTGGAAAAGTAGCGGGTCATGTCGGGGCCCGTGCTGCCGATGACGCCGGTGGCATCGTGCATCCTTTTCCAGATCGGAAAAACCGAGCCGGTTGACCAAGCGATGTTGCCATGCCGGACGCAGGCAAAGCGCGTGGTCTCGGTCTTCGCATTCATCGCGCAGAAGAGTCGCTCCATCAAAGCTTTCGTCAAGCCATAGGTATTAGCGACGGGCGG
>JALZJF010000010.1 GCA_030859905.1 Acidobacteriota bacterium
ATGATCGCCGACGGGAAGCCCCGCGAGGTTTTGACGGAAGAACTCTTAAGCGAGGTTTTGGAGATCAAGGTTTTAGTGGATGCGCACCCGCTTTCAGGCGCGCCACGAATCACTCCGGCGCATGAAGGAGCACCCCACGCGGGCTGCCCGCGTGGGGACCCCGCAGCGCGCCGGTAACCCAGAAGCAACCTGAAAACAACCTGGGAGCGCAGGCATCTTGCCTGCTTTCTCCCATCAACACGGGTGACGGCTCAAGGGAAGGCGGTCAAAATCCGCCACTGCCCTCGCAACTGTAGGCGACGAAGAAGCTCTGGCACGCTCTAGCCACCGTTCCAAAAGAATGGAAAGGCTCGCCGGAGCTGAGTCGCGAGTCAGGAGACCTCGCCGAAGCTCTTTCGTAAAGCTCGCACTGCGACGGGCAGGAGACTCTACAAATGAAGACACAAAACAATCGAACGAAACAATTTCATTTCAAGAACAAGCCATTAAGCATTTTAGCTCTGTTGTTTCTCTTCAGTTCTTTTTCAGATGCGGCGTTCGCGCAAAACAGCGCGGCAGGGACGGGAATTACCGTGCGTGTCTTAGACCCGCAAGGCGCGATTGTACCCAAGGCGGCCGTCACCCTCTACACGCGGGACAATCGCGTTCGCATCAAGGCGCTCACCGATGAGACGGGCACATATCGTTTCGCAGAACTCGCGCCCGGCGAGTATTTGATCGAAGCTGATGCAAAGGGCTTCGCGCGCGCAGCCACTCAAGTTCTGCGCCTTCAGCGCAACGCGGCAGCGACGCTTGACATTTCCTTACCGCTTGCGGGCGTTAATGAGCAAGTTATCGTCACCGCGCAAGGTACCGCGCAACCGGTTGATGAAGTCTCCAAAGCGGTTTCGGTCGTGGACGCCCGCGAGATAGACGAGCGCGATGAATCTGCGGTCACCGACGCACTGCGCACCGTGCCGGGATTGCGTGTTCAGCAACTCGGCGGTCCTGGCAGACTCGTTTCTATCAAAGCGCGTGGATTGCGCAATCAAGATACGGCAGTGTTGATTGACGGAATCCGTTTCCTGGACGCTACTACCGGCGACGCAACGGGTTTTTTGAGCGACTTCGTTGTTACCAATCTTGACCGGATCGAAATTCTTCGCGGATCGGGATCATCGCTCTACGGCACAAACGCCATCGGCGCTGTCGTCAACATTGTAACCGATCAAGGTGGCGGCCCAACTCACGGCAACGTCTTGCTCGAAGGCGGTGGACTTGGACTATTTCGCGGGCGGGCGCAGATAGCGGGCGGCACAAGTCGTTTCATTTACAGCGCTGGAGCAACTCACCTAAACGTCGCGCGCGGTATTGACCGTGATGATGCGGCACGCAACACAAGCGGTCAGGGACGCGTTGTCTTACGCTTGTCACCAACCACCACACTCTCCGGACGCATCTATGCTGGAACCTCTTTTGTTCAACTGAACAGCAGCCCGAGCGTCATCGGCATGTTTCCAGCCACGACGAAGATTGTTAATGCTGTGCCGCTTTCACGCGCGGAGCTGCGTCGTTTGGAAATGGGCGTCCCGACGGGGCAATTAAAGCTCGACGGGGCAACGTTTATTCCAGATGCAAATGACCCGGACGCGTCAGCGGCCAGTCGTTTCTTTAACGGCGCCGTTACTTTCGGGCAACGTCCGGTCGAAGCGTTCGGCTACACAATCTCTTATCAAGGGCTTGCCACGCGCCGTTCAAACCGCAACGGGCCAGGCGGAGTTGGCTTTCAACCATTCGGAGGCTCGACACGCAGCGAAGCCGACGGCCGCATACAGACGCTTAACGCGCGCACGGATTTCCGCATTGGCAAACACAACTTAGTCAATGCCGGTTATGAATTTGAAAACGTGAAATTTGTGAATCGCTCGTTTTCATTCGATCCTGCCGGCAACTCCTCGACGAATGTTGTCGAGCGCAGCAACACGTTGTTTGTGCAGGATCAATTGCGATTTTTGGAAGATCGCTTGCAGCTCTCGGCGGCCTTTCGAGCTCAGCTCTTTTCACTGAACAATCCGGAATTTACGCCAACCGCGGGCGCGCCTTACACCGGAATCGCATTTGGATCGCCGGCGAACGCCTACACTGGAGACGGCTCAATTGCTTATTTCGTCCGCGCCACAAATACAAAGCTGCGCGCGCACGTCGGCAACGGCTATCGCGCGCCGTCACTATTCGAACGATTCGGAACATCGTTCTTTGGCGGCTTCTTCTCGCCGCTGGGCGATCCGCGCCTGCGTCCCGAACGTTCGATTGCGTTCGATGCGGGAATTGATCAATCCCTCAGAGATAATCGTCTGCGATTGTCTGCAACCTATTTTTATACACGGCTGCAGGAAGTAATTGGCTTCGATTTCTCCGGCAGGATCAACCCTCAAACGGATCCGTTCGGTCGCTTCTTCGGCTTCTTAAATACGGGCGGGGGGCTCGCACGCGGGCTTGAACTAAGCGCAACGGCCTCTCCCACTGGTGCGCTTAATGTTTTCGTCAGTTACACATATACGAACAGCGACCAACGCGCGCCGCAAATCAGCGGGAGCGGCGTCATTAGCTCGCTCGTTATTCCGGATCACCAACTCTCTAGCGTTGTCACTCAACGCATTGGCCGACGCGCGTTCGTCAACTTTGATCTGACGGCAACGAGCGATTACCTTGCGCCAGTCTTCCCGCTCGTCTATCGGTTCAAGAGTTTAATCAAAGCGGATCTCGGCGCGAGTTACGAATTGCCGCTGACTGAGCAGCGACGTTTACGTTTCTTTGGCTACGTGGACAATCTCTTCAACCGCGATAATTTTGAAAGCGGCTTTCGCACGCCGGGGCGCACAGGGCGGGCGGGCATGTCGCTTAGCTTCTGATTTTACCAGGGGACAAAGATGCTAGTGGAAGACTTAGCACACGGGGGCCATGAGCCGCGCGATACCATCACTATCAAATGCTGGTGACATGGGTAACGCTACTGCATTGATGTCGTGGAGCGGTGGCAAAGATAGCTGTCTTGCGCTCTACGAGATTCAAATGGCGCAAAGCCATCGCGTCGCTGCGCTGCTAACAACTGTTACGCGTGAGTACGACCGGATTAGTATGCATGGGGTCCGGCGGGTGTTACTCGAAAAGCAAGCGACCAGCCTGAGGCTGCCGCTTCATCAGGTTCTCATCTCGAAAGACGCGACCAACGAAGAGTATGAGGCGAAGATGGGCGAGGTATTTTCAGTGTACCGTGGGAAGGGAATAGATTCGATAGTATTTGGTGATCTCTTTCTTGAAGACATCAGAGCCTATCGGGAGCAGTTCCTCGCGCGGCACCATATGCGCGGCCTTTTCCCTGTGTGGAAGCGTGACACGTCCCGCTTCATCAAAGAGTTTATCGAATTAGGTTTCAAGGCCGTCGTCACGTGTGTGAACGTAAACGCGCTCGACCGATCGTTTGCGGGAAGAATAATTGATGACGCTTTCCTTTCGTCGCTTCCCGTCGATGTTGATCCTTGTGGCGAGAACGGAGAATTTCATTCCTTTGTCTTTGATGGACCGAATTTCACGGAGGCGGTAAGATTTTCTATCGGCGTAACTGTTTCAAGAAACTCTTTCTGGTTCCGTGATTTATTGCCAGCATGATAAGTGTCTTTACCGGCTAAGTACTGGTTCAGCCACAATCGGTATAAGGATATAAACGATGAAAACATCACAACAGATCGTTTCGTTTCTGCCTTCCGCTACTGAGATAGCCTGCGCTTTGGGGTTGACTGATCAGCTCGTAGGAATCACCCACGAGTGTGACTACCCGGTGGAGATTGAAGGAAAGCCAGTCGTCGTTCGCAGTGCTCTCCCCATAGAAACCATGAATCAACGGGAGATTGATGTGGCGGTCGCAGAGCGGATGCGAGCAGGACACAGCCTTTATCAAGTGGATGAGAAGCTCTTGCAAGAACTCGCGCCGGACTTGATCCTCACGCAGGACTTGTGTCAGGTCTGCGCGCCCTCAGGGACTGAAGTATCGCAAGCGCTAAATTTGCTCCCCAAGAAGCCGCGAATCCTCTGGTTGACGCCAAACTCGCTCGACCAAATCTTCGCTAATGTGCGCGAGTTAGGCGAAGCGACCGGCCGCGCCAATGAGGCTGACGAGTTAATCGCAAACAGCCGTGCCAGGCTGGGAAAAATAGCGGCAGTTACAAGCAGGTTATCCCACCGGCCCCGTGTGTTCTGTATGGAATGGCTCGATCCCGTCTATTGCAGCGGCCATTGGGTGCCGGAGATGGTGAGACTCGCAGGAGGCGAGGATACTCTTGCGCGCGAGGGCGCGGATTCGGTTCGCATTCCCTGGGACGCGGTTCGAGAATGGGCGCCTGAAGTTCTAATTATCACCCCGTGTGGCTTCAACCTGGAGAAGACGATTGAACAGGCTCTCCAGCTTTTCAGTTATGATGTTTGGGCCAATCTTGCGGCTGTCCGTGAAGGCCGGGTATATGCAGTCGATGCGAACTCTTACTTTGCTCGCCCAGGGCCAAGAGTGGTGGATGGCACGGAGCTCTTGGCTCATCTCATCCATCCCGACCTGTTCGAATGGAAAGGGTCTACAACCGCGTATAAACTCTTGGAGTTTTGAGCGCGGATAGTAGTTCCAAGCAAGGCTTCAGGTTGCAAAGCTCAGAGTTGTGGGCGCAATTGCGTCACTTACAGAACTCGTCCTTGCAACCTGAAAGTTGTGACCACCTCCAAATGTGTGGTTTAAGTTTTCTTCGTGAACAGACCACCAGCCAGAAACGCAGTCCCAAGCATGAGATTTAACGCATGGTCAGCCAACGTCAGCTTTAGCGGACCCACAGGCCAGAGACGGTTGTTGGCAGCATCTCCCAGTACCATCCCGACAAGGCCGAGCGCCAGATGGAGCACGCCAAGAACCA
>JALZJF010000018.1 GCA_030859905.1 Acidobacteriota bacterium
CCGCCCGTTAACACGGGCTGATGCTCATCTTCGTTGCTTTCCTGGGGCTCACGCCCCAGGCTTTACGCTGCCGCCTGCTACCGCAGGCTGGATTGAATGCTGGTTCATGAATAATCCGGGCTAGGTAGGTCGATTCAAACCGTTTCGGGCTGCACTACCCAGTATTATCAGTCTCACAAACCAACTCTTTTGTTCTTGGCTTGCGGGACATTCAGCAGATGGGAACTAGAACAACTCCTGCAGCGCTTCTTCAACCGAACGAACGCCGACAACTCTGACTCCCAACATGCGCTCCAGCCCGGGAGTGTTTGACGCAGGGATGACGATTTTCTCAAAGCCCAGAGCCTGCGCCTCTCGCGCGCGCACGCCAGCCTGCATTGTGCCGCGCACCTCGCCTGTCAATCCGACTTCCCCAAAAACGGCTGTTTGAGGATCGATGGGAACGTTCTTGAAACTGGAGGTAATCGCGGCAACCACTCCCAGATCGGCTGCCGGCTCGTCAACCTCCAAACCACCCGCGATGTTTACAAAGACGTCGTCGCCAAGCATCTGAAATCCGACACGCTTTTCGAGCATGGCTATCAGGAGCGCGACCCGGTTTTGATCGACTCCCTGGGTCATCCTGCGACCGCTGCCATACTTCGTTCCGGAAACCAGAGCCTGGATTTCAACCAACAGCGGTCGCGTGCCTTCCATGCAGGCGGTGACTACTGAACCCGCCACGTTCTGCGGTCGCTCCTGCAGAAACATCTGAGATGGATTTGCCACAGGCATGAGTCCCGCGCCCGTCATCTCAAAGATGCCAACTTCATTCGCGGCGCCAAAGCGATTTTTGGTGGCGCGCACAATACGATGGTTGTGATGTCGTTCACCTTCGAAATAGAGGACCGTATCGACGATGTGCTCCAGGGTCTTTGGTCCGGCGATCGAACCATCTTTGGTGATATGGCCGATAAGAAAAACCGGAATCGTGCGGTTCTTGGCCAACAGCAGGAATTGGTGAGCTACTTCCCGCACCTGTGAGACCGATCCGGGCGACGATTCTATCAACGCCGAGAAAACTGTCTGGATGGAATCGACGATGATCGCGCCGGGATTCAGGCGGTCTACTTCGTGGAAGATGTTCTCAAGATTGGTTTCGGGTAGTAAATAAAGATTGTTAGCTTCAATCTTCAGACGCTCGCCGCGCAGTTTTATTTGCCGCTCAGACTCTTCTCCCGAAATGTAAAGTACTACTGTGCCACCGGCGCTCAGCCTATCAGCCACTTGCAGCAGCAGAGTGCTTTTGCCGATGCCCGGATCGCCGCCAATCAGCACGAGGGTTCCCGGTACGATGCCGCCGCCCAGCACGCGGTCAAATTCAGTTACCCCCGAAGTAATGCGCACGTCGTCTTGCGATTCAATCTCGCCGTAGGCGACTGCCTCCACGTCTCTTAGTTTGAATCCGTTTCGCGCGCTTCCCTTTTTGACCGCACGCGCGCGTTCTTCGACCAGCGAATTCCATTCCCCGCACTCCGGGCATTTTCCCAGCCACTTACCCGACTGGTGGCCGCAGTTTTGACAGGCGAAGATTGTTTCAGCTTTCTTCATAGGTATAGAACGATCCACGAAATCACACGAAATAGCACTAAATGCCTTTCGTGTTGGTTCGTGTGATTTCGTGGATCGTCAGCTTTTTGAATCCCTACTCACAAGCGGCGGCTCAAAACCTGTTGCTAAGAGAACCTTGTATTGAAGTGGCTACAACAACTCTTTCACATTCTCGGTTGGGCGGCCGAGGACGGCGCGAGATCCGCGCTCGACGATCGGGCGTTGTATGAGGTCAGGATGTTCAGTCATCAGCGAAATGATCTCGTCCTCAGTAAACTCGTCCTTTCCTAGGTCGAGTTCGCGGTAAATTGGTTCGCTCGCACGCAACAATGCGCGTGCCGGCAGCTTCATCTTCGCTAACAGTTCACGCAGCTTCTTCTTTGTAAGCGGCGCAGTGTAGTAGTTAACTTTTTCGAACGGTAGGCCACTCTCACGGAGTAGTCGATCCATTTCTCGGCACTTCGTTCAAGTGGGTTTTTCGTACACTGTAATCTTGTCTTTCATTTCATTTGGTACTTTGTGCTTTTGTACTTTCTGCCATCCACTCTGTCAGCGTTAACGTTGAGATCGCTGCCTTCGAAGACACAAACAAAGATCTCAGATCTCAAATCTCAAAATCTCAGATCTCAGAACAAAAGACAAAGAACAAGGACCAAGAACAAAGCACAGTTTTAGGGAAATATCCCGCGCACTCTCGTTGCCTCCGCCACGCGGTCGACGGCGAGAATGTAAGCACCGGTTCTCATATCCGTGTTGTAGCGCTGCGCAGTATCGTGAACACTCCTGAATGCCGTCCGCATTGCTTGCTCCAGAGTTTCATTGATATGCGACTCGGACCAGAAGAACGAGTACTGGTCTTGCACCCATTCGTAATAGCTCACGGTGACGCCTCCCGCATTTGCCAGAATATCCGGAACCAGGAACACGCCACGGTCGGCCAGGACACGATCAGATCCCGGGGTCGTTGGTCCATTCGCAAGTTCCGCAATGATCCGGGCCTTCACCTGTCCGACATTCGCGAGCGTGATCGCGTTTTCGAGGGCTGAGGGCAGTAGGATGTCACAATCGACTGTCAACACATCGTCGCACGGTATTTCCTTCACTCCGGTCAGACCGGCCAAGGAGCTCGTCTTCGCTTTGTGCCGGAGCGCTTCCTGAATATCGATTCCGCCCTCCGCATAAAGGCCGGTCTTGGAATCACAGATCGCTACCACGCGTGCGCCATCTGCTGCCGCCAGACGCGCGATGTTCGCACCTGCATTGCCAAAACCGTGCACGGACACCCGCGATCCCTTGAGGCTCATGCCCTTTACATTGCACGCCTCGCGCAGCGCATAGAGGCAACCTCGGGCCGTGGCTTCATTTCGTCCCAATGAGCCACCCAGCGATATTGGCTTGCCGGTAACCACTCCCAGTTCGGTGTGCCCTCGCACCATCGAAATGGTGTCCATGATCCAAGCCATGGTTTGCTCGTCTGTGTAAACATCGGGAGCGGGAATGTCGCGATCGGGACCGATGATTGGCGCAATTTCAAAGGCATAGCGGCGGGTCAAGCGCTCCAACTCATTCTTTGACATTCGCTTCGGATCACAGATGACGCCCCCCTTGCCGCCTCCGTAGGGAATGCCCACTGTGGCGCACTTCCAAGTCATCCATGAAGCCAGGGCCTTGACCTCATCAAGCGAGACATTCGGATGGTAGCGAATTCCTCCCTTGGCCGGTCCGCGCGCGATGTTGTGCTGGACTCGGTATCCCTCGAAGACCTGGACATCGCCACCATCCATCTTTACGGGAATGGAAACAATCAGTTGTCGCTTCGGCGTCTCGAGTACGCGCCGCATGGAAAGATCGAGATCGAGATAATCGGCGGCGCGATTGAACTGTTGTTTGGAAATCTCAAATGGATTTAGTTGTTCCTGAAAGGCTTGCCTAGTCGCCATTCGGCTAACTCCTTGAGGGAGAATGCGAGAGCGGTGCCATCCTAGAGCGTCCAATGTCCAAAGTCCAACCTATGCGAAGTCATTGCCGATTGCCAATTGCCGATTGGAAGAAACTCCCCGGAGTCCCGCCCCCGTAACACTGCAAAGGCAAAACACAATTACCAAATATCTGTTCTTTAAATCGGCAATGAACTTTGGACGGAACTTCCTGGTCGCCATCGGGGTCTAAGATAGCGGAGTCAGCTCCCGCGACCCGAATGGTGCCGGCAAGGGAGGACAGTATGTTTAGTAACTTGGTTGAATCGAGTTTGCATGGAAGCGAATTCAGGAGGCGCGGGTCATTTCTTCTTTTCACCACGGCAAGTTACGCCCTACTCTTCGTCATCGCCGGGGTCATCAGCATTTATGCCTACGATGCGCGCATGGCATACCAGAATCTGGAGATAGTTACGATGATGCCGCTAGTCGATCTTCCACCACCTCCACCAGCTCCAGCCGATCGCCAACCCAGCAGTCCCGGGAGCAGCAACCCTAACCGGCAAAACTTCGATGAAAGGCGCACCCCCATGGTGAGCGTCAATCGCCCGGACATTCCGCCAAAAGACATCTCCACGAAACCCAATCCAGATCTGCCAATCGGCGATCGTATTTGGACGATCATGAGTGACCGAGATTTTGATGCGGAGCGGGCGGGTGGTCTTGCTGGCCCGGACCGGGATGGTGTCAGATCGACGAACCCGACTCAGGTCGTTATTGATATGGGCCAACCGCCCCCCGTGCCGGTGAAGCCAAAACCGACGGTGGTATCGAAAGGAGTCATCACTAGCGAGGCTCTTGCTCTGCCCAAACCAGCTTATCCCCCAATGGCAAAGGCAATGCGCATTCAAGGCAAAGTCAGCATCCAGGTCGTGATTGACGAAACGGGAAGGGTAATGTCGGCGCGAGCTATCGATGGCCCTCCGCTGCTCAAGCAAATTTCAGAGAAAGCGGCGTACCAAGCTCGCTTCTCACCAACACGGCTCGGCGACCAGCCGGTGAAAGTATCTGGCTTGATTACGTACAACTTCGTTCTTGAGCAATAGACGGACGCTTACCCGAACAATTTGGATTACCTACCGAGCCAAAAGAGGTACGTGATTCATTTGAATCGCGTGCCTCTCCCGCCGATCGCGCTTGACGGCGCTGGATCCCCGTGAACGCCTGCGGACCATGTATCCCAGCACTCAGCCCCAGCAGCAGCCACTCAACCACAGAACCATTTGCGGTAGCCAATTGGATCCCAGCAATCAACGCGAGCAGGAGCTACTCAACGCACGATTCGTATCCAGACCAGCTCGATCAGATCGCGAGGGTCTTAACTTTGAGCAACATGCTAGCCGGGGCTGAGTGCCGCGATCCATTGGCTACCGCAAATGGTTCTGTGGGTTGTGTGACTGCTGCCGGGACTGAGTGCTGCGATCCATTCGCTAACGCAATATGGAGAGCCGGGTGATTTGAGGCCTTAAGTCCTTTTTGCATTTTCACGCAGCCTCTACCGCTCCTCGGTTTTCCTGGTGATTGTATCTTGGCTGCTATCATCTTATCCTCAGCCACATCAACTATGACTGAAACGGCAGACGTTGTGATTATCGGCAGCGGCATTGTGGGGTCAAGCGTGGCCTATCACCTCGCGGATGCTGGTTGCACGGATGTCCTGGTCGTCGAGCGCGAAGCTCATCAGGGTAAGGGCTCGACCGGGAAAAGCATGGGCGGTGTGCGGGCGCAGTTTTCCACGCCCGTGAATATCCAGATGTCGATCTATTCGATCGATTTCTTTGCCCGCTTTGATGAAGTTGTGGGTTACCCAGCCGAATATCGCGCGGACGGCTATCTCTTCTGCGCCACCAGCGAGCGTCACCTCATTTACCTTAAAGCGAATCGCGAACGTCAGATGGCGTTAGGATTGAAGAACGTTGAGCTGGTCAGCCGCGACGACATTGCCAAGTTTGTCCCGCAGCTACGAGTCGATGATGTGTTTGGTGGCACTTACTGTCTTACCGACGGCTTTGTCGATCCTCACAGCGTGATGATGGGATTCATGCTTAACGCTCGAGAACGCGGCGCGAAATTGTGGCTCGACACACCGGTTACAGGTATTGACGTCGAGAAGGGTCAAGTAACCGGAATTGTGACAAGACGCGGGCGCGTTGCCACTCAGGTTATCGTTAATGCAGCCGGTCCGTGGGCCGCCGAGGTCGCCAGAATGGCCGGTGTGAGTCTGCCGGTTGAGCCCTTGCGGCGCCAGCTCGTTCCCACCGAGGCTTTCGATCGGCTACCCAAACGATTTCCCATGGTCATAGATATGTCCACCGGTTTTCACTTCCGGCGTGAGGGTGCGGGGATTCTGTTGGCCTGGAATGATCCTGAAGAAACCGCGGGATTTAAGACTGACTTTGACCCCGCTTTCGTTGAGAAGATTTTAACTCGCGCTGCGGATCGCGTGCCATGCCTCGCAGATGCTGCGGTCAATCCGCGCCGCCCGTGGGCCGGGTTATATGAGATGACTCCCGATCATCATGCGATCCTCGGATCCGCTCCCGAAGTGCGCGGCCTGTATTTCGCTAATGGGTTCAGCGGCCATGGGGTAATGCACTCACCCGCTTCCGGCCGTATTACGGCTGACCTAATTCTGCGCGGCAATTCCGATCTCATCGATACCTCGCAACTCAGCGTCGGGCGCTTTGCGCGGGGGCAATTGTTGGAAGAGACTGCAATTCTCTAGTTAATACAGCTCAAGTAAGCGCTGAACGCCAATCCATTGTGGATCACCTTGCGGAATTCTGAATTTCCTGATGAGATCGATGAGACGCAAGCCGAGGATCTCGGGGCGTATGCCACCTAAGTCATCCGGCGGCGGATCTACGGCGTCGATGAGATCATCAAGCGCGCTGGCGCGTGAAAGCTTTTGCTCGATGCGGTCAAGTCGGTGAATTATGCTGTTGAGATCGATGTTTACCAGAGTTATGTCACCAAGCGGTATCAGGTGCTATTATCCCTCCGAAATAAATAGCTCCAACTGCGCAGATCGAGACTCGCCAGAGTGCGTTTACTTTCTAAGCATAAGGTCCTTGGATCGCTCAGGCGTATCGCCATCCTTCTGCTCGTCGTCTGGACCGTCGTCTCCCTCGTCACCATACTGATCGAACTTGTACCCGGCGATCCTGCCGTGGCGGTGCTGGGCGAACAGGCCACTCCGGAACAGTTCGAACAGTTTCGGCAAAGGCACGGTCTGGATCGTCCGCCGTTTTTCTTCTCCCTTCCCCGCGATTCTCAGGGAAACCGGCATTTTCAATGGCACGGAGCTAACAATCGATACACGGATTACTGGAAGAGTATTCTGCGGGGAGACATGGGTCTGTCTTTCCGAACGGACAGGAGTGTGAAGGACCTTATATTAGAACGCTATCCTGCTACGATCGAGCTTGCCATTGTGGCGCTACTGATCGCGGTTGTTATTGCTATTCCGCTTGGGGTGGTTGCCGGCAAGAACCATGGCACCTGGCTCGACAACGCGGCTTCGGTGGTCGCGTTGATTGGAATAAGTCTGCCAGGTTTTGTCATCGGTCCCATGCTCATCTACCTCTTCTCCGTGAAACTTCGATGGCTTCCCGGTTATGGCCGCGAAAACTGGGAAGACATTATTCTGCCGGCATTCACATTGGGAGCGGCGCTGTCAGCCATCTTGACGCGCATGGTCCGTTCATCCGTAATTGAAGAACTCGGCGAGGACTACGTTCGCACGGCCCGGGCAAAAGGATTGAGCGAGACGCAGGTGGTTTACAAGCACGTGCTCAAAAACGGATTGATTCCCGTGGTTACGATTCTTGGACTACAGCTCGGGATTCTGCTAGCCGGCGCGATCATCACGGAAAAAATTTTTGGTTGGCCCGGACTCGGATTGCTGCTCGTAGAAGACGGCATTGGCAAACGCGACTACCGCGTGGTGCAGGGGTGTGTGCTGGTGATTAGCCTCACCTACATTGTGGCAAACTCACTAACGGATCTGATTTACCGCTGGCTCGATCCGCGCATTAGAGTCTCATGAACTTATGAATCGACTGGCGATATTCGGCTTAATCATCGTTGCGATTCTGATCATCGTGGCGATTTTTGCTCCATGGATTGCAACGCATGAGGTGGGCGCGACGAATCTTTCCATCCGATACCTTCCTCCTTCAGCGGATCATCTATTTGGCACTGATGCCACCGGACGAGACATATTTTCCCGGGTCGTCTTTGGCGCGAGGATTTCGCTCCAGGTCGGGTTGATCGTAGTTTCCGTCTCCGCTGTCGTAGGCACACTGCTGGGCGCCTTCGCTGGTTACTATGGCGGCTGGATCGATCGGATTATTTCAGGTTACGTGTTCAATGTTTTTCTGGCTTTCCCGGGGCTCTTGTTGGCAATCGCCATGGTGGCGTTCCTGGGGGCGGGGTTGAATAAACTCATTCTCGCGCTGTGCATTATCGGCTGGGTTGGCTATGCGCGTTTGATTCGCGGGCAGGTTTTGAAGGTGCGAGAATACGACTTTGTTCAGGCGGCGCGGGCTTTGGGTGCGGGCGATGCTCGCATACTGCTGGTCCACATTCTGCCGAACGCAATTCAACCGCTCATCGTGCAGGCTAGCCTGGGCATGGCCGGAGCAGTCCTGGCTGAAGCGTCACTTTCATTCCTGGGACTCGGGGTTCCGCCTCCGGCGCCTTCGTGGGGTGTGATGATTGAAGAAGCGCGCGATCTGTCTACTCTTCAGGCAGCGCCGCACGCCCTGATCTTTCCCGGACTCGTAATCGCGATGACCGTTTTAGCCTTTAACTTCGTCGGCGACGGTCTGCGCGAGTATCTCGATCCACGCCAACGGGCGCGCTGATTGCCCGGTTACCAGGTGATTCGTCGCTGAAGTCTTTCTAGTGAGTGAGTGTCTCAAAAATAACTGTAACAACAGTCAAGCATGTTTCGTTGGGTCATCCATGAGTGAGAGAAAAAAGCTTTGATTTGTGATTTTTCGTGTATTTCGTGGATCGCCTTCGGTGGGCAAAGACTCGATCCACGAAATCACACGAAGCCGCACGAAAAAAGACTGTAAAGTCAATTGAGAGACACTACACTAGTCAATGCAACGCAGCACCCCACTGAACTCCGACCGTGCCTCAGCACTTACTTCGAACATTCCAACGCCCTCCGGCGGCGGCGAATGGGCCATCTCCATCAGTCACCTCTCAAAGACCTATCCGGTTCCTTTTGCGCGTTTAAAGACATTCCTGCGACGTAGGACTAAAGCCCCGGTAGAAGCTCTCCACGATGTCTCGTTCGACGTTCACCGGGGTGAGATATTCGGACTAATCGGGCGGAACGGCGCCGGGAAAACCACGCTCACGAAGATCGTTGCAACCCTGGTGCAACCAACGCGGGGAACAGTTACGGTCAACGGTTTCAACAGCGTCCACGACGACGAAAAAGTCCGAATGCAAGTAGGTCTCTCCGGCGCCGAAGAAAGAAGTTTTTACTGGCGACTCACTTCGGAACAGAACCTCATTTTCTTTGCCCGCCTCTACGGCCTTGGTGATCGAGTGGCGCAGCAACGGATTGCGACATTATTCGCACAGCTCGAACTTGAAGACGTTGCACGTAAACGTTTCGGCGAACTCTCGACGGGCAACAAACAGCGATTGGCGGTAGCCCGGGCGCTGCTCCCGAACCCGCCCGTATTGTTGCTTGACGAACCCACGCGTTCCCTCGACCCCCTGGCGGCGTCGCGGATGCGAGAATTGATTAAGGCGTTAGCGCGGCATGATCCACCGGTAACGATTCTCTTCACTTCGCATAATCTCACCGAAGTCGAGACGCTTTGCAGCCGCGTGGCCATCATCAGCGCCGGCGAGATCAGGGCAGTCGATTCGCCAACTAACTTGCGGTCGATCAATTCCAACGCGGAGGTCATCCGTCTTACGGTAGCAGGCCTGTTACGCGAGCAGGCTGAAGCCCTTCTGAACTCCCAGTTCGAGCAGCTTCAGTTTGGACTTGGCGAGAAGGTTCAACTTATTTCTTTCACGCGGCGAAGTGGTGATGATCGACTCGATGAAGCGCTGCGAAACATTCAGCACGCGGGAGGAACAATCCTAAGCGTCGAGTCAGAGCGACCAACATTGCTAGATGTGCTTGAGAGTTATGAACGCAAGGAATGAATGCCTCATCGGTAGGTGTATCCTATGACGTTTTTCCTGATGCGTTTGGGTGCGGTGAAGCAAAACCGCAGTCTCTACGGTTTGAGCAATTTTTCGACGAGCAACGATCCACGAAATCACACGAAGTGACTCGAATTAACAGATCTTTTCGTGCCCCTTCCTGTAAATTTCGCGGATCGTTCTCAGTTTTTCCCTCGTTCATGAACTCTTTAAGACTCCTGCCACGCCGTGTCTATGCTTTTATCGTCCGCGACTTCCGGTTGTTTGTGAGCTACCGGATGCAGTTTTTCATACGCGTCGTTTCAATCCTGGGCGTAGTCACCACGCTTTTTTTCATTTCCAAGATCTTTGTGGGATTCACTGACGCGCGATTCTCACAGTGGCGCGATCCCCTCGCGGCCTGGCTCACGGGCCTGGCTGTCTTAAACTATTTCATGACCGGTTTCTCTAGTCTGGCAAGCGCCATCCGGCAAGAACAGATGCAGGGCACACTTGAAAGCGTACTTTTAACGCCTATTAATCTCCCCACAGTCATTGTGGCCAGCTCTGCATGGGACTTTGTACAGGCCACGCTTTTCTCTTTCCTGTATCTCTTCTTTGGCTGGTTTTTTTTCAACGTCCACTACGCGGGAAGTTTTCTGTTGGCGCTGGTGTTTCTCATTCTCACGACGCTGGTTCTCGCCTGCCTCGGCATCCTCTCCGCGAGTTTCGCAATGGTCTTCAAGCGTGGTGATCCATTTGGGGTTTTTCTTGGCACCGGGTCGGCGCTGTTCTCAGGCGTTTTCTTCCCCACCCAGCTTTTGACAGAGTACGCCGGGTCTGGCTTAAGCAGTGTCTCTAAAGTTCTCCCGGCGACCTACGGTCTCGACGGAATTCGAAGAGTCTTACTGGAAGGAAAAGGTTTCGCTGAAGTGACGGAACCGTTCGTCACCTTACTCATTATGCTTGGCGTCCTGCTTCCCTTTTCCCTTTGGGTGTTCGGCCGCGCCGTCCGTCGCGCCAAACGGGAAGGCAGCCTGATTCAATACTGATGATGGTTAATGCTGCGTGGATGAACTATAATTTTGTTATCGTGAAAAAGACTCCAGCGACGACACCGCTTGATCCTTCGAAAGTAAGGCTCAACCCTGAGCAGGATGATGCCGGGACTGAAGATGAGAGCCAATGCCTCGTCCTGGTGGTAGATGATTCTATCGATAATTTGACGATGATCAGTCTTGACCTGCAACAGACCGGCTACCGTGTGGTGACGGCTACTAATGGAGAAGAGGCCGTAAAGGTCGCAGCCATGTCCAATCCGGACCTTATCCTGATGGACCTGTCAATGCCGGGAGTCGACGGACTGGAATCAACTCGGCAAATTCGGCAGAGTGAGGATCTGAAAGATATTCCCGTGATTGCCTTGACTGCGTTTAATACGGATGGGTTTCGCCGCGCCGCTCATCAAACCGGCTTCGACGGTTACTTGACTAAGCCTGTTGATTTTACTCGTTTGCATGACTTAATGAGGAGGTTGATAGGTTTATATAGGAGCTCGCGCGCTGGTGCGAAGTCTTCGTAATCTTCCGGGATTCACGATTAACCATTTACTATTTACCATTCACCATTTACTACCTATGGGCTTCGCAACAATAGCAATTCATTCGGGACAGGAACCCGATTTGGCCACCGGCTCGGTAACCGTTCCCATCTACCAGACTTCAACGTACGCCCAGGATGGGCTGGGTAAGCATAAAGGCTACGAATACGCGCGTACACAGAATCCTACGCGCGCCGCGCTGGAGCGAAACATTGCCGCCCTCGAGGGCGCGCGATTTGGCTTTGCTTTTGCCTCGGGTATGGCAGCCATCGATGCCGCCCTTCGTCTGGTGAAAGCCGGGGAGCACGTAGTGGTTTCCGACAATACCTACGGCGGAACATCGCGTCTCTTCACTCGCGTGCTGGCAAACTACAACATCGAGTTTGATTTTGTTGACACCTCGGACGCCCTCAACGTCGAGGCTGCGATTAAGCCAAACACAAAGATGGTTTTTATCGAGACGCCCACTAACCCCGTGATGATCGTCACGGATATGCGAGAGGTCTGCGAGATCGCGCATCGGGCGGGGGCACGAGTCGTTTGCGACAATACATTCATGTCCCCTTACCTGCAGCGTCCCCTCGATTTCGGGGTTGACATCGTGGTCCATTCGACGACGAAGTATTTGAACGGGCACTCAGACGGAATTGGTGGCATAGTCGTGCTTAATAACGAAGACGATGCTGCGTGGATCGGCTTCATCCAGAACAGCGCCGGAGCGATTCTGTCGCCGTTCGACTCCTGGTTGGTGATGCGAGGCACGAAAACCCTGGCGTTGCGAATGGAACAGCATGACAAGACGGGCCGCGCCGTGGCCGCCTTCCTGGAGGAGCACCCCAAAGTAAAAAAAGTATACTATCCCGGCTCTGCTTCTCATCCCCAGCATGCCCTGGCGAGACGCCAGCAAAAAGGTTTTGGCGGCATGGTGGCGTTCGAGGTAGGGTCACTCGACGCGGCGCGGAAGGTGCTGGAATCAGTTAACCTTTGCACGCTGGCCGAGAGTCTCGGGGGAGTGGAAACTTTGATCTCGCATCCAGCTACCATGACTCACGCCTCGGTGGATGCTGATAAACGAGAGCGGCTCGGGATCACAGATGGGCTGGTGCGTATTTCGGTTGGTCTTGAAGACACGGATGACATAATCGCGGATCTCGATCAAGCGTTAAAACAAATATAGCCATCCAGGCAAGTGACAGTTAAGATGTGAAGGGTTAAAATTCAGGCTGATAGAGATCATCCTTTGCTCCCCTTATGATCGTAGAGCTTTACGCAAAATCAGACGTCGGCCGCGTCCGCCGCGGAAACGAAGACGATTTCCTGGTGCTGGATCTATCAAGCCAGAAAACCTGGACCGGTTCGGACGGAACCGAGGCGCCTCAGGAACTCATCAAACTTGACCTCGGCGAACAGGGTTTGGTCCTGGTCGTTTCGGACGGCATGGGCGGTGCGCTTGCCGGCGATGTGGCCAGCCGCATGGCAGTTGATTCCGTGCGGGAAATGTTAATGGGAAGCGAATCTGAAAACGGTTGTGATCCGGAGATCCCACTGGTCGATTGCCTCAGGAACGCTACTGTCTACGCCAATCTGGCGATTCATTTACGAAGTCAGGAAGACTCACGCTGCGCGGGCATGGGAGCAACTTTCACCGGAGCCGCAGTGAAGGGCGACATATTAGATCTGGTCCAGGTGGGCGACAGCCGCGGTTATATAATCCGCAAGGAGCAGATTCGCCTGGCAACTAAGGATCAATCACTGGTGCAGCAGTTGGTGGACGTCGGGCAGATCAGCGAAGCTGAAGCTGAAACGCACATGTTTCGCAATGTGATCCTGCAAGCGCTGGGCGCTCAGAACGAGGTCACGCCGGTTACCGGCAAGATTCGACTGCGGCGCGGAGATACGTTGTTGCTATGTAGCGATGGATTGTCGGGAAAACTGCGGTCGGAAGACATTCAGAACATAGTTACCAGTAACCCTGAACTGAATGCTGCGTGCGACGAGTTGATTGCCGAGGCCAACAACCGTGGCGGAGAGGACAACATTACGGTGGTCCTGGCGCGTTTTGTCGGCGATGACCTGGAGGAACCCGCCAATGATCGCGTCACAGTCGAACTCCCGCAATTGGAAGAAGATAAAACGCTGGACGACAACTACGAGGCAGATACCGAGAACTAATAGTAGGAACCCTACCTACTGAATTCATAGTCACAATCACCTGGGTTTACTCTGTCAGCGACTCCTGCCGCCAGTCTGAACCTTCATCAATCCGCCGCACGTAGATCGATGCTCCCTCGATGCTCTCGATGCGCACCCGCTCACCGGCTTCAAGTGGTAATTCCCCAGCGGCAGGATAAGCGGTCCAGGTAGAACCAAAAACCTTAACTGCGCCCTCGTTAAGCGCTCCCCGGCTCGATGAGACGACCGTGCCGATTTTTCCAGGCAATGCATCCACGCCCATGCGCAGCTCGTTGCCGGGCTCTTGACGAGTAAAGTAGTTTACAAAGATTGTTCGTGAGGCAACCGTAAGACCAGTCGACACTGTCGCAAAGATCAAAAACTGTAGTCCCAGGCTATCTAAACCAACCAAACTCGCAAAAGCTGCCGCGAGGGCGCCGATCCCAAACCAGAGCAGTACGAATCCGCTCGTAAAGACCTCGGCTACGATGAGAGCCAGACCGAGTACGCACCATAGTATCCAGACCCAATCGCTCATCTCTTCTTGCGCTCCAGGAGTTCGGTAGTATTCTCTGTCCCACCCGGCGCCGTTACGAATTCGTATGTATCTGCTGGCCGCAATGCTCGAACCTCACGAGGGAATCCAATTCACGCAAATCTCGCTCCGATGTACAGTACGTCGCTCCCGCCTCAGCCTTTGAATAGATTCTTCAGTACAAACCAGATATTAGCCGGACGTTCAGCCAGACGTCTCATGAAGTAAGGATACCAGTGTTTCCCGTAGGGCACATAGACCCTCATGTTGTAACCATCATCGGCAAGCTGATGCTGAAGATCGCGGCGCACTCCGTATAACATCTGAAACTCATAGGCTTCTTTGCCGATTCCTTCGCGCCCGGCAAATTCAATCGTAGCGTCAATCATCTTCGGGTCGTGAGTGGCGATGCCGTGATAGACGCCACTCGAAAGCAATAGTTGCATCACGCTGATATAGTTTTCATCCGTGTCTTTCTTGTCCGGGAATGCCACTTCCGGAGGTTCGTTGTAAGCTCCCTTGCAGATCCGGATCCGAGCCGGAATCTTTAGTAAGTCCTGCGCATCAGCGTAAGTGCGTCGCAGATAAGACTGCAAAACGACTCCCACGTCATTCAAACCAAATTCACTTCGCAGGCGTTTGAAAATATCTATGGTCACCTGAGTGACGCCTGAGCTTTCCATGTCAACCCTGACAAAATTGCCGCGCCTTGCGGCATCCGCAACCACCGTGCGCGCGTTCTGGTAGGCCAGCTCCGGATCTAGTTCGAGTCCAAACTGGGTAAGTTTGATCGAAGCGTTTGAGTCGATGCCTGATTTTTCAATCTGATCCAGAATTCGCAAATACTCTTCTATCTCTTTCTCCGCCTCGTGGGCATTCGCCACGGATTCGTTAAGGTGATCAAAGGAGGCGCCGCACCCCGCAGCGTTAAGCTGGCGAATAGCTGCGACCGCTTCTTCAACGGACTCGCCCGCCACGAATCGGGTGGTCATTTTCTGAAAGGGCTTAAAGTGAGCCGCAAACTCCTTGAAACCTTCGTGACGCGAAAGATAAATTAGGGCGCTTCTGGTTAGCATCTCCCAGACCATTAATCCTTTAACGAGTAATTAGTTAGCAGATCCAGAAACTGCTTGGGCCACCCGGGTGCTAGCGTATGTTATTCTTGGCGATTGCATGTGGGAGTCGTGGGGATTACTTCAAACAAGCCATCGTTTTCACCGCCAATCGTCAAAGGACCGGATGGTATGCGCCTGAAGCTGGTACTGATTGCCTCATTCGTCTCGGCCATCGTAGGTTCGGGCGCTTCAATAGCTATCATCATGGGGTCCTCGCTCAAAGGACTTTCCTCGCCCGATCTCTTAGTCGCTTCGACATTCATTCTGCCGGTAGCCGCTGTCGTACTGGCCGCCATGTTCGTGTATAGACACACTGCTCGACGGCGCAAGACCCAGGCACTATTAACCGGCATTCTCGCCGCCTTCCTGAGCCTGGCCATTTTTATCCTGGCGTCGGTCTTGACCTCCCGCGCGACGCCAATGCAACCGCCGCAGCCCATACTGCCCCTTAACGTTGGTTGAGCGCTCTGCGTGCTCTCACGACAGTAGCGGTCGGATTCAGTCCGATCTCTTCTTGCACATCGTCGCGATTAGGCATCGTCGTGAAGCGGTTCGCTTTGCGGAAAGCGTTAGCACAGATTCTCTAAACTGTTTTTCGTGGTGACCAAAACTAGCATGGCTGGGTGAGGCAAACAAGAGAAGAGTCGCGCATGGAGTGTCCCAATTCGAGGTGGGCGGGCCCTTACACCAACCAAGGTAGAGTTAGATACGATCCACGAACTCGCACGAAATGTCACGAACAAGACTTCGTGTCAGCTAGTGTAATTTCGTGGATCGCTCTTGGTCGGTCCAAATTGCTCAAACAACAAACTTTGATGCTCTTGCTCAACCACCCCTCGGTGCACGATAACCAGGGCGAGCCCGGATGGCTACATTCTTACGAGTGCTCTTGACCTTGATCTTTCGATATCCGTCATCCCGGTCCTTATTGGTAGGGTAGTAGCCGATTGAATATTGCGTTCGCAGCTCGGCGGCGATACTTGCGAATGCGTCAGGAAGCGATCTTAGAGTATCGGCGCGTAACAAACGGCCACCAGATTTGCCGGCAAGAGCTTTAAGGTAACTATCTGCCGTGAAGTATAGATGGTCCAGGAGCATGCCGATTGAATCCTGGCCACGTCTTGAAGGGCCACTCGATGTCGCGTCCGGTTCATTTCTGCGATCGGGCCAGGAGTCATCCTTACCCGTACCGCCTGGCCGGCGACCTGCGGTGGGCGGCAGTTGATCAGGAGGCATTCGATCTCGATCGCGATCCCGGTCAGGTTCGCGCTGGCTCTCGCGGCGCCTGCGCATAATTTCGTCCGGCAGCGGCAGGCCAAAAGGTCCCGTCTTGGTGCGCGGGTCCGAAGTGGGAATCGAGCTCGGATCGTCGCTGGGGAAGGTCGGGACCGTGGTCCCGGACGGAGGTGTTCTGATTACGGCAATTGTGGGTAACTGCGGAACTTGACCCGATTGTTGCCGGGCTATACGTTCGGTGTATGCACGGGTGTGGTATCGAATCGGGTAAACCAATACGCCCTCTTCATCCAGTCCGCGCAATGTGCCATCGAAACTTGCGAAGTCGCTATGATAATCGACGCCGTCGGTGAAGAGCACTATCGCCTTACGTCCTTGAATTCGACCAAGCGAAGAAAGCGCCTGCCCAAATGCATCGTAGAGCTTCGTGCCTTGCCCGGAACGTGCGCGATAGATTGCAGCTTTAAGGGTTTCCCGATCATTGGTAAAGTCGTTGAGGTCATGAACCTGATCATCAAACGAGATCACTTTTACTCGATCCCGGCTTTGCAAGTGCTCGACGAAAGCTACTGCAGCCTGCTGGATCACCCCAAGTCTCTCCTGCGTGCTCGCACTTGTGTCGAGCATCAAGACGACGTGAAAAGGCACACTGATCGTGGCAAAGAAGGCTATCTCCTGCCGGACACCGTCTTCTGATATCGAAAAGTCGTTCTTTAGTAAATCGGGGATGTAGAGTCCGTTTCGGTCGGTGGCGATGACGGGTACGGTCACGAGATCCGTCTCGATTTTGAGAGTTTCCACCTCCTTCTGATCTTCGGGTGCAGTTCGCTCTGGCTTCAGTTGTGCTGCTTCTGGTTTTTGAGTCTTCCGGCTCTCGTCTTGACCTTGCCTTGAGCCTGCAGCCTGGGCGCTGCTGCCAACCTGGAATGAAATACAGAGCAATCCGAGCAGGAAGATGCGCGCTATTACGGTTCGCATCAATTCTCTACTCTGAACTTCGGTAAACACTTTGGTCGCACCTTCTGAGGCCAGGTTGTTCGCTACCTGCGAGGACAAATTCAGAATAGCCTTTACCACCTCCCGTGACAACGGTTGAACGCCCAGGAATTAAAAGCACGCCTCAAGCCCCGTTGACTTGCAGGTCGGGAAGGGGGCAAAGCGAAGCGCGCCCCCGCTCAAGACTTGCAGCCACTCATCCTTGAATTCACAATTCAAGTTTAGGACCCTTTTGGGCGGGGGTTAACACAGGCTCCACCATGAGGTAAGAACGGGAATCACAAACAATCCACGAAATGTACGAAAGATCACTAACCATTTTCGTGTTTGTTTGTGTGATTTCGTGGATCGTCTGTTCCGCCGAACCAATTATCAAATTAGGACACTACCCGCCGCGAACGCTGCTTATTGCTGGCCGCGAGTTGATGAACTAGAATACTGAATCGCTACCCTTCAACCGGGATGAGATCACTTTTACTCGCAGCCCTTGCAGCTTACGTAGTTTCTGCAATTCATTCAGTGCTCGCTTTGTTCAACAAACGACGGGCGCTGCAGCGGGTGTCCGATTGGGCTATGGCGAGCGGCTTCGTGCTGCATACCACCGCCCTGGTTGCCGATTGGTTTCTAGGCGGTCATTATCCGCTCTTCTATCTTCGCGAAACTCTGTCGTTTCTGGCCTGGACTATGGTTGGGAGTTACGCGCTGGTGAGATACCGGTATGGCGCTCATGCGCTCGGAAGTTTCACGCTGCCCGCAGTTTCGCTCCTGGTCTTTCTGGCGCTTCTAATTAGTTCGCCCGAAGACACTCAGGAGCCAGGCTTCTCCGGTACGTGGCTGTTTCCGATTCACACTACTCTCCTACTGTTTGCCTACGCCGCTTTCTTCGTTGTGTTCGTCACTAGTGTGATGTACCTGCTCCAGGAGAGAGAGCTAAAGCTTAAGACCTTCAGCGCGATCTTTCATCGGCTACCATCGCTCACGACTCTTAACGAAATCGCTACCAGTGCTGCGGCCATTGGCCTGGCATTGTTGACGGTTGGAATTGCGACCGGCATGCTTTGGTCGTCGTCACGATACGGCGTTCTATGGCACAATGATCCGAAAGAGATCTTCGCCCTACTAACCTGGTTGCTCTATCTCTTGCTGATCGTATATCGCTCAACTGCTCATTGGCGGGGCCGGAGTGCGGCCTGGTTGGGAGTCGCCGGGTTTGGGCTCGTTTTATGCACCTTCTTTGGCGCAAGGTGGATGGGAGGCTATCACGTGTTCGGCTGAACCCCTCTAGTACCAGGTCGGCAATTTCTTGTTCTGTGAGCGAAGTTTTGACAGAAAACAACGATCCACGAAATCACACGAACCCGCACGAATTGACCTTGGTGTCTCTTCGTGAAATTTCGTGGATCGCTTCTCTTTAATTGCGGCGAACAGGCGCGATGCCAAGTTTCTAAGACTCCAACACTAGATAACCGAGTTTACCGCTGTATCATGTCAATAGTCCTGGTAGGAGTTAATCACAAGAGCGCCCCCGTGGAGGTGCGCGAGCTGTTGGCGTTCTCAGAAGCAGCTTGCGCCGAGGGCCTGCGTGCGCTCGTCGACGGCGATGTAGTTCGCGAAGGATTGATCGTTTCGACCTGCAACCGAGTTGAGGTGCTAACCGCGACTACCAGCGAGCAAGTTACCCAAAGCCGCGAACGGGTAACCGAATTCCTTAGTCAGTCGCGAAGTTTGCCTCACGATCTATTGCAAGACCATTCATACAGCCACGTGGATGACCAGGCCGTGCGCCACATCTTCCGCGTGGCCTCTTCCCTCGATTCAATGGTTGTTGGTGAGCCCCAAGTGCTGGGACAAGTGAGACAAGCGTATTCGGTTGCGCTTGAAGCGGGCACGGCCGGGCGGGTTCTCAATCGCCTAATACATCAAGCGTTTCGCGTGGCCAAACGTGTAAGGAGTGAAACGGGGATAGCGGCACACGCCGTTTCTATCAGCTACATGGCGGTTGAACTTGGCAAGAAGATCTTTGGCTCACTCAAAGGACAGTCAGTACTGCTGGTCGGCGCCGGTGAAATGGCCGAACTCTCAGCTCGGCACCTAATTAATGCCGGAGTGTCGAGGGTGCTAATCGCAAACCGAAGTCAAGAGTCCTCCGAACGTCTGGCGAAGGAATTTGGCGGCCAGGCCGTGAACTTTGAAAGACTCGCCGATTACCTTCCCGATGCTGACATAGTCGTCTGCTCCACCGGCGCGGGCGAATATGTAGTGACGGCCAAGATGGTCCGCGAGGCGCTCAACCGCAGGCGTAACCGTCCCGCGTTCTTCATAGACATCAGCGTGCCCAGAAATCTCGATCCCGCAATTGGCGCCCTTCCCAATGCTTTCATCTTCGACATCGATGATCTCGAGTCAGTGATATCTTCCAATATCAGGGAACGGGAGCGCGAAGCTGAGCGAGCGGAATTGATCGTTGACTCCGAAGTAATGCAGTTTCAGCAGAGCTTACGAGTGATGGAGATCGGACCTTCGATTGGCGCTCTGCGCCAAAAACTTCACGACATTGCTCGATCTGAGATGATCCGACAACGCAATCGACTGGGCCATTTAACCCCTGAACAGGAAAGCGCGGTCGAGGCTTTGTTGCTTTCCACTGTCAACAAGATCTCTCATCCGCTGGTAGACCGCATGCGACGTTCTTTCGACTCCGGCGACAGCGACAGCATGCAGGCCTGGCGTGAAGAATTCGATCTCGATGATTGACCTGCAGGACTTTGGCCGGGCGTATGAGAGCGCTTGGAGTCTGTATCAAAACTAAGAATGGAAGGACTCTACGATCATAACTAACTTAGAGCAGCTCCTGCTCCAATACGGAACCGCGAGCGGTAGCGACCGGAGCAGACACTCAACATCCGGTAAAACCGCAATCAAGGCGAGTTGAATCTGTGATCCGGTCGCTACCGCTCGCGGTTCCGTAGTAAGCGACGACATTCGAGTTTAGTATTTCGTAACCTCGCTGAGTTTGGACAAAGCCGCTCTCCCCGTAATGAGACACCTTCTGGTTATCGGCTCGCGTGGTTCGAAGCTTGCGCTCTGGCAAGCGAATTGGATTCGAACCCTTGTTTCGCGTTTCCACCCGAAAGTCACGGTTGAAATTGAGATTATAAGAACAACGGGTGACGTAACGACGGAGCCACTCTCAGTGATCGGCGGCAAAGGTGTCTTTACCAAAGAATTGGAAGACGCATTACTCGCTGGCCGAATAGATTTGGCAGTCCATTCATTAAAAGATTTACCGACAAACCTCCCCGACCTGCTTACTATCGCGGCAATTTGCGAGCGTGAGGACGCGCGCGACGCCCTTGTGCTCAGGGAAGCACAAACTTTGAGTTCAGTGAACGAGTTGCCAACGGGCGCGGTGGTAGGCACATCCAGCCAGCGGCGGCTTGCTCAGCTGAAATACCTGCGCCGCGATGTTGTCATCAAAGATGTGCGAGGTAATGTCGACACGAGACTGCGCAAACTCGATGAGGGACAGTACGACGCGCTTATTTTAGCCGCAGCCGGGCTTCGCCGTCTGGGGCTGGAAAGTCGCATCAGCGCGTTAATAGCGACTGAAGAAATGTTGCCCGCAGTGGGCCAGGGGGCGCTGGCAGTCGAAGCGCGTGCGAATGATCGTTCCACCATTGCGCTTGTTAGCCCGCTTAACCACGCGGCAACGCAGATTGCTTGCGCATCTGAGCGGGCCTTCCTGCGCGCTTTGGGCGGTGGCTGCCAGTTGCCTATCGCCGGTTATGCCGTCGATTCTGGCAACCAGCTTGTGCTTCAGGGGCTGGTCGCAAATCCGCTCGGTCAGGAAATCGTGAGAGGCAAGCTAACTGGCTCAACAGCAGGGGCGGAAGAGCTGGGCTCGCAATTGGCGCACCAATTGCTGAAGCGCGGCGGGGATAGGTTGCTAGGCGAGCAGTAAGCTCAAAACTTTGAAGCTCCGGAGGAGCGAAATATTTGGCTTCGCTGAGAGGCACATTGCGCTCCTCCGGAGCTAAAGAACTCTCTGCGGCCAGGACACTATTTGCGGTTAGAACTTTGAGAGACAGGACCCTAGCCCGGATTATTCATGAACCAGCATTCAATCCAGCCTGCGGTAGCAGGCGGCAGCGTAAAGCCTGGGGCGTGAGCCCCAGGAAAGCAACGAAGATGAGCATCAGCCCGTGTTAACGGGCGG